>JBGVEZ010000153.1:0-40803 GCA_045120555.1 Eubacteriales bacterium
CGTTTCGGGGTTGTGCTTATACGCGTCACCGATACACTCATCAAGAAGCGCTTCGAGCTTGGGGTTCGAGAAGCAGAGCCAGCGGCGGTGTGCGATACCGTTCGTTACGTTGTCGAAGCGGTTGTGGTACATTCTGTAGAAATCCTTGAATACGGTATCCACGAGAATTTCAGAGTGGAGCTTTGATACGCCGTTGATGGTGTGAGATGCGATAACAGAAAGGTTTGCCATTTTGACCATGCCGTGGCTGATCACCGCAAGATTACCGATCCTGTCCCAGTTACCGGGGAACGCATTCCATGCCTCGCGGCAGAATCTCTCGTTGATCTCCTTAACGATCGCGTAGATTCTCGGAAGCTTGAGTCTGAAGAGATCCTCTCTCCACGTCTCGAGAGCCTCGGGCATTACAGTGTGGTTGGTGTAGGAAACGGTTCTTGTAACGATGTCCCATGCAGTATCCCAATCGAGTCTGTATTCATCCATGAGAATTCTCATAAGCTCGGGGATGCAGAGCGCGGGGTGCGTATCGTTGATGTGAATGGATACCTTGTCGGGAAGGTTGTGGATAGTTCCGTAGACCGCCATGTGGTCGCGAATAATGCTCTGTGTTGACGCGGACGCAAGGAAATACTGCTGAGAAAGACGAAGAAGCTTACCCTCTGTGTGGTTATCCGAAGGATAAAGAACCTTCGAAATGATCTCCGCGTTGTTGCTTTCCTCAAGTGCCTTTGTATACTGACCCTGAGAGAAAAGACCCATATTGAAATTCTGGATGTCGCGGGCTCTCCAAAGACGGAGCTGGTTTACTGCCTCGCAGCCATGACCGGAGATCATCATATCGTAAGGAACAGCCTCGATCTCCTCATAGTTCTGATAGATTATCTCGCAGTGACCGTCTTTCCATTCCTCCTTGACCTCGCCGCCGAATTTTACCTTGAAAACTCTGTCAGTTCTCGGAATGAGCCAGACCTCACCGCCGGGAAGCCATACGTCGGGGATCTCAACCTGCACGCCGTCGATTATTCTCTGCTTGAAAAGTCCGTATTCGTAGCAGATTGAAAAACCTGTTGCGGGGTAATTGAGTGACGTGAGCGAATCCATAAAGCACGCGGCAAGTCTTCCGAGACCGCCGTTGCCAAGACCCGCGTCGGGCTCGCACTCGTAAAGAGTTTCAAGGTCGGTTCCGTAATCCTTCAGGACCTCATCGTAAACGCCGTTAAGGCCGAGGTTGTGAAGATTCGTCTTAAGAGAGCGTCCGAGAAGGAATTCCATGGACATGTAGTAAACTCTCTTCATGCCATCTCTGTTTACGTTCGTTTTGAATTCGGAACGCTTTTCTGTGAGTATATCCTTAACCGAAAGAGCGCACGCCTTGTACAGCTGCTCCTTGGTTGCTTCATTGGGGGTCGCGCCAAAGTGTCTTGCAAGCTTTTGCTTAATGATTTCTCCAACTTCCTTTACGCCGGGATTGTAGTTCATTGGTTATCAGTACCTTTCGTGAAATTATTTTGTTCTCTTCTTTTTTATTGGTTACAATATATTATATAATAAAACCGCGGTGGGTGTTCCTCGGGATATTGTCTTTGCCTTTTTATCGATCTATATTAAAATACCGTCATTTCCGAACCTCGGGGACCGGTATACAGATCCCCGAGATCCTTGTGTGACAACTCACACCTTAATTACTTATAAAGCTCAACGTATTCCTTTGCGGATTTCTCCCATGAAAAATCCTCGTTCATTACCTTGCGGTAAAGTCTCTTCCAGCGGGTCCTGTCCTCATAAAGTGCAAGAGCCTCTCTGATTTTTCCGTAAAGAGCCTCGGACGAGTAATCTGCAAAGGTAAATCCGTTTCCGAGAACCCTGCTGTCCTGCTCACTGTAATTCTTTATCGAGTCGTAAAGTCCGCCCGTCTCACGTGTTACCGGAACCGCGCCGTATCTCGACGCTATCATCTGAGAAAGCCCGCACGGCTCGCTCTTAGAGGGCATAAGGAAGACGTCTGCCGCAGAGTAGATCCTCTTGGAAAGAGGACGGTCAAACGTAATAAGCGCTTTCACTCTGCCGGGGAACGCATATTCAAGTCCCGAGAAGAATCGCTCAAGCGCAGGCTCTCCCGTTCCGAGAAGGACGAAATTGCAGTTTGTTTCGTTCATCATGCGGTATGCGTTCTCCGCAACGAGATCAAGTCCCTTGTGGGTTGCAAGGCGGGAAATTACTGCAACGAGAGGAGTGTTCTTGTCGCCGTTAAGTCCGAGCTCCTTAAAGAGCGCTACCTTGTTCTTCTGCTTTGCCGCATAATGTGCCGAATCGAAATTGGACGCTATAGCCTCGTCTGTCGTCGGGTTGTAGTAATCGTAATCGATACCGTTAAGTATGCCCGAAAGCTTATACGAGTTTGCGCAAAGTATGCCCGAAAGTCCGTGGGAATATTCCTCCGTAAGAATTTCGGATGCGTAACGCGGGCTTACCGTCGAAACCTTATCGGCAACAGCAATAGCTCCCTTCATAAGGTTTATGCAGCCGTCGTTTTCAACGATGGATCTGTACTTTTCGGGAAGCGCGAAAACGTCACCGAGAATGTTAAAATCATATTTACCCTGATATTCGATATTATGAATGGTGAAGATCGCCTTCACGTTTTCAAATCCGGGTACGTTTGCGTATATAGTCTTAAGATAAACGGTGGTAAGAGCCGCCTGCCAATCGTGAGAATGGAGAATGTCCGGAATAAAGCCGGTGACCTCCATAAGCTTCATAACTGCCATTGAGAAATACGCGTATCTTTCTCCGTCATCGTAGTGACCGTAAAGAGCGTGGCGCTTGAAATAGTATTCGTTATCAATAAAATACCACGTAACTCCGTTTTCCTTCAGCTCGTAGATACCGCAGTAAAGTCTTCTCCACGCAAGCGGGACCTCAAGAGTTGCAACGAGAGTCATTCTCTCTCTGTACTTTTCACCGACAGCGGAATAAAGCGGCATTACCGCTCTTATGTCGGCGTTTTTGCCGTATTCAACGACAAGGGATTTGGGCAGGGAGCCGAGAACGTCACCAAGTCCGCCGGTAGAGGCGAATGGCATTATCTCCGCACCTGCAAATAATATTTTTTTCATAGCTTATTTCCTTTTATTGTTTAAATCATTGTTCCCTTCGGTACAAAGAACGGAAGCGATTCATCACCCTTAAGGCTTCTGTTATCGCGAATAACAGCCGCTTTATCCGTAACAACGCAGTCAAGTGTCGCGTTATTACCGATGTAAGTATCCTGAAGGATTACCGAATTGCGTACAACCGTTCCGCGTCCTACCTTTACACCTCTGAAGATAACCGAGTTTTCAACCACACCCTCAATAACACATCCGTCGGCGATAAGTGAATTCTTTATATTCGAGCCGGGGTGATATGACGTAGGAGCGGTGTTTCTTATCTTTGTGTAAATGCTTCTGCCGTCGATATCAAAGAGAGCTTTTCTGCTTTCGGGGCAAAGGAGATTAAGGTTTTCTCTATAATATCCCGCAAGAGATGCTATCTTTGCATAATATCCGTCGTATTCGTACGCGCGGATGTTTGCCTTTTCGATATTTGCGCTGATGATGTTACGGTAGAAGTTTCTGTAGCCTCTTACGCGCGCGTCAAGGAGAAGATCGAGAAGGTATCTGCGCTTGAATACGAAGATGTTGGTGGATATCTTAAGCTCGTCAGCGTCAAGATCCGTATCCGTGACTTCGGTAAGGTCGGTAAGTCTGCCATCGGCATTCGTTCTTAAACAATAGCTCTGCTTTGCTATATTACAGCTCTTCGGAGCGAGATTCTTCGTAACTATAGTAATATCCGCGCCGGACTTTTCGTGTGCCTTGATCACCTTCTTGAAGTCGATATTAAGAACCACGTCGCTGTCCATAAGAACGATATATTCCTCGGTACAGTTTGTAATGAAGTTCATAACACCGAGAAGCGCTTCAAGTCTCGTTTCGTACACCTTTGCGGCAACCGAGTTATCGAATGCAGTAATAAATGGCGGAAGTATCTTGATACCTCCAGTTCTTCTTGCAAGGTCCCAGTCCTTTCCGTTTCCGATATGTTCAACGAGAGACTGATAGTTGTAGTGAGTAATAATTCCCACACGGGTCATGCCCGAGTTTACAACGTTTGAAAGAGCAAAGTCTATAAGGCGGTATCTTCCCGCAAAGGGAACGGACGCCATCGTACGCACCGCGGTAAATTCGGGAATGGTGCTGTCGTGAATATTAGAAAAAATCAAGCTTGCTGCGTTCATCATAATTGCATCTGCCTCCTTTTTATGCCTCGGGGCTGTACACCATTGCTCCGGGAGCAACGACGTCGCCGCATTCAATTACGTTTCCGGGACCTATAAGAGCTATATCGGCGCCGTCCGCATGAGGACATCCGACCTTCGCTCCGCTCTTTACCGTTACGTTTGCACCGACAATACTGTTTCCTACGTATGCGCCGTCCTCTATAACGGTATCACTCATAACAACGCTGTCCTCAACGACCGCTCCGACGCCAATCTTGACGTTTGCACCGATAACGCTGTTCTTAACCGTACCGAATATCTCACAGCCCTCTGTTATCGCGCAGTTGTCAACAGTTGCGTCCGCACCAACGTACTGAGGAGCATGAGCATCGTGACGCGCGTATATTCTCCAGTCCTCACTGCCGCAGTCAAGGTTCGGCTTGTCACCGAGGAGGTCCATATTCGCTTCCCAGAGCGAGGAGATGGTTCCGACGTCCTTCCAATAGCCCTCGAAGGGATATGCAAACATTCTTTCCTTCGCCTCAAGCATTGCGGGAATGATATTCTTACCGAAGTCATTTGCCGAGCCCTCGGTCTTTTCATCCTCCTCAAGATAGCTTGCAAGCTTCTTTCTGTTAAAAATGTAAATACCCATGGACGCAAGAGTGCTGTCGGGGTTCTTCGGCTTTTCCGAGAACTTATAAATGCTTCCGTCCTCATTTGCGCTCATTATACCGAATCTGCTGGCCTCCTCTATCGGAACGTCAATTACAGCGATCGTGCAGTCGGCGTTGTTTTCCTTATGGAAGTCGAGCATCTTTGCGTAGTCCATCTTGTAGATATGGTCACCCGAGAGAACGAGAACGTAATCGGGATCGTACAGATCTATAAAGTGAAGATTCTGATAAATAGCATTAGCCGTTCCGCGATACCAATCGCTCTTTCCCTGTCCCTGATAGGGAGGAAGGATCTTTACACCGCCTATTGTGCGGTCAAGGTCCCAGGGGAGACCGTTTCCGATGTAATCGTTAAGTTCGAGGGGCTGATACTGCGTAAGAACACCGACGGTATCAATGCCGGAGTTGATGCAGTTTGAGAGGGTGAAGTCGATGATACGGTACTTTCCGCCGAACTGAACGGCGGGCTTTGCCACAGAGCTTGTCAAGGCATAGAGTCGTGAACCCTGACCGCCTGCGAGCAGCATTGCAACGCATTCTTTTTTCTTGTACATAAAAACCTCCATTTTCCTTTGCGCTGTAGTTGCGCTGTATTTTCTTTCTTTTGGTTACTGTATTATTATAAACGGGACTCTCCCGCAGGTTACCTTACTTTACTGCTCCTTTGACGCACGGCGGGGCTTTGCACCTCTCGTCGCACGCGCGGATGCGTCATCACGCTCAAAAACACGCCTTTCGACAGTCTTTACGTTTCTCGGGCGCTTTCCGTTAAAGATAAGCGCGCCGTATGCGGGCATTTTTATTTTCGTACCGAAGCCCGAGCGTGACGTATGACTTCCGGTACCTATAAGAACAGAATCGTCCGTGTCGCAATATCCGCCGTACTGCTTATCGGCAGAATTGAACACGCATTTAAAGCGTCCGTCAAACGGCAAGGGAAGCTCAAAATCGCGGTATTCAACCGGTGTGAAGTTGATTGCAACAACAAGCACCTCGCCCTTCTTGTTTCTTCTGCAGAAGGAGATTATGCTCTTGTCCGCATTGTCAGGGTCAAGCCACCAAAAGCCCTCCCACGAATTTTCGATCTCCCACAGCTGGCTGTGCTCAAGATAGAATTTATTGAGCGCGGCAACAAAGCTCTGGAATCGCTCGTGCATGGGATAGTCAAGCAAAAACCATTCGATCGAATTTTCGTAGTCCCATTCTCTGAACTGTCCTATCTCCGAGCCCATGAAGTTGAGCTTTTTACCGGGATGCGTCATCTGCCATACAAGAAGCGCACGCGCCGTTGCAAATTTATCCTCATACGAAACGGGAGCCTTGTCAAGCAGCGATTTCTTTCCGTGAACGACCTCATCGTGTGAAAACGGCAGAACGTATTTCTCGGAAAAGGCATATGTCAGCGAGAAGGTAAGCTTATCGTGCGAATACTTTCTGTATATAGGGTCCTGCTCAACGTAGGCGAGCGAATCGTTCATCCAGCCCATATTCCACTTCATCGTAAAGCCGAGTCCGTCGTTTTCAAAGCCGGTGATGTTCGAATATGCGCTCGATTCCTCCGCTATCATCATAACGTCCGGGAATTTATCGTGCATATATCCGTTCAGCTTCTTGAAGAACGCGATCGCCTCAAGGTTACGGTTGTCTCCGTAAACGTTCGGAACCCATTCTCCCGGCATGCGGTCGTAGTCAAGGTAGAGCATGGATGCAACCGCATCAACTCTCAGTCCGTCAACGTGGAATTTCTCCGCCCAATATGCGGCGTTCGACACGAGGAAGCACTGAACCTCGTTTCTTCCAACGTCAAAGCATCTCGTTCCCCAGCCTCTGTGCTCAATGCGATCGCTTCCCTGATACTCGTAAAGCGGGCTTCCGTCAAATTCGTAAAGCCCGTGTGCATCCTTCGGGAAATGAGCGGGAACCCAGTCCATAATAACGCCTATGCCCGCACAGTGCAGCATATCCACAAACTCGCAGAAATCGGTGGGTGTTCCGAATCGGGAGGTGGGTGCGTAGTAGCCGCAAACCTGATAGCCCCAGGAGCCGTCATAGGGATGCTCGGCGACCGGCATTATCTCAACGTGTGTGTAGCCCATCTGCTTTACGTAGGTGCAAAGCTCGGTGGCAAGCTGCTTGTAGGTCAGATATTCGCCCTCAGCATTCCGCATAAACGAGCCGAGATGGACCTCGTATATATTTATAGGTGATGCCTCAAAGCCGTAGCTTGCACGTCTTTGCCTGTTTCGCATCCAGAGCGAATCCTTCCATTTATATTCCGCCGACGTAAAAACGGATGCCGTAAGAGGAGGCTTTTCACACATGAAGGCATACGGATCTGCCTTATATATCGTCCTTCCGTTACGCTCGATTATATACTTGTATTTCTGATTTTCGCCAAAGCTGTCCCCGGGAAGTCTGCACTCAAAAATTCCGCCCTCGGTTATGCGTGTCATTTGCGTGGATTTTGACCAATTGTTAAAATCCCCCGTAACGTATACCGCGTCCGCATTCGGCGCCCAGACACGGAATACGTATCCTCCGTTGACCTTATGCGCCCCCATATAGTCGTACGCCTTGTAGTTCGTACCCTGATGGAAGAAATACGCAGGCAGATCGTCTCTTATCTGAACGCTTTTATCGGTGGCTCGTTCCATAAAACCCCTCCATTCGACAATTTTGGATGCTTTTAATCTTTTATTTACAATTTTTCGATACATAGTCCATTTTTACTAATAATATTATACTACTAAATCCTATGTTTAACAATAGATTTTTTGATAATTTATAATTTGGAAACATTTTTTAACAACATATCACCAATTGGGAAACATTTAAAAAGCCGACCCGGTAATATATTCCGGATCGGCAACATCTATTTATAAAAGTCTACAGAACGTAAATAAGCACAGCGGCGATGTGAAGTGCGCTTCCGATGCAGGTGAAGATGTGGAACACCGAATGCATATAGCGGCGTTTTTTTGTAAATCCGTAGAATATTGCTCCGATACTGTACATAATACCTCCTATAAGCACAAGCACGCTTCCCTCGGTGCCAACACTTTTTTGCATAGTATCTCCGGTAAAAACAATACACCAGCCCATGGTAAGATAGCAGATCATCGAAAATTTACTGTATTTTTTTATGTCGATCGAATTAAGTATGATCCCGACAGCCGCCGCCACCCAAACCGTACCGAATACCGTCCATCCGATAACGGGATTATACTCTCGGATGTTACATATCGTTATCGGAGTATACGTTCCGGCTATAAGAACGAAGATGGTACAATGATCAAGTATCTGAAATACCTTTTTTGCAGTCGGCACGTTAACACTAAGACCGTGATATATGCTTGACATCGTATACAGGATTATCAAAGAAAATCCGAACACAAGAGCACCCGCAACAGCATATCCATCTCCAGACAACGCCGCCTTCACAGTTCCGAGAACGAGGGCAATAACTCCCATGCCTCCTCCGACGATGTGCGTTACCATATTCATTATTTCTTCGCCTCTCGAATATCTCGGAAGCTGTCTTTCGGAAAGCCTTGTTCTTGTCATATATAACACCTCTTTTTTCGATTTCTTAACTGATTTTAAGTGTTTTTAACACCACCAAATATAGTATACCAAACTATTATTAGAAACATTCGTATTATTTTTATACTTTTTGTAAACAGTATTTCCGCAAGCCGAACTCACCGTGACGTTCTCTATTGACAAATCAGCATTTGAGTGGTATAATATTATATCCGAATATACGGAGGCTTCTATGATAAATGAAATCAACAAACGCAAATTCCAAATAATTACGGGTTGTGCGCTACTCGCCTTTTCCGCAATACTCATAATCACTTACCTGTCACGCATAGCAGGCTATAAAAGCACCGATTTTCTTCTGCTTGTCGCATCATCCGCATCGGCTGTGGTCGCAGCACGGCTCTTAAAAAATAAAAGACTTGATCTGATACTCTGCCGCGTGTTTTTCTGGCTGTCCATCGAATTTTTTCTGCGCGCGGCTATATACGGACGAAGCGATTTTTTTGAGTACACGGTTTTTGAGGCTGACGCAAGGAGACTTAAGTACTACTTTATACATAAAGTAAATCTCGTTCCGTTTAAGTCGATATCCCTCTTTTTTGGTCTTCCCTTTTCCGCAATATTCACAAATATTCTCGGAAACATAGGTCTCATGGTTCCGCCGTCACTTCTTTCGCCGATAGCATATCCCGGTAAAAGGAAATTTATGCAAGCCTTTTTCACGGGTGTGGGGCTTTCACTGTTCGTCGAGCTTTCACAGTTTTATTATATGTGCGGAGCGTTTGACGTTGACGATCTCATATTAAATTCGACAGGTGCGCTTATAGGTGCATTAATGCTCCGTTTGCTTGATAAATACAGGAATTCCTGAATATTTTTACATTATTTCTGCATATATACTTGACATTATACAAAAAATGTGGTATAATTATGCATATTTTTATTTTCAAAAACAGGAGAATCAGAATAATGGCAACAAAGATGTGGGCAGGGCGCTTCACGAAGGAAAGCGACGTTCTTGCGGACGATTTCAACTCGTCTATAGGCTTCGATTTTCGAATGTATAAAAACGATATAGAGGGATCGATAGCGCACGCAACAATGCTCGGCGCCTGCGGAATAATTCCGAAAAGCGCGGCAGAGCATATTTGCGAGGGACTTTGCACAATACTTGACGACATAAACTGCGGAAGGCTTTGTGCCGATCCTGCCTGTGAGGACGTGCATATGTTTATTGAGGCGGAGCTTACAAAAAGGATCGGCGACGAGGGTAAAATGCTCCACACTGCAAGGAGCAGAAACGATCAGGTAGCACTTGATATCAGACTTTATCTGCGCAACGAAGCAAATGAGGTAGTCTCACTCATAAAGGAGCTTATTGCCGCGATTCACAAAACGGCATCCGAAAACACAGACGCGATAATGCCCGGCTACACGCATCTGCAGAGGGCTCAGCCGATAGTTTTCGCACATCAGCTCCTCGCGTACGCCTTTATGCTCATACGCGATTGCGGAAGGATAGAGGACGCGGCAAAGAGAATGAACTATTCTCCTCTCGGCTCATGTGCGCTTGCGGGAACCACGTATCCGATAGACCGCCACATGACGGCATCCGCCCTCGGCTTTGACGGCGTTGTAGAGAATTCGATAGACGGCGTTTCTGACAGAGATTTTTGCCTTGAGCTTATGAGCGCGTTTTCGATACTGATGATGCATCTTTCCCGTCTTTCGGAGGAGATAATCCTCTGGTCGAGCTGGGAATTCCGCTTCGTTGAGCTTGACGATGCTTACACTACCGGATCGAGCATAATGCCGCAAAAGAAAAACTCTGACATGGCAGAGCTCGTAAGAGGCAAGACCGGCAGAGTTTACGGCGATCTTATTGCACTTCTTACCACATTAAAGGGGCTTCCGCTTGCATACAACAAGGATATGCAGGAGGACAAGGAGGCCATGTTCGACAGCCTTGACACGGTAAAGAAATGCCTTGAAATATTCGCGCCGATGGTTGCAACAATGAAGGTTAAAAAGAACGTAATGGCAGAGGCGGCAAGCCGCGGCTTTATCAACGCCACCGACCTTGCGGATTACTTAACGAAGAAGGGCGTTCCCTTCCGCACGGCATACAAGCTTGTCGGCGGACTTGTCGGAAAATGCATCGCAGAGGGAAAAACTCTTGAGCAGCTGACGCTTGAGGAATTCAAGTCAGAGGACGCACGCTTCGACTTTGACGTATACGAGGCCATCTCTATGGCGGAATGTGTAAAGAGAAGGATCTCTTACGGAAGCACGGGACCTGAATCGGTAAGCGTACAGCTTAGCAGAATTTCGGAATTTTTGGGCAAATAAACGGCACGGAAAGGAGACTATTATGGATCTCAAGGGTAGGGATTTTTTAAAGCTTTTGGACTTTAGCTCCGAGGAGATAGAATACCTCATATCTCTCGCGGCTAGCCTCAAGGTAAAGAAAAAGGTTGGTATTGCACACAAATACTGCGAGGGCAAGAACATAGCTCTCATATTTGAAAAGACAAGCACACGCACGCGCTGCAGTTTTGAGGTTGCAGCGCACGATCTCGGCATGGGAGTTACTTATCTTGATCCGACGGGCTCACAAATAGGCAAAAAGGAAAGCATTGCAGACACGGCGAGAGTGCTTTCCTCGATATACGACGGCATCGAGTACCGCGGATACGGTCAGGAGATCGTTGAGGAGCTGGCAAAATACTCGTCCGTCCCCGTCTGGAACGGTCTTACAAACGAATTTCACCCGACGCAGATACTTGCCGATTTTCTTACTATAAAGGAAAGATTCGGTCGCCTTAAGGGCATAAATTTCGTTTACACGGGCGACGCGCGCTACAACATGGGCAATTCCCTTATGGTCGGATGCGCAAAAATGGGCATGAATTTCACCGCTTGTGCGCCGAGGGAATATTTCCCGAGCGAGGAGCTTATTGCGGAATGTCAGAAGATCGCAAGCGAGACAGGTGCAACGCTCTCCTTTATCGAAAGCCCTATGGATGCGGTAAAGGGTGCAGACGTAATTTACACCGACGTTTGGGTATCTATGGGAGAAAGCCCTGACGTTTGGGAAAAGAGGATAAAGGATCTTTCTCCGTATCGAGTCACCGCCGAGCTTATGGATGCGGCAGGAAAGGATTGCGTATTCATGCACTGTCTGCCCGCATTCCACGATCTGGGGACGGGTATCGGCAAGGAAATTCACGAAAAATTCGGTATTGACTGTATGGAGGTAACGGACGAGGTATTTGAATCCGACCGCTCCATTGTTTTTCCCGAGGCCGAAAACAGAATGCACACTATAAAGGCAGTTATGCTTGCTACACTGAAGGAAGAGCTGTAACGCTCGTTCCTTCCGCGCCCCATCCGGGCTTCCGCTTGCGGAAGCCTCGCAGTCCTTTGGACTGCGACCTCCTTCGCTTTGCGAAGGAGGCGGATGGGGCGCGTATTTATTGATGCAGAATTATTTCATTGGTGATGCGGCACTTCACTACTCATCAGCAACGATCACGGAAAACAGCTCCTCGATACGGTCAGCTCTGCCGCACGCGTGGAGGTAGCCGAAGAGGCATTCAAGCTCGGTTGCATGTCGGTATTCGCCGATCGTTGCGTTTTTCGGAATGTTGTTGTGGGTAAGATTCCTTCCTCGCCTGCAAACGTTCTCCTCCTCTTCTGTAAGGAGGGAGCGGATCTTCTCCATTGCTATCGCCTGCTTCGGCGCGGTAACGAAGGCGAGCGCGGAGCGGTTGAGATCGGCGGAGCGGGACTTTCCCAGCTTTACGAGGTATGTCCTGACGCAAAGCTCGTAAACGCAATCGCCGAGATAGGCAAGCGCCTGCGTGGTAAGCTCTGAGGGTATCATAGGCTTATAAATTCTCGATATCCGAAAGAGCGACCTTGATTATAGCCGCGATGCTGTCAGCCATCTTGGAGAAGCCCATATCGTTGGGATGGACGGTATCCATCGTGCAATCGTTCTCCTCGTGACCCATAAAGAAGGTCTCGCCGTCGATGTAATAAACCTTCTTGTCGCCTCTCTCGTAGGCATATTTAAGGGTGTCCATAACAACGCTTCTTCTATCTGCGGACGCTTTCTTCGACCAGGACTTGTTGTAGATAACGTTCGGGCTTGAGATAATGACAACGGGAACGTCGGGGCGAACCTCACGGAAACGCTGATATGCGCGGAGATGCGTGTTTCTGAGGTATTCCGCGTTCGGAGCGTTGTGATCGTAGTCGAGAACGAAAACGGACATGGGAAGCGTGCGGAGATAGTTGATTATCGCATCCTCTGCCTTTGCGTTGCCCGAAAAGCCGTAGTTCTGAACGTCAGCGTTGAGCTTGCGGCAAAGCATGTTGGTATACGTAAGTCCGGGGCGGCTTGCGGCGGTACCGTGAACGATGGATGAGCCGTAAATAACGATGGGCTCTTTATGCATGTAGGGCATACCCTTACCAAGCGTCGCATCCTTCTGGATACCGACGTAAAGATTCTTCACCACCGAATGGATCGGGAAATTGATCGTGAAATAGCGCTGACGTCTCTCGCCCTTGAGATCGATAACACTTTCGTAGATAAGATCTCCGCCCGTTATATCTGCAAAGGGTGGCAGAAACGCCACGGTGTACTTTGAATCGTATTCGGTATCGGTGTAGAGGTCAAAGCCCGCGCTCTCAGCAAGCGGAATGTGCGAATTCTTGCCTGCCTTAACGAATTCAACCTTAATAGCAATGTAGCCGGAGTCGGTGGAGAAGCGCACGCGAGTACCGCTGCTCTCCTTTTCAAGTCCCGAGACCTTCGCGCTCGTCGCCTTGCCCACCTCTGTAGGGAGGCGGTGGAAATAGGGCTCGGTGGTCGGCTCATACGCGCCGTAGATCTCAAACGGAGCCTTTCTTA
Source organism: Eubacteriales bacterium (assembly GCA_045120555.1). GTDB lineage: Bacteria > Bacillota > Clostridia > Oscillospirales > CAG-272 > SIG640. The sequence continues at coordinate 13,403 of JBGVEZ010000153.1, forward strand.
CATCATAAAACACAACGTCGGGCTTGTTGATGTTCGTTTCTATCTTCATATTGTTGTCGAGCTCGACGTAAACTTCCTTCTTTACTTCTTCTGCCATGATCTTAATTCCTTTCTTTATATCGGTTATTTGAGCAAAAATGCGAGTGCCTCGTGCACCTTTTCAAAATCGTCAACGCAGACGAACGGGAAATCCGACTTAAAAACTGCCTCGTCGTTGCCACCGCTTCCGTAGTCGTCACCGCAGTAAACAACGTTTTCGTGGGAGAGTCCGTGCTCCTTGCAGTAATTGTCAAGCGCATAGTACTTATCGTAGGGCGCGGGTACCATGTCGAAGGAGGACGAGCCGCCAACGAAAACGGTGTATTCGGAGAAGATGTCGCAGACCTCAGCGTAGATCTTGCGGCGCTTCGAGCGGTCGGGGTCAAAGGAAAGCTTCTCGTCGATGGGTGCCTTTGTGCCGATTATCGGGATCGTTACCGCACCCGACGCGTGGAATTCAACCGTATCGCCATAGTATTCGGTAAAGCCGTGCTTTTGGCGGATGCCCTCAACTCTCTCGGTAACGCTTTCGCGGTCGCAGGGGAGGACGTGCTCGGCAACGATGTCGATGTCGCCGGTTTCCTTGTTGTATTCGGCGTACTGGAGGCCGTAGTTACCGATAATGTCGATCGGGTAGCCGTCCATCTGATTGAAAATTCGACGGCAAGCACCCGCTCCGACCATAAGGAGCTTGTACCTTTCGGAAAGCGCATCGAGCATATTTTTTGAGTTCTCGCCGAGCTTTGACTTGTGCTGTGTAAGAGTGCCGTCAAGGTCGAACGCAACAAGCTTTATTTTTTTCGGATCAACGCTTGTTATCTTCATAATTTAATGTCCTTTTCTAATATATTTGCGGAGTGTCCGCACAACGAAAATCATCTATATAATTATATCACATTTTACCCGAATTGTCAATAGAAAAGCGAATATTGCGAAAAAAGGATCGCCCCGAGCAGAGCTCGGGGCAAATTATTTTACTGCTTGTTTGCGGGGACGGTTACCGTGCCGTCGGTGCAGATGATTTTGATCTCACCGCATTGCCAATTCCAGTCATCGCGAATGTTTTTCAGGTTTTTCCATTCGGTACGCGTTCCTTGATATACTATATTTTTCAAATTCTTACAGCCTCTCATAGAATGCTCTTCCAAGGTACAGCTGTTATTCGGCAGAACTATCTCCTCCAGCGTTGTATTAAACGTAAAAGCCCCCTTATAAATAGTTTTTACACCGTCGGGAATCGTGTAAGAGGTTTCCTGCTTTCCTCTCGGATAGAGATAGAGAGTTTGGCCGCTCTTGGAAAAAAGGATATTATCTACTACCTTATAGTAATTATTATCATCCGAAACTATGACCGTTTTCAGATTTTCCAAATGAACGAGCATCGAAGTGGTTACACAAGTATCCTTCCCCAATATTTCAAGGACCTCTACTGATGAGCATCCGTAAAATACATTCACATACAAAGTAGTTTCTCCAAGAAAAGTTATCTTCTCAAGCCCTGTATTCCAAAAAGCTCCGTCAGCAATCACTTCTATATGATCGGGAACGACCAGCTCCTTAATTGATGTACAGCCCTTAAAAGCGTTTTTAGTTATATATTTCAAGCTCTCCGGAAATTCAGGAACTTTTTTCAGAGATGAACAATATTGAAACGCTCCTTCGTAAAGAGCGGTTACGGAATCCGGGAGGGTTATTTCCTGAAGACTCCTGCATCCGTCAAACGCATACTTTGATATAATCTTCAGCCCTTCAGGAAGAAGGATAGACTCAAGCACAGAGTTGTTAAAGGCATAGGTCCCGATAGTTTCAACACCGTTAAGAACAGTATATTCCTTTTCATCCTTTCCGCTCGGATAATATACTAATTGCTTTCCGTCCGATGAATAAATAACACCATCCACCACTTTATAGCTATTGTGGTCTCCTATATCAATCGATTCAATTGATTCACAGCCTGCAAACATATCTCCGCTGATCGATTCCACAGAGCTTGAAAGGACTAACTTTTCAAGTGCTTTGCAGTTATGGAAGGCCTCGGTACCGACCTTCTGTACACCTTGTGCATTTATATAAGTTAGAGCCGCACATCCTTTGAACGCACTGTCACCAATGACCGTAAGGGTGTCTGTCAGGTCTATCTTATTCAAGGCAGTGCCTAAAAAGGCAGACGCGCCTATTTCCTTTACGCCCGGGGCGCTTACGTAAGTCAACGACCCGCAATTTTCGAATGCGCTCTCGCCGATAAATGTAAGCGATTTGGGAAACTCTATGGATTTAAGCTTTGTGTTTCTCCAGAAGCACTTACTTCCTATGCTCGTTACGTTCGTCAGCTTCACGCTCGCAAGGCTCGTACAGGTGTTAAATGCGTGCTCACCTATTGCAAACGAGCTTCCGGAAGCACTAAAGCTTTCAAGCGCACTACATTTGTAGAACGCATAGTCTCCGATAGATTTCACACCCGTAACATTAACCTTCTTCAGCTTGCTGCAACCGTAAAAGGCATTATCTCCTATAGCGAGATCTTTGCCGACGGAATTAACCTCGGTGATCTGGTAGCATCCGTAAAACGCCTTTTCACCTACGTAAGTAAGAACCGGCGGCACATTTATAAATGCCTTTGTGCATCCCTCAAATGCGCTCATTCCGATGTATGTTACGGAATCGGGAATACTTATGCTCGTCAGATTATAACAGCCCTTAAAGGCCTCCCAGCTTATCGTCTTAATGCCATTCGGAATAACGACCACCCTAAGATTTCGGCAGTCCCTCATACCGCCTACACGGCTCTGATTCGCTGAAAACTTTACATAACTCAGAGCATCGCAAAACTCAAAAGCATCGCTTCCAACATAAGTAACGCTGTCCGGTATCTCGAGCCTTTCAAGGTTCTTGCACCACATGAAGGATCTATAGCCTATAGTCTTTAGGGTGTTTGGCAAATTGAGTTCCTTTATATCCATACTTTGGAATGAATATTCACCTATCGACTCAAGCCCGGGCTCTGAAAAGATGAGCTCGGTGAGTGCATTCTCCATCAGCACGTAGGAGCCTATCTTCTTAACACTACCGGGAATAACGAGCTTTTTCAGATGTGTTGTTGTTTTGAAAACATAATCCCCTATCTCGACAACGCCATCCGGAACGGTATATTCGGTTTCGGGCTTGCCTTCGGGATACGCTACAAGCTTCTTACCGTCAGCCGTAAATACGATTCCTTCAACCGATTTATAATATTTTCCGTTTCCTATGTTTATTGCGGTAAAGCACGTGGTGTTAACGTGCGACTGATAGTCGTAGACAAACTCTCTCAAGCTCGGTGCAAGATCGACTACCTCAAGAGAACGGCAGCTTCCAAAGGCATATTTTTTAACTACCTCTATTCCGGGAGCGCTTATATACTTTATCTTATCGCAACTATAAAACGCACCCGTACCAAGTATCTTCAAGCTTTTGGGAAGAATAATTTTTTCAAGACTTACGCATTGCGAAAACGCGCTGCTGCCTATCTCATTCAAATTTTCCGAAAATCTTATATCGACAAGGGATTCGCAGTAATAAAATGCTCCTCCCCCTATTTTTGTAACCGATTCAGGGATGTATACCGATTCAAGCAAATCACAGCCATAAAACACTTCGGTTTTTATTTCGGAAATTCCGCTGGGAAATTTCACAGATTTGAGCGATTGACAATAGCGAAATGCCGCATTTCCGATGTCAGTCATACTATCAGGAAATTCGATCGTCTTCACAGAGCTACAGTTATAAAATGCAAAATCCCCGATATATTCAAGGCTTTGAGGAAATAAAATTTTACCAATGAATATCTGTCCGTCAAATGCGTTTTTTGAGATGGTGATCACTCCCTCATCAATAACAAGCTCACCGGTTCCAGCGGACGAATTAAGACTTGATCCGGTATAAAACGCTTTCTCACCGATAACCTTAACGCTTCCGGGAATATATATCCCCGTGTAGTACGTTCCCGCAAGTGCGCTTTTACCTATTTCCGCGACGGGGAGTCCGTTGTGCGTTGAAGGAATTATAACCTTTCTATCGGTAAATGTTCCCTTACCTGAGAGGATATAGTACGTTTTATCTGCGCTGAGGGTAAATTCAAAGCCCTCAGACGGAGTAAGCTCAACGTTTCTTTCAAGCTTTGAGCAGTATTTGCAGAAATGATTCACATACTCGTGATCTACGATAGGGATAATTTCATGTTCTCTGTATCCGCATTTAGTACACGAATGGTATTGGTCACCTTCATGACGACACGTTGGAGTCTCGCCTACTGTCCACTCCCCAAAGCTGTGCTCGTGAGCTGTGGTTTCAGGCGGTGCTTCCGTTGTGGGCGTTCCCGTCGTCATCGGTGCGCTTGTAGTCCCCGGAACGGACGTTGTTTCCTGCTGATTCGGGAGGGTATCGCTTTCCGGGGAGCGGGTTTCGGTTGTGAAAGCGTTGTCCGAGGAGACGGTGGGGGCGGTGCTTTCGATCGGCCCTGCGTTTCTATAGATAAGAGTGAACATTGTACTGCCGAGGACGACCGCAAAGACGAGGATGATGGTTGAGGTGATGGCGAGCACCTTAGTTAATCTTTTCATTGTTCTTTCTCCTTCGTTCAGATTTTTTCGTCAAGGAAGGCTGTCTCCGTGACGGGTGGTGGGGTGTTTACGGCTTTTGGGAAGGTCATAATGTAGATCATGGCTGCCGAGAAGAGAGCCGCAAGCAAAGTAATGATAAGCACTGTTGTAAGAATGAATTTGGTATTTCGGTTCACGTCGAATCTCCTTTCGGTGTGCAAGTTAAAGCATCACGGTTACTGTCGTTCCGATATTCGGCTCGGATTCAAACGCAAGCGTTGCGCCGTGCGCATCGGCGATCTGCTTACAGAGTGCGAGCCCGAGGCCGGTTCCACCGTTTTTGCGATTTCGTGATTTGTCCGTTCTGTAGAACGGTTCACAAACGTGGGCGAGCTGATCGTCGGTCATGCCCTTTCCGTTGTCCTTGACGGTAAATACCTGCTTTCCCGCCTTTATTTTAAACGAAAGCTCGACGCTGCCGCCATTGTCGCACGCTTTGATAGCATTGAAGCAGAGGTTACAGAGGAGAATATCGAGAAGGACGGCTTCCGCTTCGATATACGCGTTATCGACGTCGGACGTTGCGGTGAAGGTAACACCCTTTCGTACGGCATCTGTCTTAACGGTGCCTTCAACCTGCGAGATAACGTCAGAGACGCGGAGGCGTTCCTTTTTTATGCTTGTATTGCGGATAACGGCGATATCGAGGAAGGTTTCGGAGATCGAAAGCAGACGCTCGGTCTGTGAGATAATATATTCCGCCGACTCCTGCTGTTCGTCCTCGGAGAGGGGAGCCATTGTCATATATTCGGCATAGCCTCGGATGGAGGTCAGCGGGGTACGGAGCTCGTGAGCGAGGTTATCTATAAGCATCTGCTTTTGCTCGTTTGCCGCCGTAAGCTCATCTATTTGGGAATTTATTGTGTCCAGCATTAAATTAAAGCTTTTTCCAAGTGCAGAAAATTCATCGTTTCCCTTCTCACTTGCGCGCGAGGAATACTTGCCCTCAGAGATATCAACCGTAACCAGACGGAGCTTTTCGAGGGGTAAGGAGATTCTTTTGAGCATCAGATAAAGCATCACGGCGAGGAAGACCGAAACGCCGACGTATATTGCAATAAAGCTTACGGTCATATCAAAGAAATTGCCGTCAAGCTCGGAGATATCCTTTCCGTAGACGAGAGTAATTCTGCCGTTTTGCAGGGAATGGACTATCACTATATGGCGTTTCCCGGCGATATTAAGATGCTTTGGAACGTTTTCCTGCGGTAGGTTAACGAGCCTCGGGAAGCGTTCGGCAACGTAAGTGCCGTCAAGCATAACGGAAAGCTCGGCGCCATGGCTTTCGGAATAAAGCTCAACGTACTGACGGCAGACGGTTGGAATCTCGCTGTCAGAGATTCCCTCAAACTCAAGCTCGAGAGTTTTTTTGATGTACGCCGCCTCGGTGATGCAGTTTTTTTCTGTGCCTTCAACCGTTTCGCCATAAGAATAATCTGCAATGGCGAAAACGCAGATTCCGAGAACGGCAAGGAAGAGAATGAGGGTCACGAGATATGCCTTTTGCCAGAAGCTGAAATGATCGCCGTTCATTTTATCACTTCCGCATGATCCAATTCGAAGCGGTAGCCTGTTTTGAAAACGGTTTTTATGCGTCCGTCAATATTCAACTTTTTGCGCAGGTTTCTTATATGAACGTCCACCGTTCTTTCGTCGCCCTCAAAATCGAATCCCCAGACGTGTGTGATCAGTTTATCTCGGGAGAGGGCGAGGTTTCGGTTTATAATGAGTATCTCAAGCAACTCGAATTCCTTCGGCGAGAGCATTACTTCTTCATTATCAAGGTAGGCGCGCCTTGCAGAGAAATCAATTCTAACGTTATCAAAGGCAATCGATGAGGTATTCTTCTTAACTCGGCGCAAAACTGCCTCAACTCTTGCGATAAGCTCAAGTATTTCAAACGGCTTTACGATGTAATCGTCCGCGAGCTTAAGGCCGCGAACCTTATCGGCAAGACCGGATTTAGCAGTGAGGAAGATGATCGGAGTATTTTCAACCTCAGCGGCAAACTCAAAGCCGTCCTTTTCGGGAAGCATGATATCGAGAATGATCAGGTCGAATTTTCCTTCGTCAAATATTTCGGATGCCTCGGCACCGTCAAATGCCTGAGTGCAGGAGTGTCCTATTCTCGTAAGGCTTTTTTTCACAAGGTCATTTATGGGCTGCTCGTCTTCAACTATAAGTATTTCTGCCATAACAGTACCTCCTTCGTTGACTATATTATACACGCAACATATTATGCTTTTATTAAGGAAAAGGTAATTTTTGATTTTTTGCAAAAAAATTCCGCAGGTAAAACCTGCGGAAAGCTTTATTTACTGCTCCTTGACGTCCTTTTTCAGCGACAGCACCGAAAACACGGCAACGCCCGAAATAAGGATAACGAGAAGCGAGATAGCCAGATTATATAGATCTGTTCGCGAGAGTGACGGATAAACCGCATAAACGGTCACCGCTATTACGATCACCGCAATAAGCGGGATCACCACCGACAAAAGCGCAGCTATTCTTTTCACAGCCCTGCTCCTTTCAAAAGCTCCAAAAACGTTATAAATATAAATCAAGTTAAATAATTCTTAATCTTTACACTTATATTATACCATATTTTTTCGTCTTTGTCAACAGTTTTTTAAAAATATTCAGATATTTTCAAAAAGAAATCATATAAGATATAAACAAGGCTTACTTTTTATGTAATTTTATTGAATCAAAATACGCCTTAGCCGCCTGCTCGTGCTTATTGTCGCCGTAGGTGTAGTATTTCTTGTTCTTAAGTCTGTCGGGGAGGTACTGCTGCTCGACGTAATGGTTTTCGTAATCGTGCGGATACTTATAGCCGTCGTAAAGCGGGCTTTGGATATGCTTCGGTGGCGGATAGACGTGGCCGTCCTTGATGTCCTGCATTGCGGCGTCGAGCGCAAGATATGCGGAATTTGATTTCGGGGAGGTTGCAAGAAGCACAGCCGCCTCCGCAAGCGGGATTCGCGCCTCGGGAAGACCGAGCTCGGTTGCGGAATGGCAGAGCGAATAGACGATCGGAGCCGCCATCGGGTATGCAAGTCCGATGTCCTCGGAGCATATGACGAGAAGTCTGCGGATCGCGGATAGAATATCGCCACTGTCGAGAATGCGCGCAAGGTAGTATACGGCGGCGTCGGGATCGCTTCCGCGGATCGATTTCTGAAGTCCCGAAAGAAGGTCGAAATGTGTATCGTCGTTGTAATTCGATATATCGGGAATAAGCAAAGAAAGCACTTCCTCGGTTATCTCGCCGTCGATTGCGGCAAAATAAGCGTTTTCTATCGCGGTTATACCTCTGCGGACGTCACCCGAGCAAGCAACGGCAAGCTTTTTAAGCAGCTCGTCGGAGACGGTAACGCTTCCTTTTTCGCCTTCCTCGTTCATCACGGAAAGAGCGTAACGAAGGCGTGGTATCATCTCGTCGGGCGTTACCTGCTTGAATTCAAAGAGCGCGGAACGGGAAATGACCGCATTATAGATATACATATGCGGATTCTCGGTGGTTGATGCGATGAGAGTTACTCTGCCGTCCTCGATATACTGCAATATCGTCTGCTGCTGACGGCGGTTGAAGTACTGTATCTCGTCGATATAGAGAAGCACGCCCGCCGCACCGAAAAGCCCGTCCGCCGCAGATATCGCCTCACGGACGTCCTGCGTGCTTGCGGAGGTAGCGTTGATATAGCGCATAGTCATGCCTGATTCGTTGGCGATGACGTTTGCGGCTGTCGTTTTACCCGTACCGGGAGGGCCGTAGAAGATCATGTTTCCGATCCTGCCCGACTCGGTCATTCGTCTGATTATTCCGTTTTTGCCGAAAAGCCTCTCCTGACCTACGATATCATCATAGGTCTTGGGGCGTATTCGTTCTGCGAGCGGGACGGTATTCATAGGCACTCCTTTAGTGATTACTTAACAAATTCAAATTCAAAGCCGTAAATGGAAACGGTATCGCCGTCCTTACAGCCTTTTTCCTCAAGCGCGCGGATAACGCCCGCATTCACGAGAACCTTCTGCATGAAGTTGAGGGATTCGTAGTCGTCGATATTGACCTGACCCATAAGGTTGTAAAGCCATTCGCCCTCAACGATGAAGGTGCTTCCGTCATCGGCGCGGGTGATCTTGGTTTCTCTCTCGTCGGCGATCTTAATGGAGAGATCCTCCTCGGCAACCTCACTCTCAAAGATTTCGAGAGGCGGAAGGAGACGAAGTCTTTCGGTTACCGCGTGGACGAGATCGTCAAGGTTTTCTCCGGTTGCGGCAGAGATGTAGAATAACTCCCAGCCGTTTTCATCGATAAAATCCTCAAATTCGGTCAGATCCGAATCCTCGGTGAGCATATCGCACTTATTCGCAACGATTATCTGCGGACGCGAGGCAAGTCTTTCCGAATATTTTTTCAGCTCATCGTTTATCTGCTTTATATCGTCAACAGGATTTCTGCCCTCCGAGCCGGAGATATCGACAACGTGCAAAAGAAGTCTGCAGCGGTCAACGTGTCTGAGGAATTGGAATCCGAGACCTGCGCCGTCGGAAGCACCCTCGATAAGACCGGGGATATCGGCAACAACAAATCCCGTCTCGGGACCGGTAACAACAACTCCGAGATTGGGGGAAAGAGTTGTAAAATGGTAATTTGCGACCTTAGGCTTTGCGGCGCTGATGTCTGCGAGGAGAGACGATTTACCAACGTTCGGGAAGCCTAGAAGTCCAACGTCCGCGAGCATCTTAAGCTCTAAAACGACCTCCATTTCAACGCCCTTGCCGCCGCTCTTGGCGAACATCGGTACCTGACGCGTGGGGGTTGCGAAATGGCGGTTACCCCATCCGCCTCTGCCGCCCTTAAGGCAGATGAACGGCTCGCAGTCGGACATATCCTTGATAATTTTACCCGTGCTTGCGTCACGGATAACTGTTCCGGGCGGAACGTCGATAACAACGTCTGTGCCGTCCGCGCCGTGGAACTTTGCGCCCTTACCGTTTCCGCCGTCGCCCGCGATGAATTTACGTCTGTAGCGGAAGGCAAGGAGGGTGTTCGTGCCCTCGTCGATACGGAAAACGACGTTGCCGCCGCGTCCGCCGTCTCCGCCGTCGGGGCCGCCGTGGGAGACGTATTTTTCACGTCTGAAGGAAACTGCGCCGTTACCGCCGTTTCCCGCTTTAATATAAATCTGTACTTTATCTATAAACATTTACTGTTCCTTTTTTATTATATATGATTACTTTGTCTGACCGTATTTTTCGTTATACGCGTCGATCGTTTCCTGAATGATTGCGATTGCCTTATCGGGGCCGTAAAGATTTCTTATATCGGTCTCTTTTCTTTCAAGCTGCTTGTAGACCTTGAAGAAGTGGAGCATTTCATCGAAGATGTGGGGGGGAAGATCGTCGATGTGCTTTATGGTGTTGTAGTTGGGGTCGAGGAAGGGGACAGCAATGATCTTATCATCCATTCTGCCGCCGTCAAGCATTCTCATAACACCGATGGGATACACCTGAACGAGAGTGAGCGGGCTTATCGGCTCTGCGCAGATAACGAGAACGTCCAGTGGGTCGCCGTCATCGGCGTAGGTGCGCGGAATGAAGCCGTAGTTTGCGGGATAATGTGTTGAGGTATAGAGAACTCGGTCAAGGCGGAGAAGACCCGTATCCTTGTCAAGCTCATACTTGTTCTTGCTTCCCTTCGGGATTTCGATTACAGCGGAAAAATTGTCGGGTTTGATAAATTCGGGAGACATGTCGTGCCAAATGTTCATGGTATAAACTCCTTTTTTATTTATTATGATTAAAACAGAACTGTTACATTCTTTATATACCGATTATTCCTCATCGGATTCATCGGTATCGATTCCGTCGAAGACCTCGACGTCCGATTCATAGCTTTTCGCCTCGCGGGAAAGGAACCGTCTTGCGGCTATCTTGCCCTTATGGAAGATCACCGCGCCCTTGATACGTTCAAACGCCTCCATCGGCGCATCCGGATAAACGTCAATAACAACATTCCTTCCGGAATATTTTGCCATGCTGTTCAGCATTCTTACGTTAGAGGGAAGAATGTCGATGCTGTCAAGATAGACGCCATCAACGTACGAATTAGTGTATGAGCCTGAGGTAAGCTTTGACGTACGAACGACGACAAGCTCGCTCGATCTGTCGTTTTCCGTATAATTTATTACCGCCACCCATTCAAGACGGTCCTGACAGAGCCGCAGAAGATCCTCGGACAGCTCTTCCCTTTCCTTATCAGAAAGTCGAGAGGGGGTACAACGGGATGAGAGACGCGCCTCGCCCTTTATATCGTCTTCGCTCCAGATCCTGTCGCCGCGAATTCTTTCGGCGCCGCATTTTATAACGCACGTCTTCACCGTAGCGCGAGCTGACCTCAGCTCTTCGTCGGAAAGGATAAGAGTAAAACGGTCAAGCAGGGTTGAATAAACGCTGTATGCAAGAGCGGGCTTTTCCTCGCAAGCGGAGAGAATAAGCTCGATTCCGCGCTTCTCATGGAGACAGAGCCTTGCCACACCCTCAATAAATCTTGCCTGCACCGTACCACCGTTATCGAGCTCGGAAATAAGGCTTAGCGCGGCAGACGGCATTTTCAGAGTAAGATAATCGTTTGCGACCGAAAGTATCTCACCGTCCGATTTGAATGCGCCGTTTATGCGCTCGCCCTCAAAGGAGCGTATCCGCAAATTCGGCTCAAGGTAAACAGCTCTTCTCACGTTACGGTAATTTCCTCTTACGCAAAGAGCGAAGGCGGTATCAAAATCGCCCGAGAAATGCTTGACCTCCTCGTTATACGCGCCCTTCGGACGCTTCCTAAGATCAACGTTACCGTTCCTTATCGCAAGCGCAAGCCTTTGCGGATCGTAAGGGAATACGGACGGCGGATCTTCACCGATTTTTGAAAGGCGGTCGCAGATAAGGTCGGCGTTTTGCGAAAGATAGGTAGCATATCTGCGCATAAGCCGCTTATGGTAATCGGACACGGGATGCTTTCCCTTGAAAATGGATTCGTTAAATTCACGATCAGATCCGAATTCGTGATTTCTGTATACCCATTGCTTGATCTCGGCAACAATAGCATTTTTCTCTACGTCCTCTCCGTATCTTTCCGAAAAGAGGGAGAAAAAATTACTATCCGCCGCCTTCATAAGCTCGGGCATAGATGACATTTCCGCAAGAATATACGCGTTGAACGGCGTATAGACTCTCTCAAGCGGGTTCCATGATGAGCTTGAAAAGATAATTGATCGGTTAAATGCCATAAAGCGGTTGATCGAATCAAGGCAGGGACTTTTTTGACGCATTGCCTGACAGCAGATCTCGGCGTACAGCTCCTCCTCGGTAAGCGTTGAAAGCGCACTTACTCCGATGCTTACGTTGAATTTTTTCGGTGCAATCGGTGAAAGCACCACTCTTTCGCCCATAACGATCTTCACCTCTACGGGAGCTGCGTGAACGGTTTTCAATGCGCTTTCCGCAACAGACCATATAACGGGGGATCTTTCTTTGGTGATAGGCTTTGTGATTATATTCCCGTGAGTTCCGCCTTCGTCTGTTTTAAGGAGCAGATACTCGTCGCTTCTGCGCACCTTTTCCTTGTTCTCAGACCTTTTCATGGAAACGTAGATCGGGAAGCAGAAAAGCTTCTTTCCGAAGAAGGTCAAAAAGGTAAGCATTACGAATATAAGCGGATAAAGCACCATTCCGTTTTTAAACAGGAAAGAGAACACGGCTGACGCATACAACCAGAGGAGGTATACGGAAGAGTAGAAAACGTACTGAAGCGTGATAGTCCTGCGGACGTGGCGTATTATCTGCTTTGACGAGAGCTTTTTACCCTCTTCAGCCTCTGATTCATTCTTAACAAGGATTCTTTTGAATATGAACCGAAGCAGATCTGAAAACACGATCAAGGCGAGAACGGTTGCCGCTGCGGCAAGCGCAGACCAAAAGAACAGCGGAGACAGCTTGGTTGTAAGCAAATTACCGTTATGGATCACAGTGGTCAGAATGCTTTCCTTATTCAGGCTGAGAATGATCACGAGCAACACGTAGAGCATTGTTGAAGCTGCTCCTGAAAGCAGAAGCAAGATACCTTGATACATGAAGGTATGCTCAAACTCGAATTTCTGCCACGATACGAACTCATTCCTTCTTATTTTTTTCATCGTTTAAGCTTTGTCGCGAAAGATCAGCCCTCGTCTTCAAAGAAGACGTCACCGTCGACCATACCAACGTAAACGTATGATTCATAGCCGTAATAAAATGTCGTGAATTTATATTTCAGCTTTCCGCTATTGAAAGTAATACCTTTATACTCAAAGTCGCTGACATGATCACCGTACCAGCTTTCGCTTTCCGCGTAAACAATATCCTTTGCGTCGTCAACGGAAATATATGAGGATTTAAAGACAACGTGTGACGTGTCGATAAGAATACCACCGCGCAGCTCCTCCGGAAGGATGTCGTCTCTCATATAGTTAACGTAATAGGCAAGGCTTTCAAGGTCTGCAGGGGACACGGAATAAGAATCGACGTAGCAGTTTTCAACATTTTGGGTGCAGTATTCCGCAAAATCGGTAGCCACGGCGATTCTTCCGAGAGAAACCTCGAATGTATTAACGCGGTTCATATCGGTTTCGTTGTAATTACCGTATGCAACTATGTGGTTGCCGGAAATGGAATCCGACGCACGATATGCAAGCTCCGAAAGCCTTTCTGAGGGAAGCTCGTTCTTTTCTGCGCCCGTTACGGTTACCATAACAATTTCATCATTCAGCGTTTGGTAGAGGAATGCGGCGGCATCGGCGATATCCATCCCCATTACTTTTTTTACGCTTTCCTTGATCTCGTACGATTTTCTGTTTTGTGCCTCAAGCGAAATGATCTTTCCGGATGATGAAACGTTCATATCGAAGGAGTACGTATTACTCGAATAAGAGAAAACCGCGTACTCGGCAAAGCTTCCCTTATATATACTCAGCGTAAGGAAGCACGCTACGACAAGCAAAAGAGCGATTGCAATCGGCAAATATTTTAAAATTATCTTTTTCATTCTCCGTATTCCTCCAGATTGCATCCATTCTTTTCAAATTCCGCGCGTATCTGCTCGTATTCCTCGTCGTCCTCGTCATCCTCGTCAGCATTTTCGTCAAGCTCCTCAGGATCGGGCTCGTAAAGCAGACTTCCGTCAGACGTGGGAATTGCAAGGATCGCGGCAACTGCCATAACCGACATAAAGAAGAGAGCAAGCTTCATCGTATATATATCACCGAGAGTGGTGGTCTTAAGCATCAAATAAGATCCGAAGACGGGAGCAATTACCGAAAGCCTCGGGAACTTAAACAGAGCAATCGTGATAAGTCCGATGAAGATCATAATTATCGCCATGGTGGCAAGCGCACCCGGAGCGTTTGCGTCAAGGCGGTCAACAATCATTTTAAAGTCGCCAAAATCCTTTTCTTCCGCGTCCTCAACGTAATTCATGTACTTAAGATAATCCGAATATTCTGTTTTCAAGCGCTCCATTCGGATGCAGAGGTACGCGATACCAAAGGAAATTGATGCAGAAAGCAAGGTAAGTGCAGGAATCAAAGGTGCTTTTCCCGAATTGCGTGCGTTGTTGTATCTCATAGAAGCACAGCAAAGCGCAGCGGCGAAGTAAACCGCATACACCGCAAGGAATCCGTTCGGATAAGTTTTGATTATCTCGAAGGAGTGGACGTGCATAAAGTACACGAAAAGTCCACTGCTTGCAAAGAGGGAAACGCATGCAAAGCGTGCAGGCAGGAAGTTGAGTATACCTGCCACAAGCGAAAAGATCGCAAGCTTTATGATCGCTTTATTGGTATATGAGTTGTTGATAAACTGCTTGAGCTTGCCGTCGGTGATCTCCTCCCCGATCTGCGGCTTGAATTTCAGATATGCCGAGAGAATAATAAGTCCGAGCACTGCTACGGCAAAGAAAACAAGGCCGGACGAGATTCTGCGGAAGGCGCGTTCGGTTCGTATATTTCTGTTAAGTTCTTCCTGTTTCATGTTGGGCTTCCTTTTTTAGTTCTGAAATGAGGTCTGTATTTCAAATGGGCAGACTTCCCCATATATATTATACCACAAAGATGGCGTTTTGTCAACCGTAAAAGTAAAAAAGGAGGACCGGCATACACAAAGTACGCCGATCCTGTTAAAACTGTAATCAGTCTTCCTCAACAAGTGTGATTATAGCCATCTCAGCTGCATCGCCTCTACGGGGACCGAGCTTGTAAATGCGGGTGTAACCGCCGTTACGGTTCTCGTACTTGGGAGCGATTTCAACGAAGAGCTTCTTAGCTACATCTTCCTTTGTTATATATGCAAGTGCCTGACGGTAGCTTGCGAGAGTGTTCTTCTTGCCGAGAGTGATCATCTTTTCAGCAACAGAACGAACTTCTTTAGCTCTTGTAAGGGTGGTCTCAACCTTACCCTCTTCCAGCAGATATGTTACAAGGCCTCTGAGCATTGCTTTTCTGTGAGCGCTTGTTCTGCCGAGTTTTCTGGTTCCGGGCATTATAAATTCCCTCCTTCTGTAGGATTAGCTTTATTTTCAGTGTGGTGTTATCAGTCTTCTTCTTTTCTGAGCTCGAGGCCGAGATTGTGAAGAGTGTTGATAACGTCTTCGAGAGATTTCTTACCGAGGTTACGAACCTTGATCATCTCATCTTCTGTTTTATTTATAAGGTCCTCTACCGTATCAATACCTGCTCTCTTGAGGCAGTTAAAGCTACGAACGGACATGCTAAGTTCTTCAATGGGCATCTCAAGAACCCTGTCACGCTTGGTTTCTTCGCGTTCAACAAGGACCTCGGTCTTCTTTGCTTCGTCGCTGAGCTCGACGAACAAATTGAGATGTTCAGTGAGAAACTTTGCGCCAAGGGAAATTGCTTCCTTAGCGGAAATCGTACCGTTGGTCTTAACTTCAATCGTAAGCTTATCGAAGTTGGTATTATTACCTACGCGGGTATTTTCAACCTCGTACTTTACGTTATATACGGGAGTATATATTGAGTCAGTGAAAATGGTTCCGAGTATTGCATCGTAGCCAAGCTCGCTGTAGTTACGCTTATTGACGTCTGCTCCGTCATAGCCTCTGCCTCTGCCGAATTCAAACTCAATATAGAGCTTGACGTCGCCTTCAAGAGTTGCAAGGTGATGATCGGGATTGATGATCTCAAGGTCGAAGTCTGTCTTGATGTCGCCTGCGGTTACTTCACCGGGGCCTGTAACGTCAAGGATCGCCTTCTTATGAGGTACGCCATGAAGCTTTGCAACGATTCCCTTGATATTGAGTACCATTTCCGTAACGTCTTCTCTGACGCCCTCGATGTGCGAGAATTCATGCTGAACACCGTTGATACGGATGTTAGTTACTGCACAACCGGGAAGCGAGTTGAGGAGAACGCGGCGAAGCGAGTTACCGAGAGTCTGACCGTAGCCTCTTACGAGGGGCTCAACTACAAATACGCCGCAGTTACCGTCTTCGGAAATATCTACTGATTTTATATTGGGCTTCTCTATCTCTATCATTCCAAATAACACTCCTTATCTGTTTTTTATAATGTTTACGTGTAAGGTTGCCGATAGTTTAAATGCCGTTTGGCGCGCTATCGTATTACTTGGAATAAAGCTCGACGATAAGCTGCTCCTCGAACGGGAATTCGATGTCCTCTCTCTTAGGCATAGCAGTTACCTTAGCAGTGAAGCCGTCCTCGGAAACTTCGAGCCATACGGGAGATTCCTGTCTCTTAACTTCAGCAAGTTCCTTGAACTTAACGCTGTTGCGGCTGTTTTCCTTAACAACGATAACGTCGCCGGGCTTAACGAGAAGCGAGGGGATGTTTACGTTCTTGCCGTTAAGAGTAAAGTGTGCGTGAAGAACGAGCTGACGAGCTTCCTTTCTTGTAGAAGCCATACCCATTCTGTAAACTACGTTGTCGAGGCGGCGCTCAAGAAGAACGAGGAGGTTTTCACCTGTGATGCCTTCTTTTCTCTCAGCTTCTGCGAAGTAGTTAGCGAACTGCTTTTCGAGAACACCGTAGTATCTCTTAGCCTTCTGCTTTTCGCGGAGCTGTCTGCCGTATTCTTTTGTCTTCTTTGCTGCAGCTGCACCGTGCTGACCGGGAGCACTCTTTCTTCTGTCAAGTGCGCACTTGCCGGACATACATCTATCGCCCTTGAGGTAAAGCTTAACGCCTTCTCTACGGCAGAGTCTGCATACGGGACCTGTGTATCTAGCCATTTTAATATGCCTCCTTTAAAATTATACGCGTCTGCGCTTAGGCGGTCTGCAACCGTTGTGCGGAATAGGAGTTACGTCCTTGATGAGAGTGATCTGAAGACCAACTGTCTCAAGCGCACGAATTGCGGATTCTCTTCCTGAGCCGGGACCCTTTACGAAAACCTCAACCTTCTTAAGACCATGTTCCATAGCGAGCTTTGCTGCTGTTTCGGAAGCTGTCTGTGCTGCGAAGGGAGTGGACTTACGGGAGCCCTTGAAGCCGAGTTCGCCTGCGGATGCCCAAGAGATTGCGTTACCCTTAGCATCTGTGATTGTAATAATTGTGTTGTTGAAAGTAGACTGAATGTGTACTGCACCCTCTTCGATGTTCTTACGTTCGCGTCTCTTCTTAACAACTTTCTTTGCGACTTTTGCCATCTTACCTATGCTCCTTTACTTCTTCTTGTTAGCAATGGTCTTTGCGGGACCCTTTCTGGTTCTCGCGTTTGTCTTTGTTCTCTGTCCTCTTACGGGAAGACCTTTTCTGTGTCTGATACCTCTGTAGCAGTTGATCTCTACGAGACGCTTGATGTTAAGCTGAACGTCTCTGCGAAGGTCACCTTCAACAGTGTATTCATTTTCGATTACGTCACGGAGCTTAGCAACCTCATCTTCGGTAAGGTCCTTAGCACGTGTATCGGGGTTTACACCTGTCTTTGCGAGGATATCGTTTGCGCTCTTGCGACCAATACCGTAAATGTATGTGAGTGCAATTTCAACGCGCTTCTGATTCGGAATATCAACACCAGCTATACGAGCCATTCTGTTATTTCCTTTCTTGTTATAAAAATTTAGAGTTTAAGCTCAACCCTGCTTCTGCTTATGCTTGGGGTTTTCGCAGATGACCATAACGCGGCCATGTCTTTTGATGATCTTGCACTTTTCGCAGATCTTTTTAACGGATGGTTTAACCTTCATTGTATGTCACCATGCCTTTCGTATTATTTAGAGCGCCAGGTTATTCTGCCCTTTGTGAGGTCGTAAGCAGAAACCTCAACAGTGACTGTGTCACCCGGCAATATGCGGATATAGTTCATTCTGAGCTTTCCGGAGATATGCGCCGTTACGATATGTCCATTGGGAAGCTGAACCTTGAAGGTTGCGTTAGGAAGTGTTTCCACTACCTTGCCTTCGAATTCTATTACGTTTTCGTCCTTAGCCAAAGCTATTTCCTCCTTAATAACATAAATATGAGTTAACAATTAAACGGGTAATCCTTTTCGATAAGGGTGAGTATCTCAACACCGTTATCGGTCAGTGCGACGGTGTTCTCGTAGTGAGCCGAGAGCGACTTGTCGACTGTTTTGACCGTCCATCCATCGGGAAGGACGTATACGTTTCCGCTTCCGATATTGACCATCGGCTCGATTGCCAGGGTCATACCCTCGGAAAGACGGACTCCTCTGCCGGGGCGACCGAAGTTCGGGACCTCAGGACTTTCGTGAAGCTGCTCACCGATGCCGTGACCAACGAATTGAGTCACGATTCCGTAGCCGTTCTGCGCGATATGCTCACCGATTGCCGAGCACACGTCACCGAGGCGGTTACCGAGCTGCATTTTTTCAAGTCCTTTGTAGAAGCTTTCTCGTGTTACCGAGATAAGTCTTTCTGCGTCCTTTGTGATCTTACCGACCGGGAAGGTTCTTGCCGAGTCGCCGTGGAAGCCCTTATAGTAGGCACCGACGTCGATCTTAACGATATCGCCTTCCTTGAGGATAATACGCTTATTGGGAATTCCGTGGATCACCTCGTCGTTGACGCTTATGCAAGCGCTTGCGGGGAAGCCGCTGTAATTCAGGAATGACGGTCTTGCCTTGCAGGCAATGATGTAATCGTGAATTATCTTATCGAGCTCATAGGTTGAGACACCGGGCTTCACAGCATCGCGGGCTTTAAGAAGAGCCTCACCGGTAATTCTGCCGGCATCTCTCATTCCCGCCAACTGCAAGGGATTTTTGATTGGTATCATATTTTACGCCTCTTTGAGAGCCTTGAAGACGAGGGCGGTTGTATCCTCCACCTTTTCGCAGCCGTGAACGGTTACGAGAAGACCCTTTGCGGAGTAGAACTCCTTAAGAGGCTCTGTCTGTGCGTGGTAGATAGCGAGTCTGTCCTTAACGGTTTCTTCGTTA
This sequence comes from Eubacteriales bacterium, assembly GCA_045120555.1. Classification (GTDB taxonomy): domain Bacteria; phylum Bacillota; class Clostridia; order Oscillospirales; family CAG-272; genus SIG640. The sequence continues at coordinate 32,551 of JBGVEZ010000153.1, forward strand.
TCGTCCGCACGGATAGTGAGAGCTGCGCCACAAGTGTCGCAAATGCCCTCTGCCTTGGGAGGATTGTATTTTGTGTGGAAGGTTGCACCGCACTTGGGGCAAACTCTTCTTCCGCTCATTCTTTCGATGATAGTTTCATCTTCAACCTCGATGGAGAGAACGACGTCGAGCTTAACGCCCATTGCGTCGAGAGCCTCTGCCTGAGGAATCGAGCGGGGGAAACCGTCGAGGATGTAGCCGTTAGCCTGCTCGTCTGCGGAGAGGTAATCAGCGACCATACCGATAACGATCTCATCGGGAACAAGGTGACCCTTGTCCATATATTCTTTTGCTTTAACGCCGAGTTCAGTGCCTTCGCTCACGTTCTTACGGAGGATGGCTCCGGTACTCAGGGTAGGAATGTTGAATTCCTTAGCGATTTTCTCTGCCTGAGTACCTTTACCTGCACCGGGCGCACCGAGAAGAATTAACTTCATGTGTGCCTCCTGTTCTTACTTAGAAGAGGTTTTATCGTCGGTTGTTCCTTCTGTAGCCTTAGCTCTCTTGCTTCTGCGTCCGCCCTCGAGGAGTCCGCGAGTCTGGCGGTTGCTGCTGTAGTTACGAACTGCGATCTGGCTTTCAAGGCTTCTTTCAACCTCCTGGATAACGCCGATGATGATAAGGAGCGAAGATCCGGAGAATGCGAAGTTCTGAAGAGCTGTGTAGTTGCAGAACGAAGCTACCATGTTAATGAGCATGGGGAAGCAAGCGATAAATCCGAGGAAGAATGCACCGATAAGAGTTACACGGTTAAGAACCTTCTTGAGGTACTTGTAAGTGGGCTTACCGGGACGTCTGCCTGCGATAGAACCACCCTGCTGCTGAATGTTGTTTGCAACCTCAACAGGGTCGAAGGAGATAAGAATATAGAAGTAGGAGAAGCCTACTATAAGAAGAAGGAATACAAGGATGTAAAGGAGAGAATTGTAGTTGAATATCTCTGTTACAGTCTGGAGCCACTTAGCCTTCGGGAAGAAGGAAGCGATCGTTGCGGGGATAGATGCGATCGAGCTTGCGAAGATGATCGGCATAACGCCTGCCATGTTCAGCTTGAGGGGGAGGTCATTGGACTGACCGCCGTACATCTTACGACCTACAACGCGCTTTGCGTAGTTGACCTTGATTCTTCTTTCGGAGTTTGTTATCCAGATAGAGAGGATAACAGTTGCAATGATTACTGCGATCATGAATACTGCAACGAGGCATCCGACCCAAGAGAAGGAGTCGAGAGTGCTCATCGGGAATACCATGAAGAAGAGGTTTGTAAACATGGAGGGGAGACCTGCGATGATACCTGCAAAGAGGATGATCGAGATACCGCTTCCCACGCCGTTGGAGTTGATCTTCTCAGCGAGCCACATTACGAGAGCTGCGCCTGCGGTATAAATTGCAACCATAACCAGCTTACCGAACCAGTTGACATCCTTAACAAGCATGCCGTAGGATTCGAGGATGGTTGTGTAACCTATCGCTGTGATTACAGCGAGGAGAACAGTTACGATTCTTGTCCACATGTTAAGCTTCTTCTTGCCGGCTTCGTCCTTACCGAGAGCACCGATGGAGTTCGGGAAGGCAACGCCGAGGAGCTGCATAACGATGGATGATGTGATATAGGGGGATACGGAGAGAGCGAAGAGTGTTGCCTGTCCGAATGCGTCGTTGAGGGAGCCCATGTAAGCGAGGATAGAGCCCTGTGTGCTGTACTGGAACTGCTCCATAGCATCCTTAGCTACGTAAGGAACCGGGATGCTTGCGCCGATTCGGAAGAGCACGATGATCAGAAGAGTAAAGAGAAGCTTTGTACGAAGTTCTGTATTCTTCCAAGCATTCTTGAATGTCTGAAACATCTTACTCCACCTCAGTCTTTCCACCTGCTGCTTCTATCTTTTCCTTAGCGGTTGCAGAAAAGACTGCCGCTTTAACGGTTAATGCTTTGCTGATCTCACCGTTACCGAGGACCTTAACGCCGTCAAGCTCCTTCTTGATGAGGCCTGCTGCCTTGAGAGCTGCGAGGTCAACGACCGCACCGTTCTCGAACTTTTCATTGAGAGCTGCTACGTTTACGATTGCGTAGTTAGTAGCAAACTTGTTGTTAAAGCCTCTCTTAGGAAGCTTTCTGTAAAGCGGAATCTGTCCGCCTTCAAAACCGGGTCTTACACCGCCGCCGGAGCGAGCATTCTGACCCTTATGACCCTTACCTGCGGTCTTACCGTTACCGGAACCGGGGCCTCTTCCTTTTCTGTAGGAAGACTTTACGGAACCCGCTGCGGGCTGAAGTTCATGAAGCTTCATATAAAATTCCTCCTTACAAATTAAACGTTCTCAACCTTGAGAAGGTGAGCGAGAACTTTGATTTTACCTGCTGTGCAAGCGTCGTCAACGAGGGTAATGCTGTCTCCGAGCTTCTTGAGGCCGAGAGATGCAGCAGTTGCCTTCTGAGCAGGCTTAGCACCGATAAGGCTCTTTACGAGAGTAAGTTTCTTCATTGATCGTTACCCCCCTTATGCCTGAATGTCTTCTTCGCTGATTCCGCGGATTGCTGCTACTTCAGCTGCGGAGCGAAGTGTCTTAAGACCTTCCATTGTTGCCTTAACAACGTTGGTAGGATTGTTGGAACGGAGGCACTTTGCACGAACGTTCTTAATACCTGCGCATTCAAGAACAACTCTTACCTTACCACCTGCGATGATACCTGTACCGGTGGAAGCGGGCTTGAGAAGTACTCTGCCTGCACCGAACTCACCGAGGATCTCGTGGGGAATGGTGTCGCCCTTGAGCGGGATTTCGAACATATTCTTCTTTGCGTCTTCGATACCTTTGCGAATAGCCTCGGGAACTTCTGCAGCCTTACCGAGACCTACGCCAACGTGTCCGTTGCCATCGCCTACTACCATGAGTGCTGCGAAACGAGCGATACGGCCACCCTTGACTGTCTTCGATACACGGTTCAGTGCTACAAGCTCTTCTCTGAGCTCGGTTGCAGCACCGGGATTGAATTTTGTTGCCATATTAATTATTCTCCTGATATTTGTTCAATTAGTTAATTTGAACAGCGTACAAACCGGAAAAATCAGAACTTGAGGCCGCCCTCGCGAGCGCCTTCAGCCAATTCCGATACGCGTCCGTGATAGAGATAGCCGCCGCGGTCGAAAACGACTTCGGTAACACCCTTATCCATAGCGCGCTCTGCTACGAGCTTGCCAATCTTCTTTGCTGCTTCCTTATTGGAGCCGATTCCTTCAAATCCTGCTTCGTAAGTGGAAGCTGCTGCAAGTGTAACGCCTGCTACATCGTCGATAACCTGCGCAGAAATGTGTGCGTTGGAACGATATACAGCAAGACGAGGTCTTTCAGCTGTGCCGCTGATCTTGCCTCTGACTCTTGTATGTCTCTTAAGACGAGCGAGGTTTTTATCCTTCTTAGATACCATTTGCGTTTGCCTCCTTTATTATTTACCGGTCTTTCCGGCCTTGCGGCGGATTCTTTCATCGGCATACTTAACACCCTTGCCGTGGTACGGTTCAGGCGGTCTCTTGCCTCTGATTACTGCTGCTGTTTCACCGACAAGCTGCTTGTCGATACCCTTAACGATGATGGTGTTTGCATCGGGAGCCTCAAAGGTGATACCTTCAACAGGCTCAACAATGATGGGATGAGAATAGCCGAGACCGATGTTGAGGTTCTTGCCCTGAAGAGCAACTCTGTAACCAACACCTACGATTTCGAGCTTCTTCTGATAGCCCTCTGTTACACCAACAACCATGTTGTTTATGAGAGCTCTGTAAAGACCGTGAAGGCTTCTGTCTTCCTTGTCTTCGCTGTGACGCTCAACGTAGATTACGTTGCCGTCAACCTTGACTGTGATCTTGGGGTTTACAGCCTGTGTAAGTTCGCCCTTGGGTCCCTTTACTGTTACAACGTTCTCAGCGGAAACTGTAACTGTGACGCCTGCGGGAACGGTAATCGGCATTCTACCAATTCTTGACATAGTTCGTTACCTCCCTTACCATACGAAGCAGAGAACTTCGCCGCCAACGTTCTCCTTGCGTGCCTGCTTATCGGTCATAACACCCTTGGATGTAGAAACGATAGCAACACCGAGACCGTTCATTACCTTAGGCATATCTTCGCAGGAAGCGTAGATACGAAGGCCGGGCTTGGATACTCTCTTGATGCCGCGGATAACCTTCTGCTTACCCTGAGCATACTTCAACTGGATTCTGATAATGCCCTGCTTGCCGTCCTCAACTACCTCGTAGGACTTGATATAGCCCTCATCGAGAAGGATCTGAGCAATGGACTTCTTCATTTTGGACGCCGGAACATCAACGCTCACGTGCTTTGCATTGTTTGCGTTACGGATTCTTGTGAGCATATCGGCGATTACATCTGACATTTGCATATTATTTTTCCTCCTTATGCAAGTTATAATTTATCTTGCTGCCGGGAACCTCCCCCGGCGGCGTGCCGTCGGTTAAAGAACTGTTTTATCTCCGTGCCTTTTTGGCTAAAAAACCTCAGCGCCCAATCTACGGGCTGCCGGGGCATGGAGGGAAGATCCTCCACGCATTCTTTCCTTACGGCAGTTTGGAGCTGAATTAGAAATTGAGAGTTGGCGTCTTACCAGCTTGCCTTCTTAACACCGGGGATCTGACCCTTGTAAGCAAGCTCTCTGAAGCAGATACGGCAGATACCGTACTTGCGCATGTAAGCATGAGGACGACCGCAGATCTTGCATCTGTTGTATTCTCTTGTGGAGAACTTCTGTGTCTTCTGCTGCTTATTGATCATAGATTTCTTTGCCATAGTGTTACTCTCCTCAGTTTGCGAACGGAGCGCCGAGAAGCTTAATAAGCTCTCTTGCTTCTTCGTCTGTGTTTGCTGTGGTTACGAAGCAGATGTCCATACCACGAATCTTGTCGATCTTATCGTACTCGATTTCGGGGAATATAAGCTGTTCCTTGAGACCGAGTGCGTAGTTACCTCTTCCGTCGAACGCGTTGCGGTTGATACCCTTGAAGTCACGTACGCGGGGGAGAGCGAAGTTGAAGAGCTTGTCAACGAACTCGTACATGATGTCGCCGCGGAGTGTTACCTTTGCGCCGATCTTCATGCCTTCACGAAGCTTGAAGTTAGCTACGGACTTATGTGCGTAAGTGGGAACTGCCTTCTGACCTGTGATGAGTGTGAGCTCGCCGATTACTGTGTCGATAACCTTGGAGTTATCCTTTGCGTCGCCGCAGCCGACGTTGATAACGATCTTGTCGAGCTTGGGGATCTGCATTACGCTCTTATATTCGAATTTCTTCATGAGAGCAGGAGCGATTTCTGCTGTATAGAGTTCTCTAAGTCTTGCCATTATCTTACTCCTCCTCAGTTGAACTTATGGCCGCACTTTGCGCAAACACGAACCTTTGCGCCGTCAACCACTTCATTGTGGGTTCTTACACCCTTCTTGCATTCGGGGCAGTAGAGAGCAACCTTGCAAGCGTAGAGAGCGCCTTCGGTCTCAACGATGCTGCTTGCCTCACCCTGTCTGCGTGCCTTAACGTGCTTCTTGATCACGTTAGCGCCCTCAATGATAACCTTGCCTTCCTTGGGGGAAACTGCGATTACCTTGTGGGTCTTAACCTTACCGTTTTCGTCCTTCTTGTACTTGTACTGACCTGTAAGAAGAACAACTTCATCACCGGTTTTGATAACTGTTTTGCTCATTATTCTTCCTCCAATTAAAGTACTTCGGGAGCGAGGGAGAGGATCTTAAGGTAGTCCTTCTCACGAAGCTCTCTTGCCACAGGGCCAAAAATACGGGTTCCTTTGGGGTTCTTATCTTCTTTAATGATTACCGCGGAGTTTTCGTCGAACTTGATGTAAGAGCCGTCAGCGCGCTTAACGCCCTTCTTGCTTCTTACGATAACGGCCTTAACGACCTCGCCCTTCTTAACAACTCCACCGGGTGCTGCCTTCTTAACGGTAGCAACTACAACGTCGCCGATGTTTGCGTATCTACGGCCTGTACCGCCAAGAACGCGAATGCACATCAGTTCCTTAGCACCGGTGTTATCGGCAACCTTCATCATGGATTGCTGCTGTATCACTTTAAATTCCTCCTGAATTCAATACGATTTTTGACGTATTTACTGTTATTTGATGGATGGATTATTTAGCCTTTTCGATAATCTCAACAAGTCTCCATCTCTTTGTCTTGGAGAGGGGTCTTGTTTCCATTATCTCGACTGTATCACCGATTCCGCATTCGTTCTTCTCATCGTGAGCGTAAACCTTAAGAGTACGCTTGATGATCTTGCCGTATGTCGGATGCTTTACGTTGTCCTCGATTGCTACGACGATAGTCTTGGACATCTTGTCGCTTACAACCTTACCAACACGAGTTTTTCTGAGATTTCTTTCCATTGTGGACCTCCTTATGCATTCTTCGAACGAAGAACTGTAAGAACGCGAGCAATGTCCTTCTTAACCTCAGTCATCTTGTGAGGATTGTCAAGCTGGTTGATCGCGTGCTGGAAACGGAGGTTAAAAAGTTCTTCCTTGAGAGCCACGAGCTTACCGTTGAGCTCTTCAACTGTGAGTTCTTTGAGTTCTGTTGCCTTCACTTCTTATGCCTCCTCTGCAGTATTTCTTGCAATGAACTTTGTCTTGATAGGAAGCTTATGTCCTGCAAGACGCATAGCTTCTCTTGCAACTTCTTCAGAAACGCCGTTCATTTCGAACATGATTCTGCCCGGCTTAACAACTGCTACCCAGTATTCGGGAGAACCCTTACCGGAACCCATTCGAGTTTCAGCGGGCTTTTCAGTGATCGGCTTATCGGGGAAAATCTTGATCCAAACCTTACCGCCACGGCGAATGTAACGTGTCATAGCGATACGGGCTGCTTCTATCTGGTTGCTTGTGATCCAAGCGGGCTCAGCTGCTACGAGACCGAAATCACCGTATGCAAGAGTGTTACCTCTGGTTGCCTTACCCTTAAGTCTACCGCGCTGTACTCTGCGGTATTTTACTCTCTTAGGCATTAACATTATTGCTCGCCTCCCTCTTTAGGTGCTTTTTCAGCGGGCTTTGTTTCCGGACGAGGTCTGCGTTCGCTTCTCTGGCCGTCCTTGCGTTCGCCTCTGTTATTGAAGCCACCCTTGCGGTCGCTGCCCTTGAAGCCGTCCTTGCGGTCACCCTTGTTGAAGGGCTTGCGGTCGCCGGGCTTGCGGTCCTTGCGGTTGCCTCTGTTGTTTTCGTTGCGGCGTCTTCTGTTGTCTTCCTCGCTGCGGTTTACAACGTTGAAAACCTCACCCTTGTAGATCCAGACCTTAACGCCGATCTTTCCGTAGGTTGTGTTAGCCTCGAAGAAACCGTAGTCGATGTCTGCTCTGAGGGTCTGGAGCGGGATAGTACCTTCATGGTAGTGCTCTGTTCTTGCGATTTCAGCGCCTGCGAGACGACCGCTGCAAGAAATCTTAATACCCTTTGCGCCGTTCTTCATTGTGTTGCGGATAGCCATCTTCATAGCTCTTCTGAATGCAACACGTCCCTCGAGCTGGCCGCAGATGTTCTCTGCAACGAGCTGAGCGTTGAGGTCAGGATTCTTGATCTCTGCTACGTTGATTACTACAGCCTTACCTGTAAGCTTCTCAAGAGCCGCTCTGTATCTTTCGATCTCTACGCCGCCCTTACCGATAACGAGACCGGGCTTTGCGCAGTGGAGAACAACACGAACTCTCTCGTTGTTGTCTCTTTCGATCTCGATCTTTGCGAGACCAGCCTTCTGGAGCTCCTTCTTAAGGAAGGTTCTGACCTTATAGTCGGATACGAGTGTGTCGCCGAACTTTTCGTCGGAAACGAACCATCTCGAATCCCAATCTTTGATTACGCCGACACGAATGCCGTGCGGATGAACTTTCTGTCCCATATTTGCCTCCCTTATGCTCTCTCAGAGACTACGATAGTCACGTGAGAAGTTCTCTTCAGTATTCTGTCGCCGCTTCCCTTTGCTCTGGGCATCATGCGCTTGAGTGTAGGTCCGGGGCATACATAGCACTCGGAAACGTAGAGTTTCGAGGCGTCCATATGGTGATTTGTTTCTGCGTTTGCCACTGCACTTCCCAGCAACTTTACAAGGTATTCGGATGCGCTCTTGGGAGTATTCTTGAGAATAGCCATTGCAACACCTGCGTCCTTACCTCTGATGAGGTCGAGAACGAT
>JBGVEZ010000154.1:0-13004 GCA_045120555.1 Eubacteriales bacterium
CGGGCTGTGTCTTTTTTACCGTATAGAAGAGGTACTGAAGACCGCCGAGGTAGGTGTTTACCTTTCCCTTGAGTGTATCCTCATCCTCACTCGCAGAGATACTGCCGACCGCGCGCTCGTGACGCGCATCGTTTACACCGCCGTGCATAACTACGATGTCGTATTTATTTCCCATATTAGGCTTATACTGATTGAAGAGCCATTTTGCGGTATCATCACCGGTAATAAAGCTTGCCTTTGCACCACTTACGGATGCATTTGTTGCAACAAGCCCGGTAGCATCCTGAATTCTGCCTGCCCACGCTCTTCCTGTATGCTTATAGCTGAGAGTATCACCTGCACCGAAGCTTATGGAGTCACCCATAAAGAGTCCCTTAAGTCCGTTAAGAGGGCTGTCGGGATTCTGCGGCTTGTCGGAAATGGTGATATTGAAGAGCTTTCTGTATTGCTCACCCGAGAAGGGCTGGTTGATGGTTACAAGCTCAATGCCGTCGTTGTATACGCCTGATGCCGCAACAACTCTTACGTATGCCGTTCCGGGTCTCATTCTGTATGAGTAGATCATGTATCCGCGACCGAGGTCCTCGTACCATACCATATGATTCTTATTAACGTTTGTTGTTGCCTTCTTGTTTGCATCGTAAAGAGTCATGTGATAGCCCTGAGATGCAGCTGCTGCGGCTATATAGATAAAGTCGCCTTCCTTAACGGGGATATAATCGGAGGTGCGGTACGAATCGGTCGCAACATCTCCCTCCTTGGAGTCGCATCTGCCCACAAAGGTCTTGTCGGATACAGGAAACTTATTTTCGATCTTTGTAATATCGGTCTCTGTCTTCTTGATGTGTGAAATATCTATGGACTTGGATTCCATATACTTGAAGTAACCCTCGGCATCGTACACCTGATTCTTCGTTATAAGCGTGGAATGAGCAAACGTTTCAGCGGTTGCCATCTTGAAGGAGGCTGTGCCTGCGGGAACTGTCCAGCAGCAGATGATCTCGTTTTCGCTGAACTGACCTACGACCTGAACGTCAGCCTTCGTTATCTGATTTGTTACAACCGCGCCTGAAGCGTTATACGACGTGAGATAATAGCCCTGACTTGCCATACAGGGGCCAAAGTAGATCTTATCACCTGCAGCAACCTCGATGAGGTTAGAAACGTAATAGTTTTCTGCGGTAATGTTTGTACCGGTTGCGCTTGAAGCATTCGGTCTTCCCGTTGTTGCTTTTGAATTGTCGTAAAGGTTAACGAGCTCTGTATCCGCAGATACGACAAAGCACATTGATGAAAGCACCGTAAGAACGGCGATGATAAGAGCAAGGATCTTAGTAAAATTGTTTTTCATAATATTTCCCCTTTCTTTGATGAGTTGGAAAATTGCTCTATGCATATTATACCACACAAAATACGTTTTGTCAATCATTTTCCTCCATTATTATAGCAGAATCCGAAATTATTGCATCCGTCTCAAAAAAATTACATTTCATTTATTGACAAAACATAATATATATGATATAATAGTTTAGTATATATTATTGTCAAAGGAGACAAAATGAAGCTTTACATAAAACAGCATATTTTTACGTTCGGAGATAAATTCTCCATTTACGACAACGCAGGAAACGAATGCTATTACGTTGAGGGCGAGATCTTCACCTTCGGCAAAAAGCTCCACCTTTATGACCTTAAAGACAACGAGCTTTCCTATATCGAGCAGCAGCTGTTAACCTTTCTTCCGAGGTATTCGGTTTGGAGGAACGGCCGTGAGATTGCCGAGATTGTAAAGGAATTCACGTTTTTTTACAACAAATATACGATCAACGGTCTTGGGTGGGAGGTTGACGGCGACTTCCTTGACCACGATTATGGGATAACCCACAACGGCGTTCCGATCGCCTCGGTATGCAAGAAATGGTTCACCCTCGGTGACGCGTATGAGATAAATATCTACCCGGGAGTGGACGTGGTAAACGCTCTTTCCGTGGTCCTCGTTATCGATGCGTGCATAGAAGCACAAAGGAGACACTGATATGAACTTTACCGAAATCGCAAACGCTCGCCAATCCTGCCGAAGCTACGATCCCGCAAGAGAAGTTGAAGAGGAAAAGCTTTCCGCAATACTCGAATCAGCGCGACTTGCTCCCTCTGCCTGCAACAGCCAACCATATCATCTCACGGTATGCAGAGGTGAATATGCAAAGGCAGTAGCAAGAGCAGTAACCGGCGTCGGTATCAACAGATTTGCCGCAGACGTTCCGGTGATGATAGTTATCTCTGAGGAAGACTACAATAAAAGCGCTGCAATGGGTGCAAAGCTTAAGAAAAATGACTATCGCTCGATCGATATTGGCATAGTTGCCTCATATATAACCGCTGAAGCAACGGCTCAGGGTCTGGCTACATGTATTCTCGGATGGCTTGACGATGCTGAAATACGCAAAATTTGCGGTCTTTCGCATCCCGTAAGACTCGTGATAGCCGTCGGATATGCATCGGAGGACGATAAGCTCCGCGAAAAGAAAAGAAAATCTCTTGATATGATATCAAGCAATAAATATTAATCAAATAAGGAGAAAAACGTGAAAAAGACTACATTTTTAAAATTGCTTTCGGCTGTTCTTTGCCTCGTTACGCTCATCTCTATGCTCCCCGCATGCAATAACGGTGGAAACGGTAACGTAACCACAGATGATGTAACAACCGAATCTCCGGAAACACAGCCTCCGGAACCTGATCCCATCGACATAATAAAAAACGGTATCGTAAATTATGAGATCGTTTATCCCGAAAACAGTGAAGCATCGGTATCAACCGCGGTCACAACTCTCCGAAGATACTTCAAAAGCCTCACAGGCCTTGAGCTTCGTATGACAAACGACTCCAAAACTGAGGACACAGTAACAAATAAGATCATCATCGGAAAAGCTAAATACGCAGACGTACAAGCCATATTCGGTGAAATGAAATATCATGACTACAAGGTCATAATGTCCGGCAGCAATATTATTGTAGCCGCATTCACGGATGCCGGATACAACAAAGCACTTACATATATTAAAGACAATATATTTACCGGCGCAACAGGCTCAGGCGCAGAAAGGAATTTAACAGTGAAAGTAAACGGATTAAGCGGAACGGACAAAACAGACTATAGAATCAAGTCGTGGACAATTGCGGGAAATGCTCTCGGCAATTACACTATCGTTTACGGAAACAAGGATTATTACGACTCCCTTGTTAACTTCAGAGACATCCTTGCAGATAAGACCGGATATTACATTAATATCGTTCAGGATACAAAGGCAGATCCCACCCCTTATGAGATCCTCGTAGGTGACACGAACCGCGATGAAAGCAAGAATTTTGAGGCTCCAACTTATCTTACGTATAAAGCAGCCGTAAAAAACGGCAAGCTCGTTATAAAGACGGGCGGCGCACACTCAACCAAAAAGCTCCTTTCATCGCTCTATGCGACTCTCGTAAACGGCAAAACCGAAATTGAAATGGGATCGGATTTCGTTCTTGAGGGCAATTACCTTACAGACACTCTCGATTCCTCAAAGCCTGCAGATTCAAATCTCCGTATCATGAGCTGTAATATACTCGCAGAATTCCCATCCTGGACCGCGAACGAAAAGCTCAACCCCTATCTCCCCGTTGTCCTCAGAAAAGAGATCCTCTTCTCCGCTATCGACTATTATCAGCCAACTATCATCGGCTTCCAGGAATTCACTATGTCTTGGTACGAGGCTATAGACGATTACAGAGACGCGGACAAATGGGAGCTTATCAAGTTCAAGAACGAGCAGAGAACCGACGGCGAATACGTATTCTCCACCGTTATGTTCAGAAAGGACCTCTACACTCTCGTTGAAAGCGGAACAAAGCACTATACAAAGCACAATAACGCACGTTGCCGCCTTTACACTTGGGTAGTCCTCAAGGATAACGCAACCGGCAAGGAATTTACGTTTGCAAGCACACATTGGGACGGTGCAGGCAGAGAGCACGGCTTCCTTCAGGTAGGTGAATTCGTTGAGTTCATCAATGAAATGAAAAAGAGAGGCCCCGTATTCACAACCGGCGACTTCAACTCAAACGAGATCTCCGCAGAATACAAGCAGTTCCTTGTTGACGCTGACATCTACGATGCAAAGCTCAACACACAGAAGAAGGTAAACGACGTCGGCTCGTGGCACAACTTCACACAGGCTGACTTCTCCTGGGGCTCCTGCGACCACATCACCGCAACCAAGGATACAACCGTTCAGAAATATCAGACTATCACAGGTAACGAAACCATTTACGGCTCGGACCACTGCTGGATCATCGCTGATATTAAGTTTAACTGATAACAAAATAAAACCGCCTCGAAAAGCTTCGGGGCGGTTTTTCTGTATATTCTGTATTTTTACTGTATCTTTCCGAATTGAGAAAGCTCCTCCGCAGATATATTGGGATCTGTGCTGTATATGAAATACGTCCTGACGCCATTCACGACAAGTATCTTTGTCTTATCCGTTCCGTTATGCGAAAACACTCCGCTTGTATAATGCCATCTCGTATAAAAAGAATTTGGCGTTATCTCTCCGAGCAGAGTAATGTCTCCGTCGACCGAGTTGCTTACCGTCGCTCCAACGCGGTAGTATTCTCTTCCCTCGTATATGAGGTTGCCTTCGTCATTGTAATACGCGACGTTTTCGTAATGGTGAAGTCGGTAATAATACATTCCCAAGAACGAAGCGATTATTGCTAAAAGCACGACTATAGCGGTTATAGCATAACTAAGTGTATATTTTCTCATAGTAACCTCCATTATAAGTTGGTAGTTCAATTATATCACAAAAATTTTCTTTTGTCAAGCAATTTCTCATGTGCAACAAAAATTTAGTCGATTTGCACAATTTCACCCCACCAATTTGTGCACAATCAACAAGGGGCGAATGCTCAGATCCGCCCCTTATTTTTATACTGTTTTACCGTCAACAAGGTTTCCGCAGCCGACGATATCCGTGGCAAACGGAACTCTTACGTTTGTAAAGCGGTTTCCGTGAACGAACCACGCTCTCTCGTAATCGTAATGAACGTTTTCGCGCAGATAGGCGGCAACGTCAGTAACGCTCTTCGGAACGGGTAAAGAATCGGTATGCCATATTCCCTTCTCCGCGTTCTCGAAGGAATTTCCGTAAACGTTCAGCGAATGAACGGATGACATAAAGTCGATGTTTCCTCTGTCGCCCGAGCCTCCAATGAACGAGTTGTTGTATATCTTTATATTGTTGTGCTTTTTCTGCGAATGATTTCCGATTGCAGGGGAGAAGCCCGAGCATTCGAAGCGGCAGTTGCTTATCGTGATATGCGAGCAAACCGTATCGTCGGGGCAGATGGGCGTTGTACCGTAAGCACCTATAAGTGCGCTGTCGAGCTGAATATATTCGGACTGTTTCGAGCCGCGCATAGAATTTTCAAATATGCAGTTATCAACCGTTACGTATTTACTGCTGTTACATTCGTAAAAATGCCACGTGTGACCGTTTCTGAATTTGCAATCCCTTACACGAAGATCGGAAAGGTGGCTGTTATTGAGAAGCGTTCCCTTATAGTCGATCTCTGCGTTTCCGTCAAAGGTCGCGCCGATTATCTCAACGTTGCTCGTTGCGGAATATCCACCCTGATCGGACGTTGTGTGGTTTGCGAGGATATACATCATCGTGTCGTTTGCGCGCAAAAGGACAGCACCGTTCTCGAAAACGAGTCGCATATTCGAGTAATAGAGCAGGCATTTCGTTATAGGATAAACGCCTGCAGGAAAGAACACCGTTCCACCCGTTTCTCTTACCGAATCAAATGCTTCCTGAATTGCCGCGGTATCGTCACCGCATCCGTTGCCGCGCGCGCCGAACGATCTTACGTTTTTATAGCTATTTTCCATAGTTCTCTCCATTAAAGTCTTTCAAGTATAAGTCCTGCCTCGTATTTGCATACGTCGGTAAGATCCTCGAGATATGCTTCAACCTTCGCCTTGAGTGCCGCCTTGTCAGATTCCTCATCGCAAAGCTCAAGTACAAGCTCGCAGAAGAGTATCGACTTATCAAGCCAGCGTCCTACCTCCTTGATAAACGCACGGTTTTCACATTCGTCACGGAGACGGCAAAGCTCCAGCTTGCAGTAAGCGGCGTAATCACCGAGAATATCGCAGGGAAGCTCGCTCATAAGGAGCAGGCGGCTGAACTTTTCGTGGTAGTGGTAGCTGATGTAGGACTTGTAGCAGAATTCCATAAATATCTGCGCTCCGACAACAGACTTTGTACCGAGGCACTGCTCGATAGCGTCGTTGTAGCTGCGAAGCTGATCGTAAGCGTTAGGCTCCCAACAGAAATGAGCATACGTAATGACCGAAAGCATAGAAGCCTCCATATATTCCATAACGTTTGCAATAACGCCGTCGGAAAGAGTTGCGATGCCGTAATCTCTGAAGCGGATAGGCTCGATGTGCATTTCGTGGAGCATAGTGTAGTCGTTAACGGGGTAGTTGTCCCAGTAGAGGGGCTTATGACCCGTATTCTTGAGGAATGCGGCGGTATGCGATTCGGTAAGGTCGAACGAGCACACTGCGGGCCCCGTCCAGAATATGGAAACGTCCTCGGGCATCGCCTTACCCATACGAACAATATAATCCTGCGCGGTGTTACCTCTGTAGATAGTGGGGCAGATGGTGAACGAGATCTCGGGATCTATCGCCTTAAGTGCGTTATAAGCCTTAAGACAAAGCTCGATATGCGCCTCGCAGTAATCGGTATAGACCGCCTTGTCCTCCTCGTGGATAAGCTCCTTCGGGATATCGTCAAGCAAAAGACCGAGGTGACGGACTCCGAGGTCATATATCTGGCGGTACTTCTTTATAAGAAGGTCAAAATCCTCAGCCGACGAATACTTTATCGAAAGACCGGGAGCGAGCATATAATAGAAATCAACGAAATCGTTGTCGCAGGTGTGAAGAAGCGTAAGCAGATTCGTAAGCTTATCCTCAGGGTAAAGCTCGGACCACTTTGCGCGGTGGTATTCATCATCCTTGGGGCTGTAGATGTAGGTGTTCATGCCGTTTTCCCACAGCTGATGAATTGCAGCCTTCTCCTGCTCGAGCGTCCACGGTGTGCCGTAGAAGCCCTCGATAATACCTCTGCGAGGTGTTGAGGGCCAGTCTCTGAACTTGCCCATCTTGATCTTGCCGTATTTCTGCATAGAATGAACGCGCTTGAGACCGTAGGATGCGGTCCTTCCGGTGTCGGCATAGATAGTGATCTCGTTTTCGGTTATAGTTACCGCAAACTGCTCCTTTGAATAAACGCCTTCGCCATATTCCGCGAGGGGCGCGAGAGTGAGTGTGTGGGTTGCTTCCTCGTGTGTGCCGAAATCAAGTCCGACTCTTTTCGCGAGCTTTGCCGCATCGTCGGAAAGCTTTACGGTACATTTACATTCGCCGTCACGGCTGTCGATTCTTTTAAGCTTTGGATAAACGTATCTCATATTTTCCTCCGTTATTTTAAGTTACATAATTTTTCGATCAGTTTTTCATTTAATACACCGTCGGCTTTCATTGCCGCCGCCACAGCACCAAACTGCGGCAGGGCTCTCGGCAAGGATATTTCCACGGCGGGGTATTCAATTCCGAAACGCTCGATAAAGCGATCTCTGACAAGCCTGTTGTTCTGCAGAACTCCGCCGTAGATCGCAAGGTCATTACAGCCCTCGGTTTTGTTGATAAGTGTCTTTGCAAGAAGTACAAGCTCATCTGCGGCGTTTTCGAGAATAGAGACACAAACTGCATCTCCGTTCTCCGCGCATTCGGCAACGGCTACCGCAAATTTCGCAACCTCTTTTCTGTTAAGTGCTGGGGCATAAATTTTCTCTATCAGCGAATACGGCTCGGTTATGCCGTAAAATTCCAGCATTTTTTCATAAAGCGAGGTTTTCTCTGCCCTGCAGTCCGCCATTTTGGATGCTCGGCGAAGACCTTCCGCTGCAATCGAATATGCGCTTCCCTCGTCTCCGAAGGCATAGCCCCAGCCGCCGCAGGTGTGAATGCTGCCGTTTTTATCGATCGAAACGCCCATTGAACCGGTACCGCTTACGATCATTGCGCCTGCGTTTCCGAACGTGTGACCGTACAGTGCAACGTAAAGATCACTGTCCATATCCGCGGGTATATGCGAATATCTTCCCATAAGCCTTTTGGTCGTATCTTCATCCGCACGCCCGTCAAGCGCCGAGCATCCGATGAAAACGCGGGATATTCTTTCGGCATCTATTCGCTCCGTGAGCCGAAAAAGAACCTCCTCAAGATTCCTTCGCGCCACTTCAAAGGGAACCGAATAATAGTTTATCGTTCCGCCCTGCGCCCAGCCGAAAAGTTCTCCGCTTGATGAGACAAGAACCGCCTTCGTATAAGTTCCGCCTCCGTCAATTCCGACGTAAAATTTCACATCATTCATTTTGCTTCCCCGAAAGACTAATAAAAAGCTTCTCACACGCAGAAAGAAGGGTGCTTTCCGAATCGGGCGTGTACTTTCCGGGGATCGCATACCATACGCACGCACTTTCCGTTTCATATCCGCCCTCGGAAAGAGCGAGAGCATCGGGAAGATAGGAGCGGACGTGGTCGGCGTATCCGCAAACGATCAACCTTTTACCGCAGATACGTTCAAACGCCTCACAAAGCCTTGAACGGGTTTCGCAGAAAAGCTCAAATGGGAGCGAAATTATCGCAATATCTCCGAATGAGAATAGGCGTATCGGAATATCAACGCTCGGTCTATCTCCTTTTTCGAGTGCCGCTATCTGCATTCTGTACCAATTTGAGTAGACCTTTGCTCGGTAAAGAACGTTTGCATCGGTTTCGGTCTCGAGCTTTTTCTTCCAATAATTATATTTATCCTTCGCAGTTTCAAGGTCGAATTTCAGCTCTATCGGAAGATTTACGGTATCGTAAAGGCAGGTAAGCTTTACGTTATCAACGAGCTTTGCCGTGTCCGAAATTGCCCCCTCAAGCACGCGAACGAGCTCGTCTCCGCAGGCGTTGAGGTTTGCCTCCGCGTCATCGTCAAACGGACGGAGCGGATTTATGTTACCGCATGCACTGTTGGTAAAAAGTGCAAAGAGATCGTCCTTGCCATTTGCATATGCGTGGAGCCTTGAAGGATAATCCGCCGTGATTCTCATATTCTCTGCACCGTGATTTACCGGGTGACAGGATGCGTTGCAAAGAGCACCGACAGTTTTTCCGCCATCCGTAAAGCGGAGCACTCTCATGCTGTTATCGCACGGCTTTTCGGGGTTCTTACCGATAACTACCTTACCGTCAACGAGCTGGCGGCGGTTAATTCCGAGCGATATAGGATATTCGTCAAGCGAAAGTCCGACCTCTCTTTTAGCCCCCATAGCCACCTTGACTGCTTCCTTCACCTTGCTTATAACGTCATCCCAATATTCGTCACACTGAGGAAGCCCGAAAAGCACGCCTGCCGCAGGACCGGAATGGGTATGCGTTGCAAGGAGCATAACTCGCTCGTCCGAAACGCCGGATACCTCGGTTGCCGCCGCCTTTATTCTCTGAGAAAGCTCCTTTCCAAAGCCGATCATATCAAAAACGAGAACAATACATGCTTCGTCATCGGAATCCTTAAAATAAAGTGTCTTAAGATAAAGCGGATCACGGACACCCGTCGATTTACCGTCCCTTGCCGCAAAGCCGTCAAGGTAGAGCGGCATTTTTGGGGTTATATCAGCATCTGCATATCCGCACAAAATTTTGTTTTTCATAGTCATCACCAAAGCGGACGGATGTCGCCCGTGTATTTTTCTATATGTGCCTCGTTTATTTTGTCTCCGCCGTCTATATTACTGCTTGAGAAGACCTCGATATCGGTTCCGTTCTCCTCGGAAAGAGCAACCACACCGCAGACAACTGCCTGAAGTATCGCCGCACC
The DNA here is from genome assembly GCA_045120555.1 of Eubacteriales bacterium. Lineage (GTDB taxonomy): Bacteria > Bacillota > Clostridia > Oscillospirales > CAG-272 > SIG640. The sequence continues at coordinate 9,993 of JBGVEZ010000154.1, forward strand.
GATCGCAGTTGACGTCGGTCCGACCTTATATTTGCCTATTTCCATAGACGCGTCACCGTAACAGCCATGATTATCAATAACGATATCCGCAACGTCGCAAAGCTTCTTGCCCGAGCGGTGTCTTGACGTTGCAATTGATGTATGCGTCATATTAGTTATCGCAACAACGGTAAGTCCTCTCGCCCTCGCTTCAATAGCCATTTCAACGGTCACAGCATTTCTGCCGGAATTCGAGAAGATGAAGATCGTGCTGCCCTCGGAGAGCGCGTAATGATCCGCAAGGATTTTGGCGTAACCCTCAAGTCTTTCAAGCGTCGTGCTTTTTGCCGCACCGGCGTGGAGCATTAGTCCCTCGTCAAGGATGGGATATACGCGAACAAGTCCGCCCGCTCTGTAGAATATCTCTTCCGCAAGCAGGTGGGAATGTCCAGTACCGAAGGTATAGATCATCTTTCCGTTTTTGAGCGATTCATAGCAGCTCTTTATTGCCGCGTCTATCTTTTCCGACTCACATTCAGGAACCTCGGATAAAAGCCTTCCTAACTTTTCAAAATAATTATCAGTAATCTTCATATCATCACCCGATTTCTATAAGATCATATTCGCGCGAGCCGTAGCCAAGCTCAGCCGCCGCCTCAATGGTATGAATACCGTTTCTCGTTTCGATTCTCTTAATAAAGTGATCTCTTCCTATGTCCTTGGACGCGTATACGAGATCAATACACGCCTGATCTATAGCGATAGGATCTACGGACGCAAGAATTCCGATGTCCTTCATGCAAGGATCCTCCGCCTTTGCACAGCAATCGCAGTCAACCGAAAGATTCTTCATTACGTTTATATAAACTACGTTGCCCTTGTAAAAGTCGATCACCGAGCCTGCCGCATCCGCCATAGATTCAAGGAAGGAATCGTGGTCGGCCGTCCATATGTTTTCGGGAACGCCCGCACCGTGGATGTACGCCTTACCGAACGATGACGCAACACCGATCGACAGCTGCTTTATCGCACCGCCATAGCCGCCCATCGGATGACCCTTGAAATGCGAAAGCACGAGCATCGAATCGTAATTTGCAACGTTCTTTCCTATATAGTTCTTTTTGATGACCTTGCCGTTTGGAATATCAAGCTCAAGGTCGGGCCCCTCCGCATCAAGCAGATCGAACGGGAACAGATCGGTCCAGCCGTGATATTTGATAAGCTCAAGGTGCTTTTCGGTAGTGTTGCGCGCACCCTCGTATGCGGTGTTGCATTCAACCACCGTTCCGCCAACGTGATCTATCATCGGCTTCCAAAAATCCGGCTTTAAGAAATTCTGATTTCCCTTTTCTCCCGAATGCACCTTAACTGCAACCCTACCGCAAAGCTCCTTGCCCGTAAGGCTGTACAGCTCAAGCACCATTTCGGGTGTTATCTCTCTTGAAAAATATACCTTTGCCATAAGAAAATTTCTCCTCATCTGTATTTTCTACGGTTATATTCTATCACAAATTCCGACCTTTGTCAAGTATCGTCCGGTAAAAAGTTTAATTCGACAATTTTTGTCTATAAGCCAAAAAGGCACCCGAAGCACGAACGCATCGCCCTTCGGGTGCAGTTATTTATTTTTGGGGTTCCGATCGCTCATTTTTCGTGCGGTTTTCTGACAAAAGGGACGCTTTCCTTGTCGCAAGCACCGTATTTTTTGTAGTTTTCGCGCGCTTCATTAAGACTTACGCGATTCGGACCACCTCTTCGGTCGGGCATTTCATTCTGTATCGGATCGTTTTCCCAAAAGCAAACCGGACAAATTTCGTGCTCAATCGGATCGGGATCGTTGATCGTCAGATTGCCGCAGCAAACACATTTATGCTTCATATCTTTCCCTTCATTTTATTGAAGACCTCACCGAACAGTCGTGTCTTCTTATATTTTTTCATTCGTTTATTGGAGTCAAACGCGGCATACGCAAACACAAGGCATATCAGTGAAAAAAAGATCACGGCCGAGATACCGAGATATTCGGGAGATGCCGTCCACCAAAGCAAAAGCTCATAAATAACACTGAGAAGCAGAACTGCGGCTACCGCAGACGACACAACCGTAAAGCTTCTGACAGAGCTTGCAATGTTATTTCTTGCCTTCTCGGTCATGAAAACTATGTCCGACGAATACTCCTTTCCGTCGGCACTACTGCAAGCAAACCTTTTAACGTAAACGTTCGAAGTGAAAAAGCCCGTGTGCTCTTCATGCTTATCTGTTATTACAATGTCCGAATCCGAGTCCAATTTTGCAAGCGTGGCTGTCCCATAGATTTCGTTTTTTTCTACTTTAAAAACAACCTTCTCGGTAAAAAGAGGCTTTGCGGTATCAAGTCCGACGTCGAATTCCTCTTTCATATCCGGTGAAAGCTTCCAAACAAGCAGCTCGTGCGTGCCGATAGCGTCATCTATCTTTGCCTTAACGCACTGACCGATAGAAATATCGTAAACCTCACCGCAAAGCATTGCCTTGACAACGTATTCAGAATTGTTTGTAATCTTTAAAGTCTTCATACTGTCCCCTGTCATTTGTAATAATATACTTCCCCGCAAGTCAACCTTACGGGGAGGTATCAAAAATCTTACGGATTCTTATATGCCTTGATGTAAACCACTACTCCGATACCCACACCGATAAGCGCAACGGCAGCAATAATTGTTACCCAAACGTAGCCCCAATCCTTAACGGTCTCAGTATAGCCGCAAAGCTCGCAGTCCTGCTCTCTCACGATAGGAGGAATAATAACGTTACCGCTGATGTTCTGCCAATCGCCAAACTTGTGCTTAAGCTGCGCGACCGTCTGCTCCTCCTTATACGAGCAATCAGCACAGGATCTTTCCTCGCTACCGTCTGTGTCGCAGGTTGCCGGCTTCACTACCTCCCATGCACCAAGATTATGATCTGTTACGGGGATCTTTTCGGTAACGTCCTCGTTACAAACGCTGCAATGACCGTGGCGCAGACCTTCCTTTGAACACGTAGCCTCTGCGT
>JBGVEZ010000155.1:0-5216 GCA_045120555.1 Eubacteriales bacterium
TCCCGAGGATGGATACGTTACGATGGATTTCAAGCATGAGATACTTTCCTCAACAAGCTCATTCTGGACCTTGTCCTTTTACCGGGCTGACGGTGTTACGGGCGTATGTGATTATGATCAGAAATGGGAGATCGCGGGAAACCAAAACGGTGCAACTCCTCAGCTCGGACTTAAGGCAGGCACCTATTACTTCGCGGTAGCAATGGGTCCGTATAATACGTCAAGTGCGAACTACACGATCAACGCAAAGTATACGCAAACGAAAAATACCGAGCTTGAGCCGAATAGCAGCTCAAAAAATGCAACCGAAATCGAGCCAAACAAGGATTACGCAGGTTCTATTGCGGGTAGCTCTGACGTTGACTGGTACAAATTTGAATTGTCTGAAAACGGTTATATCACCGTTGATTTCAAGCATGAGCTTCTCTCATCGACCAGCGGCTTTTGGAATTTCTATCTGTATCAGGCAGACGGTGTCTCTTCAATAGGTAATTACAGCCTTAAGTATCAGGTTGTGGGCGACGCCAACCTGAAAAGCGAACAAATAGGACTCAAGGCAGGCGTTTACTATATGCAGATTACAAGAGGTGATTACAACACGTCTAACGTGGTGTATACTGTCAACGTGAATTTTGTGAAAAACGAATATACCGAGCTTGAGCCTAACTCGTCGGCGAAGGAAGCGACGAATATAAAGGTTAACAAAGAGTACTCAAGCTCTGTAGGCAATGGATCTGACACGGATTGGTATAAGTTTACCTTGCCTGCAGCTGCAGATGTTACAATTAATTTCAAGCATGAGATTCTGTCTTCAACCTCAAATTATTGGGCTGTAAATCTGTATAAGGAAGACGGAGTGACCGTCATTAAAAATTTCAATGTAAGCGGCAATGAGAACGGTTCTTTTGCAATGGGCTCTATGGAAGCCGGTACATATTTTATAATGGTTACGTGTGACAGGTATCATACCTCGAATGTGACGTATACCCTCAGCGTTACCGAGAAGCACGACTGCAAGGGCAGCTTCACCATAACAAAGGAGCCTACCTGCACGCAGTCGGGCGAGCAGCAGAAGCTTTGTGACGTTTGCGGTAAGATGCTCGAAACTCAGACAGTAGCGCCCACGGGTCATAAGTCCGAAAGCTGGACCGTAGATATCGAGCCTACCTGTAATTCTGAAGGATCAAAGCATGCAACCTGCTCGGTCTGCAATGAAACCGTTACCGAGGAGATTGCAAAGCTTGAGCACGTGTTTGGCAATTGGGAAACGGTCAAGGAGCCGACCTGCAAGGTAGCGGGAAGTGAGGAAAGAACCTGCTCTCTTTGCAACCACAAGGAAGAAAAGGCAATCGAGAAGCTTGAGCACAGATTCGGTGACTGGGAGGTCATCAGCGGAAACGTTATTATTCCTCCTATCGTTAAGGAGCAGGAATGTGAGCTTTGCGGCTTTACCGAAACCGTCAACGACTGGGGCTACGTTTGGGTGACCGTGCTTGCCTCCATTACTCTTGTCGGACTTTGTATCGGAGTTATAGCATATATAAAGGCATTCAGAAGACCTTAAGTCTTCTGATATACGAATTGCGCTATGTGGCAATTAAGAAAGGACTTCGAATTATGAAAAAGTGGACTATTGCGCTTGTGGCTGTGCTGTTGCTCGTATCCGTACTGCCGATTTCGGCCTTTGCGGTATCCGAGATCGAGCCTAACGACACAATGGAAAATGCAACGGTGATAGAACCGAATACCGAGGTTACGGGCAAGATCAGCTCCTACAGCGATAAGGATTTTTATGCCGTCATTCTGCCCGAGGACGGCTATATATCCTTGGATTTTGAGGTATCAAATCGGTATATTTTAAGCGAGATTCTTGTGGTCAATATATTTTCGGGCTATGGAAGCGTCAGCGACAGAAATATATATTGGCCAATCGGGCGTGTTGACGGAGAGAATGTCCTGTCAACCGGTGTGATCGGTCTCCGCGCGGGAGTATACTATATCTACGTAGGCTGCGGCAATTCGGGAAACAATACCGAATACAAAATGAATGTAAGCTATACAGCCACCGAATTTTGCGAGATCGAAAGCAACCAGACTATGCATACATCAACCGAAATCGAGCTCGGCGAGAGCTACAAGGGATCTATATCCGATGCCGAGGATGAGGATTGGTATTGCATAAGCATTTCCGAAAACGGATATATCACGGTTGATTTTTCCCATGAGCTTGTGAATTCCTCGAGGGTGTATTGGAGCATGTTTATCTATGAGGTGGACGGCAAAACGAACATCGACGGTTACGTGTCAGACGCTCCTACGTGCTCTTATTCGGGTAAGATGACCGAGAGCTCAACGCAGATCGGACTTCGCGCGGGAACCTACTACGTCAAGATAACAAGCGGCGAATCCTATATCTACAATCAGAAAGAATTTACGTATTACAGTAACGTTGCGTATGATCTTAAGGTGAACTTTACAAAAACGGATTTTATCGAGCTTGAGCCGAACGAGGAGGGCAAGACCGCAACGGAGATAAAATTAAATGAAGCTTATATCGGTCAGATAATGAGACATTCGGACGAGGATTGGTTTAAATTCGATCTTCCGAGGGACGGATATATAACCGTAAATTTTGAAAACAAATCTGCTTCCTCCACGGGCGACGTTCAGCTTCGCATATGCCGCGGCTCCCGTTTTTCGGATATTAACGGTTATAAGAAGAATAACGGTGCCGACAGCAGATATTGGAGTGTAAACGTAAACGAGACTGCATATATCGATCAGATCGGATTAAGTGCGGGAACGTATTATATATGGTTCAGAGGTAATTATGCTGTTTCATATACGTTCACGGTCAATTACACACCGTCGGAATTTACCGAGCACGAGCCGAATTATGATATCTCAACGTCAACAGAGGTCGATCTTAACAGAACTTATATGGGCACAACCTCATATGAGGCGGACGAGGATTTTTACAGCTTCGTTCTGACAAAGTCAAATGAGGTAACGGTTCGCTTTGAGCATATGGCGCACGATAAGACCATTTCCTATTGGAAGGTTATCCTTATTGGTTCGGACGGAAAGACAGAGCTGAAATCCTTCGATATCTGGGGCGATACGCCGGGTGTTCTGAATTTAGGAACGCTACCTGCCGAAAGATATTATTTAAAGATAATGCCCGGCAAGGGCCTTGCTACAAACGCATACCGCTTCAGCCTTGTGGAAAAGCACGATTGCCGCGGTGAAGCTGTTATAACGAAGGAGCCAACCTGCACCGAGGATGGACTCGCCGAGATGACCTGCGAAATTTGCGGAATGATGTATGGTTATGAAACCATTCCTGCCAAGGGTCATTTATTCGGAGAATGGGCGACCGATTACGATGCCACCTGCGATCACGACGGAAAGCGCCACAGGCAGTGTACAGTATGTCAGTTGACCGAGGACGGTAGCATTCCGCAGCTTACGCATAAGCTCGGTGAATGGAAGGTTATCCGCGGCAACATCATCATCCCTCCGATCGTAAAGGAGCAGAAGTGCGAATACTGCGGTATTACCGAGGTTACCGAGGATTGGGGCTACGTCTGGGTGACTGTCCTTGCGGGAATTGCGGCGATCGGTCTTTGCGTTGGAGTCGTAAGCTATTTTAAGGCATATAAGAATCCGTAATTCTATTATTATAAACGTCCTTTTGAAAGGAAGATGAAAAATGAAAAGATTTATTGCAATATCAATTCTGCTTCTGATAGTGCTTCTTATGCTTTCGGCGTGTAATGCATCGAGTGGCGGAAGTGAGAAGGAGGATAACAACACGTTAGAGCTTGCAAACGAGATCGCCTTGGATTCAACCATGAAGGGAAAGATTGGTGAAATGGGAGACGAGGATTGGTTCGTTTTCAATGTTTCTGCGCCTTCAGAGATATCCGTTAAATTCACCCCGGGACGCTGGGCTGTGAAGGAGGTTTATTGGTTTGTGGATCTTTACGATGGGGAAGAGGACACCTATCGCGAAACCTACAAAATGTCCAACAGGACAGAGGGCTCGTTTGACATAGGCGTTCTTCCGAAGGGAACTTATTATTTAAAAATAAGATCCAGCATGGGAGGCGGGCATATATCGTATACGATGGATCTGATAAAGGATCATGAATGCAATCCCGTGGAGAATATAGTTAAAGAGCCGACCTGCACGGAGCCGGGTGATGCTATATGCAGATGCGCTATATGCGATGAGCTTATCGACTATAAATTGATCCCCGCAACGGGACATCAATCCACGAATTGGACGATAGACGCCGAGCCGACCTGCAAATCCACAGGTTCGCGCCACGGAACGTGCTTTGAATGCGGTCAGGAGGTCGAAGAGCTACTCGAAACCACCGATCATCGATTTGGCGATTGGGAGGTCGTAAGCGGCAACGTTATTATTCCTCCTATAGTTAAGGAGCAGAGATGTATTTACTGCGGACACACCGAAACCGTCAAGGATTGGGGATACGTTTGGGTAACCGTCCTTGCCGGAATTGCGGCAATAGGCGTTTGCTTTGGGTTGGTTGCTTACTTTAAAGCATACCAAAAACCGTGATGCGTTTGCGGTTTGTAATATAGTATCTCATTGAAAGGAAATCTGAATATGAAAAGATCAATTGCAATTACCTTAATACTTATAACGGTGTTTCTGATGCTCTCAGCGTGCTCCGACGGAGATCAGATCAAATACGTAGACGGAGTAGAAAAAGAGGGAAACAACTCCTTTGATTCGGCAAATCTGATAAGACTTAACGCTCGCGTTGATGGAATTGTAAATCCGGCAGATGACGTGGACTGGTATTCCTTTACGTTGCCGAACGCCGCGGAGGTCACGCTTGATATGTCCTTCAGAACGAGAAATCCTGCGGATATGTATTGGACGATATCCATATACAAGGCTGACGGAGTTACCGTGCTTTATCACTATAACAAGCAGGGAAATGAGGCTGTTTCGTATGATTTCGGTACCATGAACCGGGATACATACTTGATTAAGGTAACCGCCAGCGGTGGTGGTGAAAACATAAGCTACAGTCTTAGAGTGGTTAAAAAGCACGATTGCGAGGGAACGTTTGCGGTTACAAAGGCACCTACGTGTACCGAGGATGGTGTTGAGCAGAAGCTTTGTATGGTTTGCGGCTCTGCTATTGAAACCCGTGCCATTCCCGCGCTCGGACACAGCG
>JBGVEZ010000156.1:0-3812 GCA_045120555.1 Eubacteriales bacterium
CCCCGAGCTTGCGTCAAGCGTTACAGCCTCTCTCGCAGGCAGCAACGAGATCGCAATTTCGAACGTTGTCGGCTCAAACCTCTTCAACCTCATGGTAGTTGTCGGCTTCTGTGCGCTTATGGCAAACGTTTCGGTTGATAACAATATGTTAAAGCGTGATATACCGATATCTATCGGTGCGGCGGTTCTTCTCTGTGCACTTTGTGCTATCGGATCGACTCTCGGAAGAATAGATTCTGCAATACTTCTTGTGCTTTTCGTTTCTTATATAATCCTTCTCGTAGTTTACGCTATGAAGAACAGAACAGACGACGATGAAGAGGACGAGGTGAAGGAACGAAATATCATCCTCTCCTTGGTTTTCGTTATCGGCGGTATCGTAGCAATCAAATTCGGCGGTGATTACGTCGTTAACTCCGCAAGAGACATCGCTGTGACCTTCGGTATGAGCGAAACGCTCGTCGGTCTTACCATCGTTGCGGTTGGTACCTCCCTCCCCGAGCTTGTAACATCCATCGTTGCGGCAAGAAAGAACGAGGTCGACCTTGCGCTCGGTAACGCTATCGGCTCTAACATCTTCAATATCCTTTGCATCCTCGGTGTCACCGGCGTTATCTCTCCCGTAAAGATCATTCCCAATAATCTCATCGATATCGGCGTTGTCATCGCATTCTCCGCTATCATCTGGCTTGTTGCTTGGAAGAAGCGTAAGCTCAACAGAATCGACGGCGTGTGGATGATCCTTCTCTACGTTGCGTTTGCGGCTTATATAGTTATCAGAGATATGGCATAAATAAAAGGGCGCACAAAGGCACCCTTAATATGAAGCATCCGCAATCATTTGGGATTGCGGATGCTTTTTGTATGTAAGATTATTCATTTATTTCTGACACGTCGGAAAGCTCTTTTTTGGGCACCATAAACGATCCACGTGCACTTTCTTCAATGTATATATTTTCTCTTGTAGCTACAACATTTTCGTTCACCTTGTTATATTTAGAGTGTTCATACCATCCTCTCTGCCCTTCTTTCTGGGGGCCGCCTATGTATTGATTACACACAGTGCAGCGGTAACACCTTTCAAGAGGATAATGAGTATCGTTACCAAATAATTCCTCAATGCCTTCAATGTCGTAATTCTGCAGCTTATTCTTCATAAGAACATATATATCAGCTGCTGTTGACCATTTATTATTGGGTCTTGGTGTAGAAACAAAAACAGGCTCGTTTCCGTGTTCTACTTCATTTCGGTATATCCCTGCAATATGTTCGCATAGCTTCATATGTAGCTTCTCCCATTCGGATTATTTTTAATATCCAAGTATATTTTAACACAAATCAGTTCTAAAGTCAATATGCATACTACAAAATAATATTAACTGTGTGTAAATTAAGCGTATTTTGAAAAATCTGTTGACAAACCCACCGTAATGTGATATAATTAACAAAGAAAATGCGTGAAGCTTTCACGCAGAAAGGAGGAAAGAAAATGATAGCAAACGAAAACGACATTATAAAGATAGATGGGCTGTACGAGGGACGAGTTCCCTTCTACGGCGAGCTTCACGATCACGGTGCAACCGGCGGAACGAGCGACGGCAAGCGTCCGCTTTCTCATTGGATAGGTGCGCTTGAGGCACTTAAGATGGATTTTGCCGCAATTCTCGACCACAGGCAGGTAAGGCACATGTACCTTCCCGAGTGGGAGGACGGTCTTTTCATCGGCGGAAGCGAGCCGGGTACAAGGATAACCGACAGCAAGGCGGAGGACAACAGCATCCATTACAACATGGTTTTTGAAGGCCCGAAGCCGCTCGAGGAGCTTCTTTCCGAATTCCCCGAATATGAATTCGAGGGCGGAAGCGAGGGGCATTTCAAGTATCCGCGATTCACGACGGAAAGATTCTGCGAGCTTATCGACGCTGTGAAGGCGAAGGGCGGATTCTTCGTGCATCCGCACCCGAAGCAGCAGATGCAGTCAAGCGATCCGCTCGACTATTGGTTCCGTGACGAAACGGGAATCGAGGTCTTCTACAAGGATATGGCAAACAAGCACACCGAAAACAACTACAAGCTGTGGACCGACCTTCTTTCTGCGGGCAAGCGTCTTTGGGCGTGCGCGGGCGGCGACCTTCACAAGTGTGCGACCGATGCCGCTATGACAACGATCTACGCCGAGGAAAAGAAGAACGCATCCTACATAAGCCACCTGCGCGAGGGCGACTTTATCTGCGGTCCTGTTGGAATAAAGATGTGCATAGGTGACACAAAAATGGGCGGCAAGTGCGATTTTGACGGTCAGAGGCTCATTCTTTCGGTCGGCGACTTCCATAGTAGCGTGAAATTTGAATGCCACAGCTACCGTGTGGACATTCTTGACGATTGCGGCGTTGTTTACAGCGAGGAGATCGGATGCACCGAGCCTGCGTATTTCGCATTTGACGTAAGCGACAGGAAATTTTACCGCGCAGAGGTATTTGACGTAACAAGAAACCTTCGCATTGCTATCGGAAACCCGATATGGAATGCAAAATACTTTTAATTGGAGATAACTATGAAAAAAATACTTGATTCATTAACGTTTGAAGAAAAGGCATTGCTTCTTTCGGGCGCGGCACGAATGTCCACCACCGAGATTGATAGACTTGGCATCGAACCGAAGAATTTTGCCGACGGTCCTCACGGCGTCCGTCACGGTGAAGAAGAAAACTGCACGCACTTCCCTAACCTCTGCTCTCTCGGAGCAAGCTGGGATATTGAAGCTGCATATAAAATGGGCGAGGGTATCGCGCTTGATTGCATCGAGCATGACGTGGATATGATCCTCGGCCCCGGCATCAATATAAAGAGAAACATCCTCTGCGGCAGAAACTTTGAATACGTCTCCGAGGATCCGATCCTCAGCGGTGAGATCGGTGCAGGCTACATCAACGGTGTTCAATCCAAGGGCGTCGGAACGAGCCTTAAACACTACGCGCTTAACAATCAGGAAAAATACCGTCAGGAAACGAGCGTTGAGATCGACGAGAGAACTCTCCGCGAGATTTACCTCCGCGGATTTGAGATCGCAGTTAAGAAATCGAATCCCACAAGCGTAATGTGCGCATACAACAAGTTCAGCTCTATCTGGTGCTCGGAGAATAAAATGCTCCTCACTGAGATCCTCCGTGACGAATGGGGTTATGATGGCTACGTTGTATCCGACTGGGGTGCAGTTCATAACATCTGTAAGGCGGTCTGCGCAGGTCTTGATCTGCAGATGCCGAAGAACCCCGATATTGTTGCACAGCTCCGTGCAGGCGTTGAGAACGGTAAGATCACAATGGAGGAAATTGACCGTGCAGTAATGCGAATCCTCCGCTTCGTAACAACAAAAAAGCCCGAAAAGCGTCCCTACGACAGAGACGCACAGCACGCGCTTGCAAGAGAAATTGCGGCAAAGGGCATCGTTCTTCTCAAAAACAAGGACAACGTCCTCCCGCTCACAAGCGAGAAATACAAGAAGATAACCGTAATCGGTGAATATGCAGACAAGCCCCTTATCGCAGGCCAGGGTAGTGCAGAGGTGCTTCAGAAGCCCGAATACCTCGACAGTCCCCTCGAAGAGCTGAAAAAGCTGCTCCCCGACACCGAGATAATCTACCGAGAGATGTACAAGAAGGGCGAATATTCTCCCGTAATGCTCTGGCCGGGAATCAGACCCTTCCGTGATTCGCTCCGCGATAACGATGCGATCATCCTCTTTGTCGGAAGTCAGGTTTCCGAGGACACTGAAAAGTTTGACAGAAGAACCGCACTCCTTAATCCCAACT
>JBGVEZ010000157.1:0-8122 GCA_045120555.1 Eubacteriales bacterium
CCGCAGACCTCTATCTCGAGGGCGCAGACCAGTACAGAGGTTGGTTCCAGTCCTCTCTTCTCACTGCTGTTGGTGCAAAGGGACAGGGCGCACCCTATAAGGGCGTTCTTACACACGGCTGGGTAGTTGACGGCGAGGGTAAGGCGATGCATAAGTCGCTCGGTAACTCGATCGCACCTGAAGAGGTAATCAAGAAGTACGGCGCAGAGCTCGTTCGTCTTTGGGTTGCTTCCAGCGACTATACCGTAGACGTTCGTGTTTCTGACAACATCTTCAAGCAGCTCTCCGAAACCTACCGTAAGATCAGAAATACTGCGAGAATCATCCTCGCTAACCTCAACGGCTTCGATCCCAACACCGATATGGTAGAAAAGGATCAGCTTCTCGGAATCGATAAGTGGGCTCTTAACAGACTTGCAAACCTCATCGATACCTGTGTTGCGGGATATAACTCCTATCAGTTCCACACCGTTTACCATGCAATCAACAACTTCTGCACGGTTGATATGTCGAAGCTTTATATCGACATCATCAAGGACAGAGTTTACGTTGGTAAGGCTGACGGACTTGACAGAAGAAGCGCACAGACCGCTATGTACTACATCATCAGCGCAATGACAAGACTCATGGCTCCGCTGGTTGCATTCACCGGTGAAGAGATCTGGCAGGCAATGCCTCATCTCGAGGGCGAAAAGGCAGAGAGTGTATTCCTTAACCAGATCCCCTCCGCTGATCTTTACAGAAGCGAGGGTGTTGACGCTTGGGATAAGCTCTTCGAGCTTCGTGATGACGTTATGAAGGCTCTTGAGATCGCGCGTGCGCAGAAGCTTATCGGTAAGTCTCTTGACGCTAAGGTTACGATCTACACCGAAAACGAGGAGATCCTTAACCTTCTCAACTCCATGAGCGACGAGCTTGCAACAGTATTCATCGTTTCCAAGGCAACCGTTGTCGGCGGCACTAACCCCGACGCTTACACCGAGGAAGGAAGCGTGCTTGCAGTTCTCGTTGAGCAGGCAGACGGTAAGAAGTGCGACAGATGCTGGTGCTACTCCGAGGAGGGCATTGAAAGCGAGGAGGACGGCTTCCTCTGCGAGCGCTGCAGAAAGATACTCGGACTTTAATGAATTTATCTGTACCGCCGAAGCAAGCCTTTGGCGGTGCAGTTCTGTTCTTAAGAAATATGCAGAGCATATTTTAAGAAAGGATTTTTTATGATTTATTATATTCTCCTTATGGTCTCGATAGTTTTTGCGGACCAGCTTACAAAATGGCTTGCGGTGATAAGCCTCAAGGGAGAGGAGTCCTTTCCGTTTTGGGAGGGCGTGTTCCATTTTACTTACGTTGAAAATACAGGCTCTGCCTTCGGTATGCTGAAGGATCACAGATGGGTCTTTATGTCGGTTTCAACCGTTGTCATAGTTGCCGCACTCCTTATTTTCTTCATTTATTATAAGAAGCTTACTCCGCTTATGCGCTGGGCGATATCCTTCCTTGTTGCGGGCGGTATCGGAAATATGATCGACCGTGTGTTCCTTGGATACGTCGTTGACTTTCTCGATTTCACTCTTATCGATTTTGCGGTGTTCAACGTTGCGGATTCGTTCGTTTGCATAGGTGCGGGACTTTTTGTCCTTTGGTACGTTCTTGATGCCGTTAACGAATACAAGCAGAAAAAGACTGCTTCTTTGGCGAAAGCCGAGATCGACGACGTAAAAGAAATCAACGATGAAAAAAACATCAATATAGGCAACAGTGCCGATGAAGCAACGTCCGACATCGAGGAAAATACGGAAACGAGCGCGGAGCTGAGTTCTGTTGAAGACGCGAAAAACGAAACGGCAGAGCAGGAAAAAAACGAGCCCTCGGACGGGGATGATTCGGAAAGCGGTAAGGAATCGTGAAGGAGATATTCACGGTTGGCGCGGAATTTTCCGGTGAAAGACTTGATTTGTTTATAGCGAAGGTATCCGATTTTTCGAGAAGTGCGGTGCAGAAGGCTATAGATGAAGGGCGTGTTACGGTTGACGGTAAGGCTGCTCCGAAAAAGCTGAAGGTGGCTGCCGGAATGAGCATTGAGATAGAGACGACAGACGCGCTGTCCGAATGTGATGCAATTCCTGAGGATATTCCGCTCGATATCGTTTATGAGGACGATTCTATTATCGTTATCAACAAGCCTAAGGGCATGGTTGTTCATCCTGCGGCGGGAAATTATACGGGTACGCTTGTGAACGGCTTGCTTTTCCATTGCAAGGATTCGCTTTCGGGGATCGGCGGCGTTGCACGTCCCGGAATAGTTCATAGGATCGATAAGGATACGTCGGGGCTTCTTGTAGTTGCAAAAAACGATGCGGCTCACACCTTTCTTTCCGACCTTCTGAAGGATCATTCGATAAGCAGGATATATTACGCTGTTGCCGTTGGAACTCCGAGAGAGACGTGCGGTACGATAAATAAGCCGATTGGCAGGCATAAGACCGACCGCAAGAAAATGGCAGTCTATGCATCCGCTGATGCTGAGGGCGTTCGTGAGGCGGTAACACATTATAAGGTGCTTGCATCTAACGGTGGCTACAGCCTGATAAAATTCAAGCTGGAAACGGGAAGAACGCACCAGATACGCGTTCATATGGCGAGCATAGGGCATCCCTTGCTTTGCGACACCGTTTACGGCGGAGGTCACACGCAATATGAAAAAATAAACGAAAAGCGGATATGCGGTCAGGCACTTCTTGCAAAGGAGCTTGATTTTATTCATCCCGAAACGAGGGAAGCGGTGCATTTTGAGGTGGAGCTTCCCGATTATTTCCAAAAAGTTATAAAGGACCTCGGTCTTGACGATTACAAAATGGAGACAGGATTTTGATGAAGAAGTTTGAAGGACAAATAATAATAAGCGATCTTGACGGAACTTTTCTCGGAAAGGGTGCAAGCATCGTTGAAAGAAACGTAAAGGCGGTTGAATATTTCAAGGAAAACGGTGGTTTTTTCACCTTTGCGACGGGGCGTGCGTTCATGAATATGCGAGTTGCGATTCCGAATGCGGAGGACTACGTTAATGCACCTGTAATCACTGCCAACGGAACCAGCTTTTATGATGCTGCGAATGACGTTCAGTCGGATTTCATTACTCTTGATGCGGATGAGGCAGCGGAGGCTGTGAATTACGTTCTTGCAAATTACCCCGGAATGAATATACGAATGACGGGAAAAGAGGGATTTTACGTAAGAGATCTGAATCTGCGTGAGAAAAAGCTTTTCAGCAGAGTGGATCCGAGGTATCTTCACGTTATGCCGATGGAAAAGTGGCCGAAGGATACGTGGCTCAAATGCGTTTTTGTTGGTGATGAGGATGAAATAACACGTCTCCGGTATGATCTGCCCGAAAGATTTCCGCAGTTTGAATACGCCTTTTCCGGAATTCATATTTTTGAATTTCAGAAAAAGGGAGTTACGAAAGGAACTGCGGTCCGACGATTCAAGGCTATGTTTGAGGAAAAATACGGACGTCCTTTTACCGTTTATTGCGTAGGCGATTACGGAAATGACCTCGATATGCTTCGCTCGGCAGACGTTGCGGTCTGTCCCGACAATGCAATAGACGAGGTGAAGGCAGCGTCGGACTACGTTCTCTGCAACCACAATGACGGCGTCATCGGCGATCTTGTCGAGCTTATAGAATCAAAGCTTTAAATAATATGAGGGGCTGTAAATTCAGCCCCCATTTTTTATCTTTGCGAATTGTTAAGCATATTTTCAATGAAAATTCCGTAGCCCACGGTCGGATCGCTTATCATAACGTGCGTCACGGCTCCGACTATTCTGCAGCCCTGAATGATAGTGCTTCCGCTCATGCCCTGAACGATACCGCCTGCCTTGTCTATCAGTCTCTGATCCTTGACCTTTATCGTGAAGCATTTGTTATCGTCGGGTGCGCAATCACGCTTTATTGAGGAAATTTCTATTTCGTATTTTTCGGGTGTTCCTCCGTCAAGAGAGCACAGAATATAAGCCTTGCCTTCTTTTACGTCTTTACGCGTTGCAATGGGATATTACTTAAGCTCAACACTCTGCGGTATTGCCGAAAGGATCCCGAAAACGCCGCATATCTTGTTTGAATACACGATCCCTGTTTTACCGGTTGCAAACGATCCCTTCAGCTCACCCGGAGCACCCGATTTTCCCTTTACTATTCCGCTTATCGAGACGTTCATGGTGATTCCGTGTGTTATTTCAAGGAGCTTTCCGGTGTCAGCATCCGAGATACCGTGTCCGAGTCCGCCAAATGAAAGCGTATCAGGGTCGATGTAGGTTATCGTTCCGATACCCGCGCCACCCTGACGGATATACATTCCGCATTTATATTTTCCCTCGCTTTCGGAATAGACGGGGAGAAGCGTTGTGGACTCCTCCTTTTCGTCACGCAGATAAACGACGTCAATTGCCCTTCCGCGGCTTTCATCAATTATTCGTAGAAAATCCTCGCAGCTTTCGGGCACTTTACCGTCTACGGAGATAATAACGTCGTTCTTCATAAGCCCCGCGTCAAGAGCCGGGCTTTGCTCATCTCCGACCGATCCCTTGACGTAGCAGAAGCCGGCAACAACCACGCCCTTTGAGTAGAATTTAACTCCGAACGGAATTCCGCCGGCATAAAGCAGCTTTCCCTGTGAATCTGCTGAGGCGGGAATAATGATCGAGCCTGTAAACGCGAATATAAGCGCAAATATGCAAAGCAACGCAAAAACGCGCATTCTTCTATTTTGTTTTATCATTGCTTCCTCCAAATATTGTGGCGAGTTTACGCCATATATAATTTGCCACCGAAACGCTATTTTAATGTGAGACAATATTTATGATTAAAATAAAAATTTACATATTTTGTGCTTGTTTTCACTTGAAATTTTGTTTTTTTTATGATATAATGAAAGTTACTATCCAGTGATGCGTGAGGTGCCGTATGACGGTTAACGAAGAATTTATTGAAGCGTTTCGTGCTGCTATTAACAGCTACAATGAGAACGGAACGGGAAACAGCATCGGTGAGCTGAGTGAAAAAATGCTTCATTCCGTAATAAAGACTGCGATAGCGTCGGACGGCGGTGAACGTGAGGTAAGAATTAACGGTCATAATATTGCCGATTGTCTGAAAGATAATACTGTATACGAGGTTCAGACGGAAAGTCTTTTTCCGGTCAAAAAAAAGCTTGATTTTTATTTGAAGAATACCGATTACGACGTTGATATAGTCTTCCCGATACCGACCGAAAAATACGTTTCGTGGGTAGATCCCGAAAGCGGAGACATCAGGTCCTCAGGTAAACGGTGCAAGACACGTACCGTCGCGGACTATGCAAGAGAGCTTAATTATATTGCCGATTACGTTGATGATCCGCGTGTAACCATTACACTTCTGTATATTTCCGAGATCGAATACCGATTTCTTGACGGAAAGCGTTCAAGGGACAAGAAGAGAGGCTCTACACGGATAGACCGTATTCCGACAGGACTTATCTGCGGTGAGGAATTTTCGGAAAGGCGCGATTTTATATCGCTTCTTCCGCGGCTTGACAGATTTACAAGAAAAGAATATATGAAGGATAAGAGGATACGTTCGGTTCGTCAGATGTATTCCGCGATATCGATCCTTTTGCGATTGGGATTTATTGCAGAGGACGGAAAAATTGGGAATGCCATTTGCTATAGAACGGTGATCTCAGAATAAACAATACTACAGATATGGAGGATACTATGGATAAAAGGACAATTTCCGCTGAGATTCTTTGCGTTGGTACAGAGCTTCTTCTCGGCGACATTATAAATACTAATGCGTCATTCATTGCGCGCGAGTTGAGTAAGATAGGAATTGCAATGTACCACCAGACGGTTGTCGGCGATAACGCGGAAAGACTTCGTGATGCGGTGAGATGTGCGCTTTCCCGCTCCGATATACTTATTACAAGCGGAGGGCTTGGTCCAACGTACGACGATATTACGAAGGAAACTGTTGCCGAGGCTCTTGGTAAGGAGATGTACTATGACGAGGCGGTTGCTGAGCGCATACACAGATACTTTGACCGTATAGGCAGAAAGATGTCACCATCAAATGAAAAACAGGCGATGACACCTGTGGGTGCAACCGTTATTATGAATCCGCGCGGAACAGCACCGGGACTTATTCTGACCGGTGAATTTGACGGATCGGAAAGAACGGTAGTTATGCTTCCCGGTCCTCCGTGTGAGCTTGAGCCGATGACTGTTGAGGAGATAATCCCTGCTCTTTCTCGCAAATTTAACATTGGAGAACGAGTTTTCTTCTCACGTAACCTCCACTTTGTCGGGATCGGAGAATCGAGTCTTGAGGAAATTATTCGTCCCTTGATGGATTCAAAGAATCCTACGGTTGCACCCTATGCAGGAGAGGGCGAGGTTCGCCTCCGCGTTACCGCCTCTGCTGATAATTCTGACTCGGCAGCAAGAATGTGCGACGAAATGATAGAAAAAATAAAGGAATACGGTGTTGGAAAATATATGTATTCAATTGATATTCCGACGCTTGAGGAAACGCTTGTGACCGTCCTTAAGCAGAAGGGGCTTACCTTCAGCTGTGCGGAATCCTGTACCGGAGGTCTTATCTCAAAGCGTATAACCGACGTTTCGGGTGCAAGTGCTGTTTTCCCGGGTGGAGTTTGCTCTTATGCCAATGAAATAAAGGCAGGCGTACTCGGAGTAAAAACTGAAACGCTTGATAAGTACACAGCGGTAAGTGAACAGACGGCAAGAGAAATGGCGGAGGGGATCCGCCGCGTTATGGGCACTGATATTGGTGTTTCCGTTACGGGCTACGCTGGTCCGGGTGGTGGAACCGAGCAGGATCCCGTGGGTACGGTCTACGTCGGTGTTTCAAGCGAGCAGGGAACTCTTGTTAACCGACTTTCGTATTCTTCTCTTCGGGACAGAGTATTTATAAGAAGAGCAGCATCGAGCTATGCAATGGGACTGGCTTTGTCAATTGTTGGAAACGGAGAATTTGATATAAGATGAATACCCAAAGAAAACTGCGAAAATATAATCAGAAAAAGGGGCCGTCTCCCTTCAATATAATCATTCTCGGAATGCTTGCCGCATTTTTGATTACCGTAATTGCGGTAGGAACTTTGTTGAATCTCGGAAACGGCGGTGGAAACGGTGAAACTACGGGATCAGACGAGGTAACTCCCGAAATAACGAACGATACTCAAAATTCACCTTCGGTAACAGTTGATCCGTCTACTACAGCTACCGAGAGTACAAATGGGCCTGATACAACGGCGTCCCCGGATACAACCGCGCCTGAAACAACGTCGCCTGAAATGACTCTTCCCGAAACTACACTTCCGGAGACTACGACTCCGATCGATCCGAGCCGTAAGCTTGTAGCCTTCACGTTTGACGACGGACCAAATGCAAAGTATACGGAGGAGGTGCTTGCTGTTCTTGAAAAATACGACGCACACGCAACCTTCTTTGTTGTTGGAGTACACGGAACCTTCACCCGTGCGGGAGAGGTTATGAAAAACGTAATTAACGCAGGTCATGAGATCGCAAGCCACACCTATTCGCACCCGAATCTGACAAAGCTCACAGCAGAGCAGATAAGGGAAGAGGAGAAGAAGTCATCAGACATGATATATGAGCTTTGCGGTGTCCGTCCTACCCTTATGCGAGCACCCGGCGGTTCATACAACAGCGACGTTCTTGCGACGGTTTCCTACCCGCTGATAGGCTGGACTGTTGATACGCTTGACTGGAAGCATCAGGATCCGAAGCAGGCGCTTGAATATCTCAAGGCGCAGGTAACCGACGGCGGAATCGTCCTCATGCATGACCGACTTGCAACAAGTGCAGAAATTGCAGAGCTTCTCCTGCAGTGGCTTTATGAAAACGATTACAAGGTCGTTTCGGTAAGCGAGCTTATGGCGGCGCGAGGTGTTACCATGGAGGCAGGTAAGGTCTACTATTCGGATAGCCTTATAAGACCTAACAATTAAATAAAAAAGGCATCGACGTAAAAATCTCCGTCGGTGCCTTAAATAGTCGAGAGGGGTGCTTCACCGAATAAGTGGAGCACCCCAATCTT
>JBGVEZ010000158.1:0-9733 GCA_045120555.1 Eubacteriales bacterium
CACCGGGCACTCGCCGGAGGCTTAAGTGCGCCGTTGGTTTCGATCACGTCAGCACCGAAATCGTTGACCGCAACGTCGTATTCCTCACGCGTTGCAAGCAGCCAAAGTCCAAGGCGCGCGTGCTTCTTGATCTCTGCCGAGTTTTCCTTGTTTGCGGGAACGTTCTTGTTCCATGACGTTGCCTTGTTGTCAAAGCGGAGCCAAACCGTCAGCTTCTCCCTTTTTACGCGGGACGTGAGGTATTCCCTTGCCTCGTCCGTCCACGGGCCGTCGTAGTGGATGTCAACAAGCGGGAGACGCGTGATAACCTTATCAAGATACGAAAGCTCCGAGCCGGTAAAGCCGATAAGCGACATATCGCCAACCTCCTCAACTACCGTGAAGAACACGTCAAGCTGCTCGTCCGTAAAATTCTGCATGCAGTTGTCGAACTTGAGCGGAATTTTTGCCGCCTTCGAGAACTCGAGAACCTCGGAAAGAAGCGGCATATGCTCGCCCTTGTACTCTTCTGCAAACCAGCTTCCGTACTCGTATTCGCACGCCTCGGCATACGTGAGATCGGCGATGAACACCTTGTCACCCTCTATCTTCTTACCGTCCTTGTCACGCGCGGTGCGGTTGATGCTCTTGTCGTGGAGCAGAACGGGAACGTTGTCCTTCGTCATCTTCGGGTCAAGCTCGATAAGATCGTAGCCCTGAGCGACCGCCTCGCGGTAAGCGACCATGGTGTTTTCTGGTCTGTCCGAGCTTACGCCTCTGTGAGCCTGAAGCATACATTTCTTTTCGGTCATAATTAATTTCTCCTTTTTCGATCATTGAAAATAAAATATATTATAATTATACATTGAACTGCCCCGAAAAGTCAAGCGGTAAAGCACAGTTTTTATATTTAATTTACAATTCAACGCTATCGTCCACATGGTTTCGGTACTCTGTGGGAGTCATATTAAGATATTTTCTGAACACACGGCAAAAGTAATAGCCGCCGCAGTAGCCGAGCTGATACGCGATCTCCTCGACCGTCATATCAGTATTCTTCAGCATGTCGAGCGAATACGCAAGCTTCGTGCGGTGGATATAGTCGGTTGCCGTCATACCGAGATGCTTACGGAAGAGCTGCATAACGTACTGCTTTGAAAGACCCGAAACGTCGCAAAGCTCGGAAAGGGTGACGGTATCTCGAATGTGAGAGGCAACGTGCTCTCTCATAAGCCGCAAGGGATGCGGAAGCTCTTCACGCGCCTTGCCATTATAAGCGGTTGCGAGCGTGTCCATAACGATAAGAAGCTCGCACCTTGCCCTTACTGACGAGGACGTGTGATTGGACGAAAACGCACGCTCAAGCCTGCCGATTCTGCGCATAAGTGCCTCGCGCGTGTCGGTGTCGGACGAGAGATCTATAAGACGCGGAAGAACGAGAGACTCCTCGTCAACGGCGTCGCATTCATCCTTTTGTGCAACAGGCTCATCGGTCACAAAGTGGACGTAGGCGTAGTCGCAGTCGCGCGTGCATTTAACACGGTAGTCTGTGCCGGCGGGTATGAGAAGCGAAGTACTGTCCGACATCGTAAGCTTCTCACCCGATGCAAGCTCAAACACAAATTCTCCGCTGTACATATAAAAGAGGATGTTGAAGCGGCTGCGCGTGCTTCTCTGCCAGCCGCATGAATATTTCATTCTGCCGATAATGCGAAGGCGAGGCAGAGTGTTGAGTGATATTGCGTATTCCATGTGGGCTCCTTTTGAAAATTGTTGTGGTGGTGTATTGTGCGGTGGCGGCTATGGCAGTCTTGCCTTCCCCCCGACGAGTACCGGAGACTAATTTGCCTTCGGCGCTGTACCCTATGGGAGGTTTGCGTGGAGGGCAACATACGTAGAGGAAGCCCCCCACGTGTCATCCGCCACTATTATACCACACGCAAAAAGAAAAGTCAAGATGTAAGTTTCATATCGTGCAACGATTTTACATATCCGTGTATTGAAAAAAGCCGCGCCTTGCGGTATAATATAATTAATAAATTTCATCGGAGGAAAGATAGATGATAAAGAACAGGCTTATATTCACAGTTTCCGAAAACGGACGTGTCGGAGAATGGACGCTTCCGGGTACTGCACTTAAAAGCACCGAGGGCGGTGACTTTTGGAGAATGATCGCCGACGACGGCTACTACATGGAAATGACTATCCATTCGTCAGAGCAGACGGGTAAGGTCACGCGCGAAGGTAACGTTACAACCATCACCTACGATCACATCGTCACCGACACTGGCAGAGTGATTGACGCAACGCTTACGGTGACGGTCACAGAGACAGAGGAGGGCTACCTCTTTGCAACGAAGCTTGCAAACAGAAGCAACGTACGTCTTAACGAGCTTCAGTGTCCGTACGTTGATTTTGAGCATATGGTCGGCGAGCGCGAGGACGATATTCTCTACCGCCCGAAGGGTCTCGGCGAGCGCATCGAGAATCCGTGGGCAGCCCTTGACGCTGACCACACCGAATACATGAGCGCGGACTACAACGAGATAAAGTCCACGATAATGTATCCCCGACCCGCAACCATGACGTGGATGGGCATCCAGAGCGGAAAGTACTTCTTCTACATAGCAAAGCAGGACGAGAGAACTCACGCCTGCTGTCTGCTGTCTGCAATTGGACCGCGCCACCTCGATTCAAAGCGTCTCATCTCCGCGATCTGTCAGTATCCCTTCGCAAACGAGGGCGAGGAGATCGACGTTCCGCCCGTGTTCGTTTCGATGTTTGAGGGCGACTGGCGCGACGGCTCGGATATGTACGGTAAATTCGCGAGAGAAAACTACTTCAAGCCCATACAGCCCAGAAAGTGGGTTGAAGGCATGACCGGCTGGCAGAGAATCATTCTCCGCCATCAGTACGGTGAGATCTTCTTCAAGTACGAGGACCTCCCCGCACTCTACCTCGAGGGTAAGAAATACGGCATCAACACCCTTCTCGTCTTCGGCTGGTGGAAGGGCAGATTCGACAACGGTTATCCCCACTACGAGATCGACGAGGAGCTTGGCGGTGCGGACAAGCTCCGTGAGGCAATCGCTGAGGTTCAGAGGCTCGGCGGACGAGTCATCCTCTACAACAACGGCATCCTCATCGACAAGAACACCGAGTTCTACCGTAACCACCACAACGACGTTGCAAAGATCGACATCGACGGCAACGAATACCTCATGAACTACAAGTTCGAGAACAACGGAACCTACCTCCGCAACTACGGATACAAGTCCTTCGTTGAGGCGTGTCAGGCGACCGACCTCTGGATCGACAAGCTAGAGGAGAACGGTAAGCTCAAGCTCTCGTTTGCTCCCGACTCCATCTTCTACGATCAAGTTGGCGGCGTTTCCCGTCTCTGCTTCAACAAGAACCACAAGCACGGCGCGCGAGTTGACGATGAGCTTCACTTCAGACGCCAGAACCTCGCTCGTCTCCGTGGAATGCTCGGTTCGGAGCAGGCACTCGGAACAGAATGCACGAACGATTCTGTCAGCGGCTGCGTTGACTACCTCCACGGCTGCGACTACGCAAACTTCTACAGAAGAAACAAGAACGATTCGACAAAGCGTCTCTTCCCGCAATTGTTCCGCCGCACCTTCCCCGAGATCATCATGACCAACCGCTTCATCCACGATACCAGAACGGGCTGGAAATGCGACCTCAACTACGCCTTCATTCAGGGCTTCCGCTTTGATATTGCGCTCTACAGATGCAGAAAGATCGGCATCAGCGGTCTTCCCGAATACGCGGAGCATATAAAGCAGATCCTCGATCTTAAGGAAAAGCACGCACGCTTCTTCTACAACAGAGAAACGAAGTACGTCTGCGAAACAGAGCTTAACCTCCCCGACAGCGTCGGCTGCTGCGAGTACAGGCTCGGCGATGACAGAATGTTCGCGCTCTGCAACTACACCGAAAAAGAGGTGACCGTAAACGTCCTCGGCACGGACGTAACGCTTGCACCCTGCGGCATTGCTTGCGTGGAAAAGTAAATTAATCTAAAAAAGCAGAAGCCGCGGCTTCTGCTTTTTTTATCAGATAAAAATCGAAGTAAGCGTCCCCGACACCCCGTTTTTAAGCATCGCGACGGTGGTAGGCCTTCCCCGGTGTGGGAAGGTGGCACGCGTAGCGTGACGGATGAGGCGTGCCTCTCCCATCGGGAGAGGTGCCGAGGAACGAGGCGGAGAGGGCTGTATAAAGTGCCGCAACATAAGCAATAATTTCTTCATCCTTCCCTCTCACCTGCTCCGCAGGAGCTCTCCCAAAGGGAGAGCCTCACGTAGAGAAAAGGAACTTGCAGAATTATATTTCTGCAAGTTCCCAAACGATACACAGCCGAAGGCAAATTACCTCCGGCGAAGCCGGTTAGTAGGGTAAGAAGCCCTCGAAGATGGATGTGGTCTGATTCTTTTTCAGCTCGGAGAAGGTGGAGCGATCCTTGACCGTCCACGCAAATTTCCTTGCGCCGAAGAGGTTTTCACACACCCAGATACCGAGCCGTGGCTTCTTTTTGTAGTTGTACGCGATAAAATGCGGACGGGAAAGCACGTTAAGTAGCAGGTGCGAGAGCATGAAGCGCACTATCGGCGAGCCCTTGTAGCTTTCCTTTGTAAGTATATCCACGAGCTGACCGCGGATGAACGCAGGTCGATGCTCTCTCACGTACTTAAGAAGGAGAGGATTGAAGGACTCGATGCAGAACGCACCGGAATAGTTATCGAGAAGAGGAAAAAGCTTATCACAAAGCTCGGTGCTTTTGTCCTCGCCCTTAAGCTCAATAAGAAGCGGTACCGCGCCGTCAACCACACGAAGCACGTCCTTCAGCCTCGGAACGGTATATTCGGTGCCCATAAGCGGAACTCTTGCCAGCTGAGATGCGGTAAGGGTATTTACAGGGCGGTCGAAGCCGCACATACGCTTAAGATTATCGTCATGGAAGACCACGACCTCACCGTCGGCGGAGAGTCGGACGTCAAGCTCTATCCCGCAGCCGTACTCCACCGCATTCCTGAACGCGCCAATTGAATTTTCCGGATCGTCACCGCCGTGCAGACCTCTGTGCGCATACGGAGAAGTAAGACCGAACGCCATCACGTCGCGCGCGTTGTAGGCGGGGGCAATGAGGAAAAGATAGGTTGCTACAATAAGGCAGACAACGATAAAGGCAATAATGAAGATCAGCATAATCCCTCCGCCTTACATATCGGATATATCGAATGCGGACGCATCAGCGGATACGTTTCTGTTATCGCCGTGACGAACGAATACCATAAGAAGGAACGCAATTATCATAAAAGCGGTAGCGTACGGGAAGAGCGTTCTGTATGAGATGTGTTCAAGAAGCGCGCCGCTTGCTATGGGAGTAAGGATCTGCGCAGCCATAGAGAACGTATAATACAGACCCGTATATTTACCGATATCACCGCCCGACGCCATTTCAACGACCATGGGATAGGAGTTTACGTTGATTGCCGCCCAGCCGATTCCGACAGCGGCAAAAACGATATTGACCCACGCGCCGTACTCGTTGGCTATCATACCCGCCGCATAGGCAAGTGCCATGATTATAACGCCCGCGTAAATGACCTTCTTACGTCCGACCTTGGACGAGATTATACCGACGGGGATATACGAAATAACCGCGGCAACCGTTGCGACCATAAGGCAGCTTGCGTAACCGCCGCCCTCTAGACCCCAGACCTCGCTTACGTAGGACGAGAATGCCGTTGTGACGGCATTGTACGCCATATACCACGCCGCCACTGCAAGGAGCAGGAAGATAAGGCTTCTGAATACCTCGGGAGGAAGTCGCTTGCCGACGCTTTCGGAAAGAGCCTTCGTCTCGTCTATCGGAGACGGATGAAGGCGGTCGTATTCCTCTGCCGCTTCCCTTTCGCGGTTTTCCTTTACGGTAAAGGACATAACAAGCACGGAAACGAGCATAAACGTGGCGACCGTGATAAAGAGCGCGCTGTAATCGGGGCTTTCACCCTTCGGGACAAGCACCATCGTCATTGCGAGCGTGAAAACGCCTCCGAGGGCACCCATAAGATTGATGACCGCGTTACCGCTTGAGCGCAGAACCTTTGGAGTAACGTCGGGCATAAGCGCAACCGCGGGAGAGCGGTAGATTCCCATCGAAACGAGGA
The DNA here is from genome assembly GCA_045120555.1 of Eubacteriales bacterium. GTDB lineage: Bacteria > Bacillota > Clostridia > Oscillospirales > CAG-272 > SIG640. The sequence continues at coordinate 6,174 of JBGVEZ010000158.1, forward strand.
CTCCGCCGAGGGTTATAAGAAACAAGACGAAATTCACGGTATTATCCGCGTATGGGATGAAAATCATAAATGTAAAGGACAGCACCGTTCCGAGCAAAATGAACGGAATTCGCTTACCGAATTTTGATTTTGATTTATCAGAAAGCGATCCGAAGAACGGAAGCAGGAATAGCGCAAGCACGTTATCGAGTGCCATGATTATACCTCTTGCCGTCTCCTTTACACCGAAGGTATCCTTCAGCATCAGCGGTATAACATTATCATAAAGCTGCCAGAACGCCGATATCGACATAAATGCAAGTCCTACGAGAAATGTTTTTTTGTAATTCAGCTTCATTTTGAGTATTTATCCATATCCTTTTCAAAATTTCTGTTGTTTACAAGGAGCGCCGCCTTGAGAATCGCAACCTGCGTTTTGGAATCGCGTATCTTGCCTGTCATAACGTCCATAAGAGCCTCGGCAAGCGGTACTCTTACAACGTTCAAGAATTCATCGTCGTCGGGGTCGCAATCGCCGTACGAAAGTCCTTCGGCGATAAAGAGATGAATGACCTCGTCTAAAATTGCGCACGATGGAATAAGATCACCGATAAACGTAAGGCTGTTTGCGGTAACGCCCGTTTCCTCACGAAGCTCACGCATCGCAGCTTCCATTATATCCTCGTCCTTTGAGTCGAGCTTGCCTGCGGGTATTTCGGTAAGCACCTCGCCAAACGGATATCTGAACTGCTTTACGAGTATCACCTCGCCATTATCGGTTACAGGAAGCACGCCCACCGCGCCGACGTGTCGTATGACCTCTCTCGTTGCCTCGTTTCCGTTCGGAAGCTCTACCGTGTCCTTATAAAGGTGGACTACCTTTCCGTCAAATATAAGCTCGCTTGTTAATTTCTTTTCTGTAAGTTCCATGACATTTCCTTTCAAATCAAAAGGCACAGGTCATATATATAATGTCTCTGTGCCTTCAATATTATTCACAGTCCGGGATAACTTCCTCGGGCGGAATCTCAAGAAGTGTGGGATTTTCGATATAGCGCTTTATAAATTTAAAGCAGGAGGCGTAATAGAAGCCGTCGCAAATTCTTTCGTCTGTAACGACCTTAAGGTCAACGTACTTCTTCTTGGTGATATTGCCCTTTGAATCAACTCCGACAACCGTTCTCTTTGCGCCGTAGGAAATGAATACGGGAAGGTTGCCGAAATCGTAAAGATGATGGTATATAGGCTTTATACCGAGAGAGCCCATGCTTGTGATTATCATAGAGCCGTGGAATGGGCTTACGAGGTTGAGCGCCTTCGGAAGCAGGCCCACGTAATCAAGGCTGCGAAGAGTTCTTACCGCAAATTTGAGAAGACCGCCGGGAATAAACGAAAGAAGCTTTGCAACCGTATCAATTCCGCTGTCGTCGCTTGACTGTGCAAGCGCGTTTTCAACGGTGGTATTGAACTTCTCGTAAACCTCGTCAAGGGTATCGGTAGGCTCGAACTCGATCTTTACCATAGTATCCGGAGCGTCTATCGCCATCTCCCTCTTGATAGTCATATTAACGAGGATATTATTTCTCGAATAGATCTTCTGTCCGCTTACAAAGCGGTTGATTCCGGGACGCTGGGAAACCGTTCTTACGTATGCGGCAAGTATGATATGCAAAAGGCTGAAATTTGTCTTTCCGGAACGGACCTTTGCGCGCACAAGCTCGTCCACCTTAGAGACCTCGATGCTGTCCGAGAAGGTATTGCAGGCATCGCTTCTCTTTTCCATTATGTACGGCATAACCTTCAGCATCGGCTGAATGGTGCGGAGCTTTCGTCCGTCGTATCTGTCACCGAAGCGCTTTTTATAGGACGGCTTCGACCATGCTACAGGATATTTGCTTACCTTCGCAGTATCCTTAGCCGTATCAACGGCAACCTCGCTCTCGGGAGCCTTAACTTCTTCTTTAATCATTATACGGAATCCTTTCAAAATCAATAAACTTCCGGAAAATATGTTAATCCAATATAATTATATAACAAAACGCAAAAAAAATCAATAGCTTTTTGAAATATTTTTTAAAAAAACAAATTTTACCACAACAAAAGTAAAATATGAGTGAATTTTTACTTAATTCGACAAAAAGGTGTTGACTTATCGAAACAAATATGGTATACTTATTATATATTAAACGGTGGAGGTATTGGCGTGAAGCACGTTGACATATATACCGACGGTGCCTGCAGGGGTAATCCCGGTGCGGGCGGCTGGGCGGCAATTCTCGTTTACAACGGAATAGAGAAGGAGCTTGTCGGCGGAGACGCAGAGACCACCAACAACCGTATGGAGCTTACCGCCGTTATAGAGGCTTTGAAGGCTCTGAAGGAGCCGTGTGAGGTTTCCCTCTGCTCGGACTCAAAATACGTACTCGATGCGATAAGCAAGGGCTGGGTTTATTCCTGGATGAAGCGCGGATGGCGTAAGGCGGACGGCAAAAAGGCACTTAACGACGACCTCTGGCGTCTGCTCGTTCCCGAATACGAGCGTCACGTTGTAACGCTCGTATGGATAAAGGGTCATAACGGTCACAGCTATAACGAGCGCTGCGACAGACTTGCCACCGCTTATGCGGACGAGCTTATCGCAAAAAATTACTGAATCAGAATAAAACAAGAGCATCACGATGAAAGGAGAAGTTATACAATGTACAAAAGCACAAAGCATAAAAGGATACTTGCATTGACGCTTGCGCTTTCGATAACGGTTGCCTTGCTGTTCGTATCTCTTACGTCCTGCCACACAGGCGACGGAGTAGGATCTGACAGCGTAACCAATACGGAATCTGCATTCGGCACTACAACGGCAATAACCGACGAAACTACGTCCCCGGCAACAAAAGCACCCGAAACCACAACTCCCCACGAAACAACAGCGACAACAAGCGCTCCGGAAACAACGACTACACCTACGGTAACGACCGACGCTGCAACAACTCCCGCTGTAACGGAAACCGATCCTCCCGAAACAACGCTTCCCCCCGTCGTATCCCAAACCTCCGGCGTTTTCTACGCAGAGACGGGTACGTCTCTCGGCTTCCGCGTAGAATGGGAGCTTGTCGGATTTGAAGGTGAAAAGGCTATCATCAATACGAAGGTCATTCTCTCAACCTATCAGCTTTACATATCAGCAAGAAACAATCTCGGTATAATTCAATTCGGAGACAGTCAGGTCAGATTCTCCACATCGAGGATCACGCAGGATCAGAACAAGAAGGTTGATATTCTGCTTACGGAACAGCAGGTAAAGGTTGACACGGACAACGGATTTGCGGTAGTGCATTTCGAGGTCCGCTGGTTCTTCAACGCAAATTACGCAGGCACCGACTACGAATGGATCGGCGCGGGCGGATACATCTCCCTGAACAGAGGATAAAAATAGTGCTGCACCGTCGGTTAAAGTCCGAGAAGGTGCAGCATTTTTTCGTCGGGAGAGATCAGCACAAGGGCTCTTTCCCTTCCCTCACAAAGATCGGGATCTTTAAGGATCAGAACGGTATACTCCCGCGAAAAAAGCTCGGGGCGGTAAT
>JBGVEZ010000159.1:0-16355 GCA_045120555.1 Eubacteriales bacterium
TATGTAGCCGAAAATAAAAATACGGAGGAATGCTATGAAAAAATATGCTGCACCGATATTTATGCTTGCGATATTTGAAGCGGTTGCGATAACCCTTTGGTTAACTAAGGACAACGTTTTTTATCTGTTTAATTTCAGTTATATCGGCGGCTCGATTGCGCTCGGACTTACGCTCTACATAAGAAAATTCAAGCACGCAAGGCGTATAACGCAGCTTCTGGTAGGCGCATATATGCTGATCTATCTCGGACTTATATGTAATGAAAATATGCAGATAGAGGGCTTTTGGTATTATCTTTTCACGGGCGTTTTCGAGGCGGCAACCATTCACTATGCCGTTGCAAAGATATTCGGTCCGCTGATTTTCGGAAGAGGCTGGTGCGGTTATGCCTGCTGGACGGCGATGATACTCGATTTTCTGCCCTACAAGGTACCGTCAGGACCGAGAAAAAGGATCGGATGGATAAGATACGTTACGTTCGTTATATCGCTTATATTCGTTTCGGCACTCTTTCTTGCCAACGTCGGCAACGTTGAAAGGATAATGTTTTGGGCGTTCATCATATCGAATCTGCTTTATTACGCGGTGGGCATTATTCTCGCGCTTGTATTCAAGGACAATCGGGCTTTCTGCAAGTATATCTGTCCCGTCACCGTATTTATGAAGCCGATGAGCTATTTTTCGTTGCTCAGAATCAAATGCGATAAAAGCAAGTGCGTATCCTGCGGAAAATGCAAAAAGGTCTGCCCTATGGACGTTGACGTGACCGACAATTCAAGGGCTCGAAAAAACGGCACCGACTGCATTCTTTGCTTTGAATGTGTTAAGGAATGCCCGAAGGATGCTTTATAATGCCATTGCAACAAAAAACGTCATCTCCCTTCGTAAATAATCAAATTTTACTCACCAAATTCCGCAAATTTTCTAAAATATATTTTTCCTCACCCTATTGACAAGCGTTTCCGTGTATGTTATAATAAAATCACAGAAAACTACGCAAGGAGGCTGTTTATGAAAAAGATAATATCCTTGATCTTAATATCGGTTACGCTTATTTCGTTTGTCGGGTGCAACCGAAATTCCGATGACATCAATTCAGAAGCCTTTGAATCGGTAATTTTCCGCGTCGCCTGGACGCATGGCGGTACGTTTTTTGAAAATGCCCTTAACTCCGAAAAGCTTAACAACAAGTACGAAAAAAGCATGCCGATATACCGTGTGGATACCAAAGAGGAGCTTGACGCCTTCAAGGAAAGCTATAACGACCAGCTGCATATCGACAGTGATGACGAAGAAAAAATCGCCAAATATGACGACAAATTCTTTAAAGGTCATTCGCTTCTGATCGTTTACGTGGAGTCCGGCTCCGGATCAATTGAGTATGCTTTTGACAGCATGAGCTTTACAAAGGATTCCGTGTGTGTTCACATAGTAACAACCAACGATCCGAGGTTCGGAACGTGTGATATGGCAGGCTGGCTTATCACGGTAGCGGTTTCCGATTCCCTTCTCAAAAATTGCAAATCATTTGACGCAGTATATGACGGCTACAAGGATCCGACAGCCACAAGCGAGCCGAAGAGAGAAACAAACGAGGCTCTGCCTTCCGAATACAATTTCACCGGCAAGCTTCTTGAAAAGCTTGAAGGCGACAGCTACCTTATGGAGGTAACCGACGTCGGTAACGGAAACTTCTCGGTCGGAGCACAGGTTGCAGTAAATTCATCCCTGCTTTCCGGATTTTTGATCGGAGACGTTCTCAACATCCAATTTGACGGCAAGACAACGATGTCGATACCTCCGCAGGTTGCAAACGTTCTCGGAGCAACGCTTATCAGCAGAGAATTCGAAACCGACTAACTCACAAAGCACCCGAAACCTAAGATAGCATTTCCAATATTATGGGCGGCTCGATTTTAAAAAATTCCTGCCGCCCCCCTTTACTTTTTCGCGATTTTGTGGTATAATATATAGAAGAACAAAAAAGGAGAGCTAAAATGCCAAAAAAACCAAAGAATCTGCGCGATCTCGGCGGTATTCGCACGGTCGACGGCAGAACCGTACGCCACGGTATGCTTTACCGAAGCAGTTATCTTTATAAATTGTCCGAGGCTGATGCGGAGCTTTTGCAGGATTCTATCGGTCTTTCGACGGTAGTCGATCTGAGAAGCCCGTCCGAGCTTGCCGAAAAGAAGGACACACTTCCCGAGGACGTAAAATATATTCATCTTCCGCCACTTGACGACAAGCAAAATCCATCGGTAAACAGAAAGAACCGTCTCGGTATACTTAAAGGCATTATGGCGAAGGAGGGCGGTGCGAAAAAGCACCTGTCCGACATATACCGCGTTATGATAACACAGGAAGCATCTCTTGATGCGTTCCGTCAGCTGATATCCTTACTTACGGAAGAAGAGAACTCGGCGGTTTTGTGGCATTGCACGCAGGGAAAGGACCGAACCGGAATCGCCACGGCAGTAGTGCTTATGTCCCTTGGAGTTGATCGAGACGAAATAATGCGCGACTACATGAAAACGAATCGCTCCTGCTTTTTCAAGAACCTCATGATATTCATCGGCGTTTCGCTCGTAACGTTCAGCATACACACCGCGCGCTCACTCGACCTTCTGCTCAGCGCAAGACCTTTTTTCCTTAAGGCGGCGTTTGACGAAATAGATTCTGTCTACGGCGGAACGGAAGCGTTTTTAAAGAACGGCATCGGACTTACCGACAGCGATATAAGCGAGCTTCGGAGCATATATCTCGTATAAAAAATCACTCTTTGCCAAAAACGGCAAGGAGTGATCTCTTTTTTTCACAGAAATTCTCACGTTTTAAAAGCAAAAATCCACAAAAAATAGTGTTGAAAACTTTTTGGAGGATCTTCATGAAAAGACTTTTTTCATTTTGTGCATCGATGCTTCTGATCGCTGCCCTTGCAAACGTAACGCTTGCGGACGATCCGATATACCGTGAGATAAGCGAGGAGGAGGCATACGTCTGGGCGTCGGCGATCGAATCCACTGCTCCGGAAGCAAGCTTTGCCACGCGTGTGGCGATCGCGTCTGTTTTGCTGAACAGGTTTCGGTCCGAGCGATTTCCCTCCTCGCCTATAAAAATCGCCGAATGTGCCGAATTTCTTTCTGTCGATTTCTCGGTCACGCCGTCGCACAAGTCCCTCTCCGCAGTAAGATTTGCACTTCTCGGAGCGTCTCCTTGCGGCAACTCGCTTTACGCGAAGAGGGCGGCGGCAGAGGAGGGTATATCCCCTATACTGTCGGTTGACGGCTGGATCTTTTATTCGGACTGATCGATGGCGTCAAGCTCCTCGCCTATCAGCGCAAGGTAGCCGCGTATCCTTTCGGTGCGCTCCCTTACCGTCACGGAGGGCGTTTCCTGCTTTTTCGCAAGCCCGAATTTATCTGCAAACACGGCGGCCTGCTGCTCGGCAACGGTACGCCGCCAGTCCTCGTCCCTGATGTACGGCAGCTCATCGGGATTTGTATGGAAGCCCTGCTCGATAAGCATCGAATATTTTACGCCTGCGGAGGCTCGCAGCACGCCGTAATAGTCGTTGTCTCCGTCAAGCTTAACCGTAACACGGCGCACCTTAGAGCCGGGGAGGTTGTTTCTGACCACGTGGCAAAGCCCCTCAAGAAGCGGTCTTGCCTCGGGCGTTTTAACCGAAAGATAGCCCTCAACGCCGTATGCGGTCGCGTTTGACGAGGCGTTGGAATGGACCGACAGAAAAACGTCGCTTCCGTTCTCCACCGCCATTCTTCCCCTTGCCTCAAGGGAAGGGTCATCGTTGACCGTTTCCCTCGTCATGTAAACGGTAACGTTCTCATAGCTCTCAAGTGCTGCCTTCAGCTGAAGAGCAAAGAGGAAATTTGATGTTCCCTCGTAAAATTCCGGATCGAGCGGAGAGCGGTTTGTCGTTCTGCCGTGTCCCGGATCGATAGTGATGATCATAAATCACTCCCCCTTCTTGTTTTCTTTTTTTGCATCCGACTCCTGCGCTCTTATGCGTTCGTATTCCGCATCAGCCGCGATCGCCGCTTTTGTAAACGAATTGTTCTCCCACCACGACCAAAGCGCCGCTGTGGCAGTTACGATCGCCGAAAGCCCATCGTATAGCTCCTCCTCCGAAAACGGTAGCGGATTCAGTCCACAGGCGGTAAGCACCGTGTTGATAAGCGCGATCACAAGAAACGCAGTTCTTACGTAGGTTGCCGTACTGATCTTGCTGCTTTTCATGTTTTCTCCTTTCTTATGTCATTGTATTCGGGCTTTTCTCTTCCCGTGACATAATTATACCACGAGAAATTTTGGTACACAGTACCACACAGTGTCAACCTGAAAAAGCATTAAAAAAGGACGGAAATTTCTTTCCGCCCAAATTTGTTTTTATCAGTTAAGTCCGAGGAACTTCTTAAGAGCCTCCTTCTTTGCCGCATCCGCATCACTTTCGTTGATAGCGTCAAGGAAGTTCTTCTTGTTTTCTTCGGTAAGCGAGTCGGCGATTCCGTAGTTTTCGTCCTTCTCGTTAAGATTGTTTATAAGCTTATCGGCAATCTGGGAGTCGAGCACAGATTCGGTTATCTCCTTCTCCTGTCCCGTAACCTCGTCCTTATCCTCAGAGTTTGCAACGTCGTAAAGCTTCTGGATAGCATCAGCCTCCTTCTTCGAATCGTACGTACCCTCCTCAAGGACCTCGGTGATAGCGTTAACACTGTCGGTCATCATTGCCTTTTTGGAATCCTCGTCACCCGACATTACCGAGTTTATAACCTCCTCGGTTATAGAGTTTACAGCTTCTCTGTCGTTTTCGGAATCCAGATTTTTAAGGTTATCAAGCGCGGAAACTATCTTTTCGTTTTCGCTTCCCTTCTTTTCACCCTTCTTAAGCTCGTCCGCGAATACGATCATATCCTTTGTAGAGGCGAGAACCTTTTCCGCTGAATCGCTTCCCGCAACGGCCTTGTTTACGATATCAAGAATCTCGCCAACCTTTTCGTCCGCTGTCTCCTTCTTGATTATTTCGGAGAAGCTGTCCATAAGGATGCTGTACTTGTCTCCGAAAAGAATACTCTGGCGGAGGCAGTCGAGCGCTTTACCTATAGCGGAAAGGTCAAACGAGCTGACGTCTGCATTTTCGGCACCTGCGGATTCAATGAATTTCGCTATTGCGCCAAAGGCAACCGAAAGGCGTTTGCCCTCCTCGACAAATTCTTCCCTCGTTATCTCGTCGATCTTCTTTTCGGTGTAAACCGGCTCAACGCCTGCCTTTTCAAAAACCCCCTCAAAGCAGAGATTTACCATGGGGATGATCACGCGGCGCACTCCGGAAGCATCATATGCCACACCGAAAAGGTTGCCGAGAGTCTCTTCGGCAAACAGCTTGTCGCTTGAAAGCTCGGTAAGGGAGGTTTTGTCGTCGTTTGCGAGCATATTGAAAATGTTACTTCCCTTAAGAGAATCAAGCATTTCCGCAACCGCATGTATGTCATCGGATACGGTTTTCGCAGTAGCCTCATCAAAGATATCCTTTATTGCTCTGAAGAGCTCCTCCTCGCGGGGAGTAAGCTGTGAGCCCTGCGCGACGAGATTTGTGATCTCTTTATTGAAGGGCTCTGCAACAAGATTCATACCAAGAGCTGTGATAGTAACGGTAATGTTATCCTCCGAAAGCGATTCAAGTCCGGACTTGACCTCGGATATACGCTCATCGCTCAAGGGCTTTTTATCCATTATGTCAAGTACCGTCGGTGTAACGTCCGAAGCAAAGCCGAGAACGGTACATACCGTATCGTCAAGGTTTCCCTTTCCCTCGTAGAGCTTAACGTCAAGCAGAGGACGATATACGGTATTTCCGAACATAAGATCAACTGTTTTTAAAACGGGATGTGAGGTTACCTTATTATAGCCTTCCTTGATACCGTTAAGATCAACGTTAAAGTCAAGCTCCTCTATACTGACAGACTCGGGAAGGAGATCCATTGCCTTGTTTATCGGCTCTGCGGTATGTACCGTAAAGCAGAACAGGGGGAAAACGTATACACCTACAACGATAAGCGCGGCAACACCGCCCATAGCAGCGGCAAAGGTTCCCCAAAGTGCTCTGAGAAGACCGTACAACGCATTTTTCTTGTCCTTGTATGCCGGAACGGGAGTCTGGCTTGCGGACGGATCAACAGCTCCGACAGCCTGAGCATATTTTTTCGGGAGCTTTTTGCAGATAATGTGCTGCGGTATGAGCATAAGAAGGCGCACGATGAAGAAGACGAATGCAAACACGAAGATCGCAAAGATGGCACTTGCTATGCCGGCGAACACACGAACGTTATCGATTCCGAATATTCTGTTAACAAATTCGGCGTTAAGTCCGATTCTTACCGCAACGCCCGAGACGTATTTCGTTATAAACAGCGCAAGCGCAACGCTTACGATATTGGCAAGCAGCTTTACGCCCGAGCGGTAAAGACCTCTTTTAAGTCCGACAAGCGCGCCGATAAGAACGGCAAGTCCGAAAAACACGTATAAAACGATCGATACGATATCTACGACTATCATTTTTTAATAAAGCCTCCGATTTCACAGATGTATTTACCTACATATTATACCACATATTGATTTGATTGTCAAGAGATAAAAGAAAAACCACTCCAAAAGGCTCCTTCTCATAAGGAAGTTTACCTAACGCACGGTAGGGGCGAACTGTGTTCGCCCGCGGGAGTCCGCAGGTCTCCCCTTGTAGGGACCGGCGTCCTCGACGGTCCAAAAAGGCATAATTGCTCCGCAGAAAACAAATAATTAACCCCAACAGATTTTTGTTCTGTTGGGGTTATTGTCATTTTTCTGCTATAAATGTCCAACGTTCAGAAATGTTTTTAGGCATCATTCGTGCGAAGGCATCCGCATCTTTAATAAGATTTTTGTTTCCAAAGTGGAAGAAAAAGAATTCTCCTTTTCCTTCATTATATCCCAATTGGAATTCAAGTTCCTTCTTGAAATAGGGAAACACCGGCTTTAATCGTTCGTCAATAGCCCAAACAAAAGCTGAATCGTGATTAGAAAGACAATTGATTATCCATAATTCTTGTTCTTCAAACCAAGCCCAAAAAGTTCTTGCTGCTACCTCATTCATGAGCTTTTTTGAAAATAATGAAAACATACTTTTCTCCTTATTAAGTAAATTATTTTTCGTTTTATCGCCAGTTTCGCCTTTGTATTACGGCGTTGCTTGCAACGCGGGCATCGGGCAAAGCCCATACCCCTTGGTAGGGCGGGGGTTTACTCCCGCCGCCTCATTGGCGTAAACCTTTCGTCACGTCGGGAGCGCGTGGGGTTCCCCGAAGCGAGCGAAGTCGAGCTTTGGGGGTTCCGAGCTTGCCCCCGCCCTACGATATCCCATTATATCACAAATCGGCAGAGAAAACAAGTTCTCTGCCGAAATTTATGTGTCACGGACCGTCGAGGACGCCGGTCCCTACAAATTGTAATCTTCCTTATGAGAACAAGCCAAAAAGAGTGGCTTTTCATATTATCAAAGCATCGCCGCGCCGATGATGCCTGCGTCGTTTCCGAGCTTCGCGATCTTGATTTCCGCAACGTGGACGATGCCGCCGCCGTACTGCTCTTTCTGTACGAGAGGTACGAGGGCTTCGACAAGGCTCTGTCCTTCGTTGGAGATACCGCCGCCGAGAGAGATGACCTCGGGCTGGAAGATATTAACGATGTTTCCGAGACCGATTGCAAGGTAGCGAAGATAGGTATCAACGACCTCCTTAGCCGCCTCGTCGCCCTCTCTCATAGCCGCAAACGCGGTGATACCGGAGACCTTACCCTTCTTTGCAACGAGCTCATCCATAATAGTGGGGCGGCCTGCTGCGTGGCATTCCTCGATCTTTTCCTTTGTCATTCTGATAAGGGCGGTTGCGGAGGAATATGCTTCCCAGCAGCCCTTTCTGCCGCAGGAGCAGGGCTGACCGTTATATTCAATAACGATGTGTCCGAGCTCTCCGCCTGCGCCGTTGCTTCCGCAGAATATCTTTTTATCGATGATGATACCGCCGCCAACGCCTGTGCCGAGGGTTATCATTACCGAGTTACTCGTTCCGTTTGCCGCGCCGAACGCCGCCTCACCGAGAGCAGCCGCGTTTGCATCGTTTGCGATATGTACGGGCTTATTATAAAAGCCCTCGGAAACAAGCTTTCTTATGGGAAAATGTCTGAATGGGAGGTTGTTTGCATAAACTACCTCACCCGATTCGTCGTCTGCGATACCGGGAGTTGCGATACCGACGCTGAGAACCTCATCCGCCGAAACGTCGCTCTCATTGCATACGCCGTGGCAGAGCTTTGCGATATCAGCGGCGATCTCCTCTGCCGCTCTGTCTGCGTTTGTGGGAACGCTGAGCTTTTTTACTATTTCACCCTTCTCATTTACTAAGCCGGCAGCAATGTTTGTTCCGCCGAGGTCGATTCCTATTCTGTACATTTTCATTTTACCTTTCTCATTAAATTAAGTCGCAGCTCCGACGGAGCAAAAGCCCCGTCGGATATATTAATTACTTTTTGAGGTCGGCAAGTGCCTTTTCAACACCTGCGAGAGTTTCCTTATACTTTGCAAGCTTTGCCTTTTCACCGTCAACTACAGCCGCGGGAGCCTTTGCAACAAATCCTGCGTTCGAGAGCTTCTTTTCGAGTCTTTCGATCTCGCCGAGAACCTTCTTCTTATCTCCCTCGAGGCGAGCTATCTCCTTTTCAAAGTCGATAACGTCGGCAAGCGGGAGGTATAGGCTTGCGCTGTCGGTCACTATTCTTACGAAGGAATCCGCGTTTTCGGGAGCCTCTTCAACGAGCGCAACCTCAGAAACGGACGCAAGCTTCATAAGGAAGGGATGTGCGCTCTCACCGAAGGCATCGGTGTACTTTGTAACGATGAAGCACTTTGCCTTCTTGGAGGGCGGAACGTTCATTTCGTTTCTTCTTGCACGAACGGCACGGATAGCGTCGATAACGCGGTTCATTCTGTCGCATTCGTCGCCAAAGGTAAGCTCGGGCTTAAATTCGGGGAATTCCGCTATCATGATGCTTTCGCAATCGTTGGGAAGTGCCTGCCATATCTCCTCTGTGATGAAGGGCATGAAGGGATGGAGCATCTTGAGTGTTCCGAGAAGGACGTAGCAGATAACGTTCTGCGCGGTCTTGTTTGCCTCGGTGCCCGCCTCGGAGAAGCGTGTCTTGCAGAGCTCGATATACCAGTCACAGAAAACGTTCCAGGTGAAGTCGTAGATTGTGGAGAGTGCAACGCCGACCTCAAACGAATCGAGGTTATCGTTTACGCTCTTTACGGTCTCGTTGAATCTTGTGAGGATCCACTTATCCTCGTCTGCGAGCTTATCGAATGCGGGAAGCTCTACCTTATCTATGGTAAGATTCATACGAACGAATCTCGATGCGTTCCAAAGCTTATTTGCGAAGTTTCTTGCCGCCTCAATCTTTTCGTCCGAGAAGCGCATATCGTTTCCGGGGCTGTTACCCGTAGCAAGCGCAAAGCGGAGAGCGTCTGCGCCGTATTTTTCTATAATTTCAAGCGGATCGATACCGTTTCCGAGAGACTTTGACATCTTTCTGCCCTGTGCGTCTCTTACAAGTCCGTGGATGAATACTGTCGAGAACGGCTTTTCGCCCATATGCTCAAGTCCGGAGAAGATCATTCTCGATACCCAGAAGGTGATGATATCGTAGCCCGTTACAAGAACGCTTGTGGGGTAGTATCTCTTAAGGTCATCTGTGCTTTCGGGCCATCCGAGAGTTGAGAAGGGCCAGAGTGCGGACGAGAACCACGTATCGAGAACGTCGGGGTCCTGATGAACCTTACCGCCGCACTTCGGACATACGGAAATGTCCTCTTTCGATACGGTCATTTCGCCGCAGTCGTCGCAGTAGAATGCGGGAATTCTGTGTCCCCACCAGAGCTGACGGGAGATACACCAGTCGAGGATGTTGTTCATCCAGTTGAAGTAGTTCTTGGAGAAGCGCTCGGGAACGAAGTTGATTTCTCCGCTCTCAACAGCCTCGATAGCGGGCTGTGCGAGGGGCTTCATCTTGACGAACCACTGATCCGAGGTCATCGGCTCAACAACGGTTCCGCATCTGTAGCAAACGCCAACGTTATGATCGTGAGGAACGACCTTAACAAGGTATCCCTGCTCCTCGAGGTCCTTAACGAGAGCCTTACGGCATGCGTATCTGTCCATGCCCTCATACTTTCCTGCATTTGCGTTCATAGTAGCGTCATCGTTCATAACCTTGATCTGCTCGAGGTTGTGTCTCTGACCTACAAGGAAGTCGTTGGGGTCGTGTGCGGGAGTTATCTTAACGCAGCCCGTACCGAAGCCGATCTCAACGTAATCGTCTGCGATTACAGGGATCTCTCTTCCTACAACGGGAAGAATGAGAGTTTTGCCGATAAGGTGCTTTGTATTTTCATCCTCGGGGTTAACTGCAACCGCAGTATCGCCGAACATTGTTTCGGGACGTGTGGTAGCAACCTCAACGTATTCGTCCGAATCCTTTACGGGATAACGGATGTGCCAGAAGCTGCCGGGCTTGTCCTCATATTCAACCTCTGCGTCCGAAAGGGCGGTAAGGCAGTGGGGGCACCAGTTAATTATTCTGTGACCTCTGTAGATGAGACCCTTGTTGTAGAGGTTAACGAAGACCTCACGAACCGCCTTTGAGCAGCCCTCGTCCATGGTAAATCTCTCACGTGTCCAGTCGCAGGAGGTTCCGAGCTTCTTTAACTGATTTATGATTCTGTTTCCGTATGCGTTCTTCCAATCCCACACGCGCTCAAGGAACTTTTCGCGTCCGAGGTCGTATCTTGTGAGGCCTTCGTTTACGCGGAGGTTTTCCTCAACCTTTATCTGCGTTGCGATTCCGGCGTGGTCTGTTCCGGGGATCCAAACGGTATCAAAACCCTTCATTCTCTTGTAGCGGACGAGGATGTCCTGAAGAGTTTCGTCGAGGGCGTGTCCCATATGGAGCTGTCCCGTTACGTTGGGAGGCGGGATAACAACTGAGAAGGACTGTCTTCCCTTTCTTTCGTCGGTAGGTGTGAAGTATCCCTTTTCACACCAGGTATTGTATATTCTGTCCTCAAAATCTGAGGGAGAATACGTTTTCGGTAATTCGTTCTGGATCATGTTTTATTCCTTTCAATATATTATAAGAGTTTGGTTACTAAAAAAATAAGCCCTCTCCCTAAAATCATCAGGGCGAAGGACTCCGCGGTACCACCTGAATTTGCGGAAAACCGCACACTCATTCTGCCGTAACGAGGCAAACGTCAGACAATGCTGCCGCTCGGCGGCGACCTTCAATAACGGTATCAGACGTGCTCGCACCAACCGCACGCTCTCTGGGCCTAACCGAAATCTACTCTTCCGCTTCATCGCGTTTGAATATTCAATACACAGATATTATACCATAAATCGACGCTTTTGTCAAGGGATTTAAAAAAATAATTGGCGGACTCCGAAAAAATTCCGTGGTCCGCCAAAATTTCGTTATCTGTTCAGAAGAACTTCCTTTTCATACGCTTCAACAACGCTCATCCATTCGCCGTCTGCGGGAACGCCCTCCTTGCGGCAGAACTCGTTCCATACAGCTCCGAAGGGCATGGTCTTGAGCTCCTCGCTCTCGGAGAGAACTCTTGTGAAGTTACCCGCGTCCTGATATTCGGTGAGTCTTGCGTGGGGTGTAAGGAACGCGTACAGAAGCGATTTCTGTGCGTTTCTGATGCCGTTTACCCATGCGGCAACACGGTTGATGGACGCATCAAAGAAGTCGAGGGCGAGGAAAATATCGTCAACTCTGCCCGATGCAACAACCTCGTTTGCGATGCTTCTCATCTCGTCGTTGAATCTTACAACGTGGTCGCTATCCCAGCGAACGCTTCTTGTAAGGTGGAATGCGATCTTGTCCGAGAAGAGGAGGAGAGCGGAGATCTTATCCGAAACGTCCTCTGTGGGATGGTAGTGACCGTTATCCATAAGCGGAACGATGCCTCTCGAGATCGAATAGCCGAGGCAGAACTCGCCCGAGCCTGCTGTGCAGGATTCAAGACCGATACCGAAAACCTTCGATTCAAGGGTTACGTAAACGTCGCCGCTTTCCTTGACCGAAAGGATCTCATCAAGCGACTGCATATATCTTCTGCGGGGACCCATTCTGTCAGCGGGGATCTCCTTGAAGCCGTCGGGGATCCATATATTCATAACGCAGGGAACGCCCGTCTCGCGCGCAAAATATTCGGAGATCTTAACGCACGCCTGACCGTGGCGAACCCAGAAGGAGCGAATATCCTCGTCGGGAGAGGTGAGGGTAAGACCGGATGCCTTGGGATGAGCGAAGAAGGTGGGGTTGAAGTCAAGACCCATACCGCGTGCCTTTGCGAATTCTACCCATTTTGCGAAGTGCCTAGGCTCGATAGCGTCTCTGTCAGCGTATTCGCCGTCCTCAAAGATTGCGTAGCATGCGTGGAGATTGAGCTTCTTCTTGCCGGGGCAGAGGGAGATCGCCTTATCGAAGTCCGCCATAAGCTCCTCGGGAGTTCTTGCCTTTCCGGGATAGTTACCTGTTGCCTGAATTCCGCCCGAAACGCCTGCGTCAGAGTCAAATCCGCCAACGTCGTCGCCCTGCCAGCAATGCACACTGAGTGTAAGCTCGGAGACAGCCTTTATTGCCGCATCCGTATCGATTCCTATTTTAGCATATTCCTGCTTTGCGTATTCGTATATGTTCATTTTGATTTTTCCTTTCAAATTATATTATTTATTATTCTCCGAGAGCGATTATGCTTCTCGCCTCGTCAAGATCGGCAATAACGCCGCCTGCTATCATCTGAACGGCAATATTACCCGTCGCCGTTGCTTCAACAACTCCGCGCACCACGCGTCTTCCCGAATAGCGTGCGGTAAGCTCGTTGAGGTAGGTATCGCGCGAGCCGCCGCCGATTATGCAAACGGTCTCAACGTGACGCTTTGCGAATTTATCGACAAGCGTAAACACACCCGCATAAGCCTCGGCAAGCGAATGGTAAACGGTTGCCAGCACCTCGCCTATCGGCATATCGGGACACGAGCATGCGCTTCTGATCTCCTCAATCATCGATTCAGGAGCGAGGAATCTGTCCGCAAAAACGTCTATGCGGTGCTTTGTTGCATCATATTCGCGCGCCATATCGGCAAGCTCGGGATACGAATGCACCTTTCCGAGCTCACGGCGAATGGTCTGGATGAACCAAAGACCGATAATGTTCTTAAGATAACGGATCTTGCCGCCGTAGCCGCCCTCGTTGGTGAAGTTCATAAGTCTTCCCTCCTCTGAGGTGTCGGGACCGTCAAGCTCAACGCCGACAAGGCTCCACGTTCCCGAGCTTATGTAGATGCAATCCTTCTCGGTAACCGAAACTACTGCGCTTCCCGTGTCGTGGGATGCGGCGTAAACGACCTTACAGTCAAATCCGACCTCTGCCTGTATTTCGGGGAGCAGATTTCCCGCAACCGTACCCGGCATCACGATCTCGGGCATTATTTCGGGAGAAACACCGCATGCGGAAAGAAGTCGTTCGCTCCACTTATGCGTTCTTGCGTCCATAAGAGAGGTGGTGGAGGCGTTCGTATATTCGCATTTCTTTGCGCCCGACAGCATAAAGGTCATATAGTCGGGGAGCATTAAAAAGGTTTTTGCCTTCTCTATCCATTCGGGCTGATTTTTAGAGGTTGAAAGGAGCTGATAAACGGTGTTCAGCGTCATCTTCTGGATGCCTGCGATCTCGTACATCTCGCGCTCGCTGATCCTTTCGGAAAGAACGGCGTCCATTCCCTCGGTTCTCGGGTCGCGGTTTGAAACGGCATGACCTACAAGCTTATCGTTTTCGTCAAGCAGAACGTAGTCAACGCCCCACATATCTATCGCAACGCTTTCGGGTATCTTTCCTGCCGTCTTGCAAAGAGCAAGTCCCTTTTTGATCTCGCCGAAAAGCATTTCGGTATCCCAGACAAGAAATCCGTCCTTCTTCAAAAGCACGTTCTCAAAGCGGTGTATCTCCTCGGATACGATCCTTCCACCGTCAAGATGCGCAAGTATAAGTCGACCCGAGCCGCCGCCGATGTCCACGGCAGCAAAATATTTATTCATACGTAAACCTCCTGCGGGTTATTTCCTTTATTATATCATATATAAGCAGAAAAATCAATATACTTTTTGTAAATTTATGCCGCTTGATTTCGGATTTCACAACACGGAACAAATAAAAAAGAGGCGCTCGCCACACATTCGTGAGTCACCCCTTAAATATCCTTTGACGGCAGAACAAGCTCCGACCTCCGAAAAAGCTTTTTTGACTTCCCTTCACCGATCTCATCGATTTGCGAGCAGTCCCCTTTCCCGAAACGTCACGCTCGGACATCCGACGCTGCGTGCATCGACGGAAGCACCCCGAAAAGCCTAAAAAGCGAAGCAAAAATCCGTACACCCATTCTTGGTGGGGACGTCTTGACCGTAATCCTGCCCGACGGGTCGTCCGTCCGGTTATTAAATTCAAAAAATCGTATATCATTATTCACCCATGGCCTTGAATATCAGGCATGCCGCCGCAAGAGAGCCGAATATACGGATCATTGCCGCAGAAAACACAAGCGCTCCGCTTTCAAGACCGCCCACAGCACCTATTATTACGATCAACGCACCGATAACGCAAGCGCCTTTGATTACAAGCGCGGTTTCAGGGCGAGTGAAAAAATCACATATTCCCGAAAGAAAAGTAAGCAACAGTGATGCAATTGCAGAGAAAAATGCTAATACCTTATCAAGAAATGTTTCACGTGCGTAATATCTGCGTCTTCTTTTATTATTAAGTGATGAATTCATAGTATGTACCTTGCCTTCCGTTTGTTATGCATCGCCTTTTCCAAAACAGGAACTTGCGCGAACAATTTTCCGCTTTTGGAATTTCCACCTATATTATAGCACATACGCCGCCATTTGTCAATACCTTTTTAGAAAGTTTTTTAAAAAATATTCCATTTTGAGAAAAAAGTTTTCCAAAACCCCTTTACAAAACGGAAAAAATATGGTATAATATATACAGTTAAACCAATTTCGGAAAATATGGAGGCAACCATGAACTACATAGAAAGAATAAATAAATTAAAAAAGGAAAGAAAAATAACGAACCAGGATCTTGCCGTGATGACGGATATTCCGCTCGGAACGCTTTCCAAGATGCTTGCAGGTTATTCGTTTTCCCCCAAGCTTTCATATATTGTATCGATCGCAACAGCATTCAACGTCAGCATCGACTACCTTGTAAGCGGAACAGAGGAAAACAACAACAACTACACTCTTACCGACGATGAAATAAAGCACATTGAAAAGCTTCGCGCATTGCCCGAAAGAAGTCGCGCTCTTATTGAGGTCGTTATGGACAAGGAATTTGAAATGATCGACCATACCAAAGAAGCTGACGCGGCAAGTAATGAGGCTCCCACAAGAGCAAAGGTTCTTCGCACACTCCCCGAGGGCTTTGAACGCAAGGAGATCCCTCTTTTCGAGCTTCCCGTTTCGGCAGGTCCCGGCGAATTTCTCGGTGCTGATACCGACGTAAGAGACAGCATTAAGATCAACGTTACCTCCGCAACCTCCACGGCATCCTACGCGGTGCGCGTTCACGGTAACAGCATGGAACCGAAATACCGAAACGGCGATACTCTCATCGTTGAGGAATGTAATTCCGTTGAATACGGTGAGCTCGGCATCTTCGTACTCGACGGTGACGGCTATTTCAAGAAATTTGAGGGTGACAGACTTGTTTCTCTCAACCCCGAATACGGAGACATTCTTCTCAACCAGTTCAACGAGGCGGTCTGCTGCGGCAGAGTACTCGGCAAGCTGAAGAAGAGATAAGCACAACTCTTCATATAATATAAAGATAATATAAAGGGAGCAGATACGTAAGGACGTACTTACGTATCTGCTCTTTTTATTTTGCAAAAGAATTACTTTTCCTCAAGCTCCCAGAAATGTCCGCAGCCTGTTATTATATTGTATTTCTTTTCGCATTTCTTACATTTGATCAACGCACAGTAATCGCCAAAGCCCACAACACGTTCTTCTACAATGCGCCCCTTACCGCAGGGGCATTTGTATTCGAGATAGTGGGTGCAGCCCTCAAACTTATCGACAAGCTTTTCAGCATTCGAATCGTTCAGGTCGATCTCATCGAAATCGTCATCGAGATCAAGATCAAGATTCTTGTTCTTATCCATAATACACCTCGTCG
>JBGVEZ010000160.1:0-2991 GCA_045120555.1 Eubacteriales bacterium
TGATATGGAGACACTCCTTGCTAAGAAGATCATCAGAAAGTCTCTTGACGGTCTTAAGATCCTTGGCAACGGCGACCTCACAAAGTCATTAACTGTAAAAGCAAACATCTTTTCCGCAACAGCTAAAGAAAAGATAGAAGCAGCAGGCGGAAAGACAGAGGTGGTATAAGATGTTTAAGACGTTGAAGAACGCTTGGAATGTTCAGGAAATCCAGAACAAAATCCTCTTCACATTGCTTATAATCCTCTTATATCGTGTTGGTTCTGCAATTCCCGTACCCTATGTATCTCAGGGAATTCTTTCCAGCTTTAACTCCGCTTACGGTGGAACGATATTCGGTTATATGAGTATCCTCTCCGGTGGAGCTTTGTCACAAGCAACACTTTTTGCACTTTCTGTATCTCCCTATATCACATCTTCAATCGTTATCCAGCTTCTCACAGTAGCATTCCCCAATTCACTTGGTAAGCTTGCTAAAGAGGGAGAAGAAGGACAGAAGAAGATCCAGAAGTACACTCGTTTCGTAACAGTTGCTATCGCACTCGTTACAGCATACGGTTACACAGCACTCCTTGCAAATAATGGCTGGCTTGATAGCACAGCTATTACATGGAAGGGCATGTGGGCTTCTAATGGCTTTACAGGAACAGTTAATACACTCGTTATCATTGCTTCCTACGTAGCAGGCGCATCCATCATCATGTGGCTCGCTGAGCTCATCGACGCTAAGGGTGTCGGAAACGGTATTTCTATGATCTTGTTCTTCAACATCATCAGCCGTATCCCCAGCCTTCTTGGTCAGATGTGGAGCATGGTAGTTTACAACGATAACCTCGTTGTTGGTATTCTTCTTGGTGTCATCTCCGTAGCAGTTTCTCTCGGTATGGTACTTCTCGTTGTGTGGGTAACACACTCCGAAAGAAGAATTCCCATTCAGTACGCAAAGAGAGTAGTTGGACGTAAGATGTACGGTGGACAGGGAACACACCTTCCCATTAAGCTTAACATGACAGGCGTTATGCCCATCATCTTCGCTTCCTCCATCGTTTCCGTTCCCGCGACTATCGCTACATTCTTCGACGAAAAGAACGCTTTCCGCGTATTCGTTGAAAAGTGGCTTGGTCCGGAAAGCTGGATCTACGTAATTCTCTACGTTGTATTGATCGTAGCTTTTGCTTACTTCTACGTATTGATCTCCTTCAATCCTATGGAAGTAGCAAACAACATTAAGAACAACGGTGGCGCTGTTCCCGGTATCCGTACCGGCAGACCTACCGCTGAATACATTACAAAGATTCTTAACCGTATCACTTTGATAGGCGCATTCTTCCTTATCGTGGTTGCAGGTCTTCCCATGGTGGCTAACATCATTTCCGGTGGATCATTTGCAAGCCTTGCGTTCGGAGGATCTTCATTGCTCATCGTTGTAGGTGTTGCAATCGAAACGTTCAGAGATATCGAAGCTCAGATCACAATGCGTAACTACAAAGGATTCCTTGATTAATCATCCGACTGAAATTATTTGCGGAGGAATTCTTATGAATTTAATTTTGATGGGCGCTCCCGGTGCGGGTAAGGGCACACAATCCGAAAGAATATCAGAAAAGTGGGGAATTCCGGCGGTATCAACCGGTCAGATTCTCCGCGCGGCGATCAAATCGGGTACTGAGCTTGGTAAACAGGCAAAGGACCTTATCGAAGCGGGACAGTTCGTTCCCGACGAGGTAGTGATCGCGATAATCAAGGAAACACTTTCCTCAAAGGCTTGCGAAAACGGATTTATTCTTGACGGTTTTCCCCGTTCAATATCACAGGCAATAGCGCTTGAAGAGATGGGTGTCCATATCGACTGTGTGCTTTCACTTGAGATTTCGGACGAGGTGATAATCGAAAGAATGGCCGGACGCAGACTTTGCTCAAAATGCGGTATGTCCTACCACATAGAGCATAGAAAGCCTAAGACGGAAAATATTTGCGACAAATGCGGCGCGCCGCTCTATATCAGAAGCGACGATGCGGCTGAAACAGTTAAAAGTAGACTTGAGGTCTTTCACGAACAGACGGAGCCCCTCAAAGCCTTTTACGAGGAAAGAGGTCTCCTTAAGTGCGTGAGCAGCGAGGCGAGCGTTGAAGAAACTACCGCTTTGGTGTTTGAAGCTCTTTCAGAGGTTGAAAAAATATGATTCAAGTCAAAAATTCAGCGCAACTTAATGCAATGAAAGAGGCAGGACGAATCACGGGCGAGACATTGCTCGTAGCCCGTGAGCTCGTGCGCCCCGGTATCAGTACTAAGGAGCTTGATGACGCGATAAGAGCGTATATCGAAAAATGTGGCGCAAAGCCCTCGTTCCTTGGTTATAACGGATTTCCGGGATCCGCTTGCATTAGTATAAATGATGAAGTAATCCACGGCATACCGAGTGCAAAAAGATTTTTGCAGGAGGGCGATATAGTAAAGATCGACGTTGGTGCCTGTATTAACGGCTACCACGGCGACAGCGCACGAACCATTCCGATAGGAAAGGTTAGTAAGGAAGCGGAGCAGCTTATAAGAGCTACTCGCGAGAGCTTCTTTGCGGGTGCTAAAAATGCTATCGCAGGTAACCGTATCGGAGATATCGGCTCAGCCATTTCGGAGTCGGTTAGCCCCTACGGATACGGCGTAGTGAGAGATTTTATCGGACACGGCATTGGACGTAACGTTCACGAAGAGCCCGACGTACCGAACTACGGCACGGCAGGACGCGGTCTTCGCCTTTGCAACGGAATGACACTTGCAATCGAGCCCATGATTAACTTGGGCACGGCAAAGGTTATTATGTTGCCTGACGGCTGGACGGTGAAAACTGCGGATGGAAAAATCTCAGCTCATTATGAAAATACTATTGCAATCACTCCCGAGGGAGTTCAGATACTCACTTTAATTGATAAAGATTTCTAAGCAAATATTTCAGGAGGAAAAGTCATGGCTAAGGATGACGTAATTGAAT
>JBGVEZ010000161.1:0-3877 GCA_045120555.1 Eubacteriales bacterium
CGGATGTGTCCCTTTGAGGAGATTACCTTGTAATTTGAGCCGAGGTATGATCCTATGGTTTCAGCCTTTGAGGGTGACTCCACTATAACAAGATTAGCCATATAATGTGTTTACCGTAATGCGGACTTGCCGCTTCCTTTCTTTTCGGTTCGATTTATATTCGGTACGGATGTTATTCCGTTATTTTGCAAAGCTTGAATTTTCCGCCCACGTCCTCTGAAAGAAGACCTGCAGATGAAAGGATCGAAAGCACCACAAGCGCAACGTCGGTTTTGCAGCCCTCTCTTGAAAGCGATTCCGCATCAACGGTACCGCTCCTCGATATGACCTCGCATACCCTTCTGATATCACCGTCAACCGTAACTCCAAGCTCCTCGCACGCATTACAAAGCGCGTCAAGGTCCGGAAGGACGGCGTTATCCGACGCTTCGGGTTCTTTGATCTCACTGATTTTTATGTTTTTGTTCTCTTCCGGCATATCGGACCGGACGTCATTTTTTGCATCCTCAGATGCAGTCTTTTTTCTCGAGCCCTTGTTTCTTTTCGGTTTATCCTTTTCCTCAGTCAGCTCCTGCTTTATTTTGAACGGGAACGGATCCGAGCATTTTTCAGAAACGAAAAAGATCTCGGGATCGAGCTTTATTTTTTCCTGAGCCGTGTCAACTGCACGAGCCTCGATCTTAAGCTCGGCTATAGCACTGTCACAAGCCTCAAGGCTTACGTGGGAGCGTCTGTACCGCAACGGTCTTACGCCCTTAACGTAATTATATTCTCTTATTACTGCGGACGAATCGGTCGTCACGACTGCGCCCTGCTGTGTGAGCTTGTTGCTTCCCGCCGCGGACGCCGTATAAGCGTATCCCGGCATTGCAAACACTATTCTTCCGTAATTCTCGGCAAGATCGGCAGTTATGAGAGAGCCGCTCTTCTCCGCAGCCTCAACGACTACGGTACCGAAGGTCATGCCCGCAATTATTCTGTTGCGGAGCGGAAAATTATAGCCGTACGGACGCGTTCCCGGGAAATATTCGCTCACAACGAGATGCCCCTGCTCTGCCATATGTCGGTAGAGAGTTGCGTGCTGTGACGGATAAATGACGTCTATTCCGCTTCCGAGCACGGCGATAGTCTTACCTCCCGCCGCAATAGCCCCTGCGTGACACATGGAATCGTTTCCGAGAGCCATACCGCTGACAATGCACATTCCCGATGCGGCAAGCTCGTACGCCATACGGAACGCGGAATATTTTCCCGCAGTTGTCATCGTTCTCGTTCCGACCATAGCGACAAGTGCCTCCGAACGGAAAAGTCCAACGTTTCCCTTACAGAAAAGCAGATACGGCGGATCGGGAATATCGTAAAGCGCAACGGGATAATACGGAGAGCCTATACGCACCCTTGCGATATTATGTTGTTCACAGTAGTTGAGGAGTTTATTCGCCTCTGTAAGATTTTTGTCTTTTAGCGCTTCAATGCATCTTTCGGAGATATCGGCATATTCGCCGTCTTCAAAGTCGCATTCATACGCCTCGTAGGGTGTTTTGAAAAGAGAGGTGACCTTCCTTACGTCGTCTCTGAAGTTAATAAGCCTTTGTGCAAGCCAAAGCTCGCAAAGCATCTGACCCTTTTCTTCCATATCGGAAATTCCTTTCTTTTCGTTTGTACTTAAGAATTATTTTGCGATATCACATCTGCGCTTAAGCTCCCACGCGCAAACGCAAGCGGCAACCGCCGCATTGAGCGATTCACAGCCGGGGCCCGTTTTCATGTCAATGATAACGCATCTGTCAGCTACCGAAAGCAACTCGTCCGAAAGACCGTGTCCTTCGTTTCCGATAACGAAAACGTCACGCTCGCAAAGCGGAGTTTCGGAAATTAGAACGGGAGAGCCGTAGAGTGCGGCAGCGTTTATCCGATAACCGTCCTTCTTCATTTCGACAAGCGCGGACGGAAGGCTTTCACAAACAAATATGCTTGCGGCAAAAACCGCGCCCATCGAGCTGCGTATCACCTTCGGAGAGGTGACCTCCGCGCAGTCGGAGCTGAGGTAAATATCGGTAATTCCGAAGGCAAGGCAGGTGCGAATGATCGTTCCGAGATTTCCGGGATCACGTATCGCTTCAAGCGCGATCGCACGTCCGGCAGTCGGGTTCTCTCTTCTTATTATATCGCCTTTTAAAAATTCCTTCTTTATTATTGTACCACTTTTTTCGGATTTGTCAAGATATTTCAGCAAACAAATCACGCCCTCGGGCGATTTTTCTTCGGTAATTTGCGAAAAAGCGGACTCGGAAAGCAGATAGACCACGGAAGAAAGACGTTCTCTCCAATCGGGAGATGCGGCATCCATAGCGCACAATATCTCCTCGGATCTGCTATCAAGGATGAATATTTTCTGTATATCAAGACCGCACGAAACAGCCTCGCAGAACAGCTTTACACCGTCGATGCGGGTCATTTTAGCCTCTTTTCTGCCCTTTGTACGGAGCAAGAGTGCCGCCTCCTTGACGCATTTATTCTGTTTTGAGGTTATAATATCATCAAAAAACGTTACCATAATTACCCCCGAATTCGCAAATTACGTTATACTCCAATAATATAAAAAAATGCCCAAAAAGCAAGAAAAACCCGGCGTTTAACCGGGTTTATTCAAATCAGAGAGCAGCCTTAGCTGTCTCTACGAGAGCTGCAAATGCTTCCTTATCGGAAACTGCGAGTTCTGCGAGCATCTTGCGGTTAAGGTCGATACCTGCCTTCTTGAGGCCGTTCATGAATCTGGAATAGTTGATTCCGTTTACCTTAGCCTGTGCGGAGATTCTTGCGATCCAAAGACGGCGGAAATCTCTCTTCTTCTGCTTACGGCCTACGAATGCGTAGTTACCGCTCTTCATTACGGCCTGCTTAGCCATCTTGAAGTGCTTGCTCTTTGCACCCCAGTAACCCTTAGCAGCCTTTAAAACCTTATTTCTTCTCTTGCGCGCCATCATTGCGCCTTTAACTCTAGCCATTTTTCAGTACCCCCGTAAATTATTTCAAAATCATTGCTCTGACGTTTGCTGCCATAGCCTCGCTAAGAATAGCACCGCCTCTGAGCTGTCTCTTTCTCTTAGCTGTCTTCTTGCCGAGCTTGTGACGGCGGTTTGTCTGATTAAGCTTTACCTTTCCGGTAGATGTAACCGAGAAACGCTTGCATGATGCTCTGTGTGACTTAACTTTTCCCATGATTAAAAAACTCCTTTGTTTGTATTTAAGCCGCGCACGGTTCAATGGTTACCGTACGTGGCATACATCCTTTTTAGGATGGTTTTGATTTTTGTCGGATAAACCCCTAACGAAAAATATTACTTTGCCTTCTTCGGCGAAATTACAACGCTGAGAATCTTTCCGTCGAGAGCTGGCTTCTTATCGGTTACGCCGAATTCGGAGCATGCCTCCTCGAATCTCTGCATTGTTTCGCGTCCGAGCGCGATATGGGCAATTTCTCTACCCTTGAATCTCATCGCAACTCTGACCTTGTTACCCTCGTCAAGGAAACGGTGTGCGTGCTTGACCTTGGTTTCAAAATCGTGTACGTCGATTCGGTAAGAAAGACGGATCTCCTTGACCTCAACAACCTGCTGACGCTTGCGGGCTTCCTTTTCCTTCTTCTCCTGCTCGAAGCAGTACTTCTTGTAATCCATTATTTTGCACACGGGCGGCTCCGCTGTAGGAGCGATAAGCACGAGGTCATATCCCTCGTCATCTGCCATTTTGAGTGCCTTTTTGGAATCCATGATTCCGAGCTGCTCACCCTCGCTGCCGATAACTCTTACCTGCTGCGCAGTGATCTCTTCGTTGATAAGCTGGGTTTTCTTAGTGCTGATACCTGAACACCTCC
>JBGVEZ010000162.1:0-3599 GCA_045120555.1 Eubacteriales bacterium
GATAAAGGAAAAGGAGCCGTGTGCAAGCTCATCGATGTCGAGAAGCTTTTCGTTTAACGTTAAGAACCGGACGGGAGACGATTTTGCCTCCGCTTATGCAGTGACGCTGAACCGTCCCGACGGGAGTATAGAATACGTAATTGAGGACAAGGTGTATCCGTCAACCGATTACAAGAGTGTGGACGGCGGCGCGTTCAAGGGAGTTGCAAGTGCACTTGAGTATACTCCGAGCGAAATGTCAAGCGACGCTCTTATGATAGATATCGATATAAGCACGTTTATGAGCGGAACTCTTAAGGGCTACCTTTATTCCTTCGGCGGTGAGAATTACTGCTTTGACAGCGATACCGTTGACAGCATCAGCAGAAGGATAGCATCCCACACTGCGGACGGCGGCGAGGTATATCTGCGATTCGTATCTAAAGATCAGAGCTCGCCCGAGCACAGCGCCGTCTACGAGGCGGACGGAGAGCGCGCTTCCGTGCTTTATGCGGCGGTTTCTTTTCTTTGCAATCACTTCGGTGATGGTATAAACGGCATAGTTATCGGTACGAAATTCGATACACCATACAGCTACGCAAACGTTGACGGCGTGTCCTATACCGACTACGTCAGAAAATACTCCGACCTTGTAAGCGTTACTCTTCTTGCGGGAAGGAACGCAAGAAGCGAGCTTAAGATAGTGGTTCCGATAAGCTCGAACAACGAGCTTTCGGACAAAAACGGACTTGGCAGCGATAAATACCCGATGTTTGCGATGCTTATCTCCTTCCTTGAGGTTTATTCGATTTCGTCCGAGGGCAAGCTTTGCATGATGGTTTGCGACAGCACTTTCCCGTACGTGGGTGAGCTGCTCGGAAATGAGACGTCTTCAAGAGAGGTGACACCGCAGACTAAGAAGGAGATAATGAATCTTCGCGCGGAGAACGCGGAGGTTTTTGAAAGGTTTCTTGATTACCTGTCTCTCCGATACGGCGTTACCGACGACGGATACTTTTATATGTGGCATCCGTTTGGATCGCATACCGCCGAGGAGCTGAGCGCGGCTTACGTTTACGATTACTTTGTTCTTTCGTCGCGGGAGAGGATATATTCCTTCTTCTGTGATTTCACTCCGGACGAGAGGCTCGGAGATTTCACAAAATCTGCGGATATGTGTACTGCCGTCAACACAATGGGCGGCGAGGGCGCAGACGAATACGCAGAAGCACTCATGTCGGAGCGCTTCGGCGTCAGCCTTTCGGGAATCAAGGGCTACGACAGCTACAAGCCGTCAAGCGTTACCGTGCGTCAGCTTACCACGCGTATAAGCATACCGGTCGGCGTCAGGGGCGAATACCAAATGACAGATTTCAGCTCGCCTTCAAGCCTCGTTAACTGGAAAAAGGGAGTTTACGCGGAGGCGATAAGCACGGATTCCGCATTCGGAGAGGGACGCAGCCTGCGAGCAACGCTGAATCTTCCCGCAAACGTTTCGGAATATGCCGAGATCATTTACTTTGTCGGCGGCAGTGCGGATATGTCGGCGGTCGATGCAGTGAGATTTACGCTTCGACTTTCGGGAAGCGGACTTTCCGAGGGGACGAGGTATTCGGTCAAGATCGCAATAGGAAGCGAAAGCTCGAAGGGCGTTCTGATGTATGAGAACGGAATAGCCTTGGATAAGGATTTTGAGATCATTGTCGACACCACGAGGTTTTCGGGAATGGAGAATATAAGCTATATAAAGATAAGCGTTCAAAACGATTCGGGCGTGCCGAACAGGACTCTTTTGCACGTCGGAGACATAACCCTTTACAGCACGAGCTCAACAGATGCACAGCTTGAGGAGATCTTTGCCGTTAATGACGATGAAAAGGACGGTGAGGTAGTGGGGAAGGGTGAGGCAAGCAAAAGCACGCTTGTTTTGCTGTTTTTAGGAGCATCTGCAATAGCTGTAGTTGCGGTATTTGTTGTCAGAAGAGGTGTAGGCGACGAAGGCGGGGAATAAAAAACGCCCCGAAGGGCGTTTGGTGTATTAAAGCTCGTCGATCTCAGAGAGCCACTCGTTAACGCAGGCGTCGCTCGGCATCTTCCAGTCACCTCTCGGTGAGAGAGCAACCGTTCCGACCTTGGGAGCGTCGGGCGTGCAGGAGCGCTTGAACTGCTGTGAGAAGAATCTCTTGAAGAATACGCGCAGCCAGTGTATCATGACCTCACGTGTGTAAAGTCCCTCGAATGCGTTTTCTGCAAGGCAGAGCAGCTTTGTGGGTGAGAAGCCGTAGCGGACGAAATTATAAATGAAGAAATCGTGAAGCTCGTACGGTCCTACGATGCTTTCGGTTACCTGAGCGATCGTTCCGTCCTTGTTTGCAGGAAGGAGCTCGGGGCTTACGGGCGTATCGAGAATATCGTAAAGCACGCTTGCAAGCTTTTTGTCATTTACGGTATCTGCATAGCAGCGTACAACGTGGCGTACAAGCGTCTTCGGAATATCCGAGTTTACGCAGTACATCGACATATGGTCGCCGTTATAGGTTGCCCAGCCGAGCGCGACCTCGGAAAGGTCACCTGTACCGACTACAAGGCCGTTCGTTGCGTTTGCAATATCCATTATTACCTGCGTGCGCTCACGTGCCTGCGCGTTTTCGAAAACAACGTTGTGGTTGTTCTCGTCGTGTCCGATGTCGGCGAAATGCTGACGGACGGATTTTGCAATATTTACCGTTTTGAAGGTTACACCGAGTGCCTCGCAAAGCTTCTGTGCATTGCCCTTCGTTCTTTTCGTTGTACCGAAGCAGGGCATGGTAACACCGATTATGTCGGTTCTCGATCTTCCGAGAATGTCCATCGCACGGCATGCGGCGATAAGAGCGAGAGTTGAGTCAAGTCCGCCGGAGATTCCGATCACCGCGGTTTTCGCATAAGCGGCGGTGAGCCTCTTTGCAAGTCCGTTTGCCTGAATATCGAGAATGGTTTTTGCACGGGAATACTGCTCGGAGGGATCGTCCGGAAGGAAGGGATGTGCATTGATCTTACGTGTGAGCTTGGTTTCGGTCGACTCCTGATAGAAATGTACAGCTTGGCAATCGTCGTAAAAGGTGAAGGTCGAGGATTTCATTCTGAGTGCCGACAGCATCTCTACGTCGATCTCGGTTATGCGATACTTATCCGACTTGTCGGAGAAGGGCGCTCTTTCGGCAAGTATGCTTCCGTTTTCGGAGATGATACTGTGGCCCGAATAAACGAGGTCTGTTGTGGATTCATCCTCACGCGAGGAGGAATAGATACAGCCGCATATATATTTTGCGGATCTGTATTTGGCGCTCATGCGTCTGTAGTCGCCACGTCCTACAAGCTCCTCAGAGGCGCAGGGATTACATACGATAGCCGCTCCGTTGTGTGCCTGATATGAGGTGTCGAGAGCGTCATCGCCTATTTCGATGCCGAAGGTGAAATCGGGCTGCTCGTCCGATACGAAGAGAAGTCCCGCACCGAAATTCACGAAATCACCGAGAACCTCGGTCATGCTGTTCTCCTCGGGAGCAATGTTGAACCAACGGGATTCGCAAAAGGAGCCGTGATCCGCAACCGTTGTCTTGGGAACAAGCGCGAGCACG
>JBGVEZ010000163.1:0-2067 GCA_045120555.1 Eubacteriales bacterium
ATCCGAAAGCGGTCTATCCTCGCTATAATCTCTGATACCTCCGTGACAGAGCACGAACTCCCTCTTACCAACCTTGACTTCGGCATAATTCCGAAATCCGTCTATCGTCATAAGGGCAAGCTTTCTTTCTTCGGGCGATAGCTTTTTATATTCGTTATAAGTTGCCGTGCCACCGTCCATCTTCCACATGTCGATGAGGTATCTCATATCCTCAAGCTGCCCCGGTTTAAGAGTTCTATCGAGGCTTGAGAGGATAGATAATGCAAGAAAATCGTGGTTTCCCATCAAACCGATAACGTTATCCCTCTCGGCTATATCAAGAACTATCTTGAGCCCCTCGCCACCTCGGTCAACACAGTCGCCGAGAATATAAAGTGTGTCGTTTTCACTAAATTCGATTTTGTCAAGTATCTTTATATAAAGGTCATATCTGCCGTGCAGATCGCTCATTACATATGTCATAAAACGTCAATTTCCTTTCTGTTGTATATTTTGGGGTACTCAGTTGCATAGTGGTGTTGGTCGATGTGAGAATATCATATCAAATACTATGTCCGTTTTTAGGGACATAACGAGAATCTGCTAAATGACGCGTTTGGGTATGTTGTTGGGGAATATAAATCTAGGTAAATTAAATGTTATTAAATCTTATGTACTGAAATTGTCGCATAACTGTTGAATTTTGGCGAATTAAGTTGTATAATATAATTAGTATTTAATAAATCATCTGCTTGGAGGACGAAACCATGCTCTCAAAATCCAAATATTGTTCATTCGTTCAGTGCCCAAAAAATCTTTGGCTCGGAGTAAATAAGCCCGAGCTTGCTGTGAAAGATCCTTCCGCCGAATCCCGAATGGAAGAAGGAAACGTGATCGGTGACCTTGCTATGCAGCTCTTCGGTGACTTCGTTGAAGTAACTGCATACAAAGAGGATGGAAAGCTTGATCTTTCAAGGATGATAGGACGAACGAAAGCTCTTATTATGCATGAGCAGCCTGTAATTTGCGAAGCATCCTTCTCGTATAACGGCGACTATTGTGCTGTGGATATACTCAAGCGCGAGGGTGACGGTTATGCAATATACGAGGTGAAAAGCTCTACCGGCTCAAAGGACGTTTATATCACCGATATCTCATATCAGAAATACATACTCGAGCACTGCGGTGTCAACGTAACAGGCACGTACCTTGTTTTAATTAACAAGGACTATGTTTTTGATGGCAATCTTAAGCTGGACGAACTGTTTAAGATAGTTGACGTTTCTTCGAAGGTTGAGGAGAAAATCGGTACAGTTGAAGCAAATATACGTGAAGCAAACCGCGTTTTATCTGAAAAGGACGAGCCTTCGGTTGATGTCTCCATAGCTTGTGACGAGCCGTACCCCTGCGCATTCTGGCAGCACTGCACGAAGCACTTACCCTCGCCATCCGTTTTTGACGTGTGCGGATCGTCAAGTTTTAGCTTTAAGACAATGCTCCAGTATTACGAAAGCGGTAAAATGTCTTTTGAGGCGCTTTCTCACGAAGAAAAGGTTATGAAAAACAATTTCCGCTCGCTACAGATCAACCACGAGATAAACGATCTTCCTACGCACGTGGATAAGGACAGCATTAGGGAGTTCCTTGGCACCTTGTGGTATCCTCTTTATTTTCTTGACTTTGAAACTATGAAGCCTACTATCCCCGAGTTCGTTGGTACTAAGCCCGGCGAGCGCATTCCTTTCCAATATTCTCTTCATTATGTAGAGAATGAGGGTGGAGAGCTTCATCACAAAGAATTTCTTGCCGAGTCCGGAGAAAATCCCTTGCGCAAAATTTCCGAAAGGCTTTGCGAGGACATCCCCGAAAATGCCTGCGTAATAGCGTATAACAAGGGCTTCGAACGCGGATGTCTTAAAGAACTTGCTTTACGCTTCTCCGATCTTTCGGATCACCTCTTAAAGATTAGAGAAAATATAAGAGATCTGATGACACCGTTTTTCAAAGGTCACTACTATAATCGCCGTATGAACGGCTCGTACTCAATAAAGAAAGTGCTTCCCGCTATCTTCCCCGATGATCCTTCGC
>JBGVEZ010000164.1:0-3094 GCA_045120555.1 Eubacteriales bacterium
CTCGGGCGCAGTTGTCTGCTCGGGGGAACTGTCCTGTGTGCCGCCGGGATTCTTTTCAGAATTATCAACACAGGCGAAAAGCATAAGTACGGAAGAAACACACAGAAGTAACGCAATTAGTGCTTTTAAATTTGCTTTCATAACATTATCCTCCTAAAAAAAGCAATATTTATACGATAGTATTATACCATATAAATATTGCCTAAATGTTTTTTTTGTTAACGGTATGTTAATTTCGAAGCTTTTATGCGTGATCTGTTATTTTCAGATCTCGGGAATAACTACCTCAACCTCGTGACCGCACGCCGCACTTCTTGCGATGCCGTCGATGACCGCCTGATTGTAGATTATCTGCTTTGAGGGAACAGGGGGAGGTGTTCCGTCTCTTACCGCATCGATGAAGGTACGGACCTTGTGCTCGAACAGGGTCTTCTTTGTCTTCTTGAGCGGGATCTCAACCTCAAGCTGCTCGCCGCACTGCTCGTAGTAGAGCTTCATGGGGCCGCCGAGAGAGCCGTTCCAGCATTCGGTGGAGGGAAGACGGAGACCGCCCTTCGTGCCGAGGATTATCGTGTCACCGGGAGTGTCGATGTTCATAGCCCAAGAAATTCTGAAGTCGAGGACCATGCCATTTTCGTAGCGGATAAAGCCCGCACCGAAATCATCAACCTCAAATTTCTCCGCATACTCGGGATGTCCGAGCTGCTGATATCTTACGTAGTTCGGGTCCTTTCCAAAGAAGGAGGAGGTGTAACCCGTAACCGTTACCGGCTTCGGATGTCCGAGTGCATTCATGAGCATATCGATCGAATAGCATCCGATGTCGGCAAGTGCGCCGAGGCCTGCGGTTTCGTCCTCGATAAAGGAGGTGCCGCGATTTACCGGAATGCCGCGTCTTCTGCCTCCGCCCGTCTGGATGTAGTAGATGTCGCCGAGAACGCCGCTTTCAACGATCCTCTTGAGCATCTTCATGTTTTCGTCGAATCTCGGCTGGAATCCGATAGTTAAGCAGGTTCCCGTTTCCTTTTCCACCTTCATGATCTCAACAGCCTCGTCGAGTGTTACCGTGAAGGGCTTTTCAAGAAGGACGCCGACTCCCTTGCGAAGAGCCATAATAGTGGGCTCCTTGTGCTGACGGTTGTAGGTACAAACCGAAACCGCGTCAAGCTGAAGGCTTTCGTCCTCAAGCATTTCCTTATGGGATGCGTAATCGGTTTTTGCGTCTGTAAGACCGTATTTATCCATAAAGGCTCTTGCCTTGCCGGGGATGAGGTCACATCCCGCAACTATCTCAACGTCGGGAAGAGTGAGGTATGCCTTTACGTGAGAGTTTGCGATACCACCGCAGCCGATGATACCGACTCTCATTTTTCTGCCGGTGCGTTCGCAATCGACCGTCTGATCGAATTTGAAGGCATCGAGAATTGCGCTGTCGTTTGCCATTGCTTTTTTCTCCTTATTATTTTGAAAAGCCGCCGTCTTTACGATGGCGGCTTTTCGTATTTATGTTGCTGTATTATACCTCGGGAATAACGATCTCGATCTCGTGACCGCATTCAGCACTCTTTGCGATACCGTCGATAATAGCCTGATTGTAAAGGATCTGGCTGGAGGGAACGGGAGCGGGAGTACCGTTCTTGCAAGCGTCAAGGAAAGTACGGATCTTAAGATCGAAGAGGCCTTCCTTCATCTTGATAACGGGGATCTCTGTTTCAACCTGCTGACCGCAAACCTCGTGGTAGATCTTCATAGCGCCGCCGACTGTACCGTTCCAGCATTCGGTGGAGGGGATTCTGAGACCGCCCTTTGTACCGAGGATGATGGTGTCACCGGGGGTGTCCATATTCATTGCCCATGCAATTCTGAAGTCGAGGATGATGCCGCCCTCAAGTCTTACGAAAGCAGCTGCGAAATCGTCAACGCCGAAGAGCTTTGCGTATTCAGCTCTCTTGTCAGCTCTGTATCCGCTGTAATCGGGGGATGTGCCGAAGAAGTTGGACTTGTAGCCGGAAACGGTAAGAGGCTTCGGATAACCGATAGCGTTGAGAACCATATCGAGGGAGTAGCATCCGATGTCACCGAGTGCACCGAGACCTGCTGTCTTGTCTTCGATAAACGTTGTGCCGAAGGGGGTGGGGATACCGCGTCTTCTGCCGCCGCCTGTCTGGATGTAGTAGATGTCGCCAAGCTCGCCGCTCTGAACGATCTTCTTGATCATCTGCATATTTGCGTCAAGTCTGGGCTGGAAGCCGATAGAAAGAACCTTTCCGCTTTCCTTTTCAGCCTTCATAACCTCAACAGCCTCGTCGAGAGTTACGGTGAAGGGCTTTTCGAGAAGAACGTTAACGCCCTTCTTGAGTGCGTAGATAGCGGGCTCTGCGTGCTGACGGTTGTATGTGCAGATAGAAACTGCGTCGAGAGCGAGGGATTCGTCGTCGAGCATTTCCTTGTGAGAAGCGTAGTCTGTCTTAACGCCCTCAACGCCGTGCTTTTCAAAGAAAGCCTTAGCCTTGCCGGGAACGATATCAGCACCTGCTACGATCTCAACGTCGGGCTGTGCAAGGTAGGACTTGATGTGTGCGTCTGCGATCCATCCGCAACCGATGATACCTACGCGCATCTTCTTAGATGTGTCAACTGTAGCGCTTTCCTGCGCTGTGAAGGTGTTAAGACCTTCCATGGACTTGTCTGCCATAATTTTTTCCTCCAATGTGATTTTTTCGTTTTATTTTGGGTGAATGATCAGTTATTGATAGTCTTAAGATATTCGATGGACTTTGCGATCGATTCCATAGGTGTAAGACCCATGGTAGCCTTGTCCTGCTCAACTACAACCCACTCTGTTCCTGCTTCCTTTGCAGCCTCGAGGATTGCGGGGAAGTTCTGGAGGCCTGCGCCGACAGGTCTGAACTCAAATCCGCTGGGACGTGTGGGAGCCTTCTTGTCGATGCCGATAAGCTCGTACATATCGTCGGATTTTTCACCGAAGAAGTCCTTAAGGTGAAGAACGGGAGCTCTGCCCGAATACTTCTTGAGGTATTCCGCAGGATTTTCGCCACCGACGTTTACCCAGCAGGTGTCAAGCTCGGTCTGG
>JBGVEZ010000165.1:0-2745 GCA_045120555.1 Eubacteriales bacterium
TTGTGCAAGGAACCATCTATCCCGACGTGATCGAGAGCGGCAAAGGAGATTCTGCGGTGATCAAGAGCCATCATAACGTGGGCGGACTTCCCGATGTGATAGCCTTTGACGAGATCGTGGAACCTTTGCGGGATCTTTTCAAGGACGAGGTCAGAGAGGTCGGTGCCGAGCTTGGTATTCCTTACGAGCTTGTGTGGAGACAGCCATTTCCCGGTCCCGGTCTTGCCGTTCGTGTGATCGGCGAGATCACGAAAGATAAATTAGACGTATTAAGAGATGCGGATGCGATTTTCCGCGAGGAGATTGCAAATGCAAAGCTCGAAAAGGATACAAATCAGTATTTTGCGGTGTTGACCGACCTGCGTAGCGTGGGCGTCAAGGGGGATGCTCGCACGTATGGATATACGGTCGCACTAAGAGCCGTAACGACTGACGATTTTATGACGGCGGAGTGGACAAGACTTCCATATGAGGTCTTAGAGAAAGCGTCAAACAGAATCACGGGTGAGATCGGTATGATAACGAGAGTGGTGTATGACATCACCTCAAAGCCGCCGGCAACGGTGGAATGGGAATGAATATATAGATTGGGAGATAGATTTTTATGTGTGGAATAGTTGGTTATACAGGTTCTCAGGAGGCGGCTCCTATACTTTTGGAGGGGCTTAAAAAACTGGAATATCGCGGATATGATTCAGCAGGTATTGCTGTACTCAACGATAATCTGATTGCTGTCAGCAAGGTTACCGGAAGGATTTCCAATCTGTGCGAAAGAACGGCTGACGGTAAGAATTGCCCTGGTACGGTCGGCATCGGACATACTCGATGGGCTACTCACGGTGCGCCTACCGATACCAATGCCCATCCGCACATGAGCAATGACGGCAAGTTTGCTGTTGTTCATAACGGCATTATCGAAAACTATATCGCTTTGCGTGAAGAGCTGATACAGAAGGGTTATCGTTTTGAAAGCCAGACGGATACGGAGGTAATAGTGCATCTGATTGAGATGTACTATACAGGCGATCTGAAAAAGGCGGTCATTAAAACATCTGCAAGACTGCAAGGATCTTATGCGCTTGGTGTTGTTTGTGCCGACGAGCCCGAAAAGGTATACGTGGCAAGAGAAGCAAGTCCTTTGATCCTCGGTGTAGGCGTAGGTGAAAATTACTTTGCCTCTGATGTTACAGCATTGGTTTCCTACACGAGAAATGCAATCTATTTGGACGACGGTGAGTTTGCGGAAATCACACCAGACTCCATAACGGTTTTCAACCCTGCGGGTCAGCCGATTGAAAAGAAGATCAGTCGCATCACATGGGATATTCAGTCGGCGGAAAAAGGCGGATATGAGCACTTTATGCTCAAGGAAATTATTGAGCAACCGAGAGCAGTCAAAGCGACCATAGCACCGAGAATCAAGGATGGAGATATCATTCTTGATGAAACCGAGCTCACTTCTGACTATCTGGAAAGCATCAACAAAATCGTTATTACCGCCTGCGGTTCAGCGTATTATGCAGGATGTGCCGGAAAATACGCGATTGAAAAATTGTGTCGTATTCCCGTTCAAGTAGAATTAGCAAGCGAACTGCGTTATAGCGATCCTCTTATTGATGAGCATACACTATTGATTGTTTTATCTCAATCCGGCGAAACGGCTGATACCATAGCGGCAATGAAGGAATGTA
Organism: Eubacteriales bacterium; assembly: GCA_045120555.1. Taxonomy (GTDB): domain Bacteria; phylum Bacillota; class Clostridia; order Oscillospirales; family CAG-272; genus SIG640. The sequence goes on from JBGVEZ010000165.1 coordinate 1,692, forward strand.
AAAATCGCGGTGCAAAAACGTTGGCTGTTGTCAACGTTGTGGGTAGCACGATTGCGAATACTGCGGACCACACGCTTTATACTTGGGCCGGTCCGGAAATTGCTGTAGCGACAACTAAGGGTTATACCACGCAAGTTTCGGTTTTATATTTGTTTGCTTTGTATGCGGCAAAAAAAATGAACCGAATTAACGACAAGCTTTATAACGATCTTTTAGAATCTTTGAAGATGTTGCCTAAGAAAATCCAGGAAGCTATCGATATAAATTCATCAATTCCTACCTTGGCAAGAAAGTATCACGGTGCAGATTCAATGTTTTTCATCGGTCGTAATACGGACTATGCAGTGGCACTTGAAGGTGCTTTGAAAATGAAAGAAATATCTTATATTCACGCGGAATCTTATGCAGCCGGTGAATTAAAGCACGGAACGATTGCTTTGGTTGAAGAGCATCAGCCGGTTATTGCGCTGTGCTGCAATGAAGCTATTATGGAAAAGACCATGAGCAATATTGTCGAGGTAAAAGCAAGAGGTGCTGAAGTTCTCGCCGTAACCTTCAAGGATAATCAGAAGATCGTGTCTTTGGCAGACGATGTGATTTTTGTGCCGAAAATAGAGACGATTTTCTCGGCGGCAGTTGAGATTGTTCCGTTGCAGTTGCTTGCATATTATGTCGCCAAGGAGAACGGTTGCGATATCGACAAACCAAAGAATTTAGCAAAATCGGTTACGGTTGAGTAATCAGTCGGAAGGAGTAAAAAATGACAAAGTATATATTCGTAACGGGTGGTGTCGTATCGGGACTTGGAAAGGGAATAACCGCCGCTTCGCTCGGCAGACTTCTCAAGGCGAGAGGACTCAAGGTGGCAGCACAGAAGCTTGACCCGTATATCAACGTAGACCCCGGCACAATGAGTCCGTATCAGCACGGTGAGGTGTACGTGACCGAGGACGGAGCGGAGACCGATCTTGACCTCGGACACTATGAAAGATTTATCGACGAGGATTTGAATAAGTATTCCAATCTAACTACCGGTAAGGTCTATTGGAACGTG
>JBGVEZ010000166.1:0-3750 GCA_045120555.1 Eubacteriales bacterium
ATGCGTACATCACCGAAAAGCGAGAAAATGCTTTCATGACTTGATTACTATCAAAAAAGGAGTTTTTGTAACAGTACTTGTTTAAATCCGTCTCCATTTATCACATCCAAAAGATGAGGATAGAGTTTGAGGGGCTGTAAATTGCATACAACCAAATAGAAGAAGGAACGGAAACCATGTGTCTCCGTTCCTTTTTGTATTCGAATTATTTCACCCTATCCGCCATAATCAGCTTCTTGACTGCCTCGATGCCGACCTTGATCGCGCCCGAGGTATCCTCTGTCATGGGCATGAACATTCCCGCCTTTTCGCGCTCCTGATTCCAGACAACGTGGAAGCAGCTGCCGCAACGTACACCGAGTGCCGCCGCAACTACAAAGAGTGCCGCCGATTCCATTTCGCTTGCCTTGACGCCGAGACGCTTCCAGCTTTCCCACTTTTGGAGAAGATCGTAGTAGACGGGCGAGCTTTCAGGGCTGTGCTGACCGTAGAACGAGTCCTTGCACTGTACAACGCCCGTGTGGATTCTGTAGCCGAGCTCCTCGCCTGCCGATTTCAGTGCGTTTGCAATCCCAAAATCGGATACGGCAGGGAATTCGAGCGGTGCGTATTCGAGGGAGGTGTGCTCATAGCGTATAGCACCCGTCGCAACGACAACGTCGCCGGGCATTACGTCAAGAGCGATGCCGCCGCACGTGCCGACACGGATGAAGGTATCTGCGCCGATCTTCGTCAGCTCCTCCATAGCTATAGCCGCGGAGGGACCGCCTATACCCGTCGAGCAGACCGACACCTTCTCACCGAGAAGTGTGCCGGTGTAGATATTGTATTCGCGGTTCATGCCCACGTGGACGGGGTTGTCGAAATGCTTTGCGATTGCCTCGCATCTTCCGGGGTCACCGGGAAGGAGAACGTAACGCCCGACGTCGCCCGCGGAGCACTGTATATGGTATTGCTTTTCTGTTATCTGCATAGAATTTCCTCGTGAGTTTTTGTGAGTTTACTGTCCTATATGGAATTTATCGTCCTCTGTAAGACCGAGGCGGTCGATTGCCCATTCCATACGTGCTCTTGCACCGTCAAGACCGCTCGGGTGGTGTGCGTCGCTTCCGCAGTAGAATTTACATCCGCATTCCTTTGCAATCTTGTACATACGGAGTACGGTGTCTGCCGTTGCATCGTTCGTGCCCATATTAAGCTCGATTCCGACGCCGAGCTCTGCCGCCTTTGTGAAGAGACGGTACATTTCCTCGGACGGGATCGCTTCAAGCGTTGCGAGATATTCCTCGCTTGTGGGTGCGATAAGACCGCAGGATAGGTGTGCGATGCCTATCTTGTGGAAGGGAAGATCCATCGCAAAAAGTGCGTCAAGTCGCTTTACCCAAGCGTCCGCTCTCGTTTCGGGGGATGCGAGCTGCTCCTCGAAAAGGGTGTAGCCCTTCATGTGGAAGTGGGTTGTGGGGATGACGACGAAATCAAAGCGATCGAAATGCTCACGTGCAACGCCTACCGTGTTGAAGCGGTTCATCTCGGTTTCGCATCCGAAAAGGAATTTAACTCCCTCCGCCTGAGGAAGGGGAAGTGCCTGCGAGATGTGGGGGTAGTTCTGCGGCTCGTACCATTTGGATGCGCCCTCAACCGTTTCGTCCCAGAAGTGGTCGGCGAGGACTATGGTGTGAAGTCCGTTGTCGACTGCATACTGCAAAATTCTCTCGTTTGACTGTGCTTCATCTCTTGAGCAGCTTGAAAGCTTTGAGTGGATGTGGAAATCGTGGTCGAATTTAAATTTCATTTTCTTTTCCTCCGATGGTATCATTGATGTATGTAGGTTTATTTCTTCTCTTCAATAGATTTTTTCCAACAGCTGTGGCACATTGCAACGTACGAATCGTTGCCGCCGATGAGTATCTGTCCGCCCTCTGTCACGGTGTTACCGTTTTCATCGATTCTGGCGTTAACGATAGCCTTCTTGCCGCATTTGCAGATGGTTTTTATTTCGGTTATCGAGTCCGCAACCTCGAAAAGGCGACGGCTTCCCTCAAAAAGATGGGTGAGAAAGTCGGTACGCAGACCGAAGCAGATAACGGGTATGTCGAGCTGGTCAACTATCGTGCGAAGCTGATCTATATGCTCTGCCGTAAAGAACTGACATTCATCCGCAATGATCGCATGGCAATCTGATCGCTTTTCGTATTCCTTGTATATATTCATATCGGGTGTGATTATGCTTGCTTTTTCGGAAAGACCGATTCTCGAGCGTACGATATCGGCACCGTCACGTGTATCTGTGGATGGCTTGATAAGCCACACCTTCATTCCTCTTTCCTCGTAATTGAACTTGGTTATCAGTGCGTTTGCAGTCTTGGATGACCCCATCGCACCGTACTTGAAATACAGCTTTGCCATTTTTTGAATCCTTTCTTTTTCTTCCTTAATATTATACCATAAAATGCGTTTTCTTTCAAGAGGGTTTACTAAATTTATATATAACAAAAGCTTTAATAAATGTTGGAAGGAATTTGTGAAATCTACTTGACAAAATGATGATAAGATGATATAATATTTGTATCTGTTTAGTTTTGGACATTGAAAAAAGGAGGTAGATAAATTGATATTCGGAAAACACATTAACCGCTATTACCTGAAATATTCTCCCATGCTTTTGTTTGGCGTGCTCGCGCTTTTGCTCGTGGATTATATGCAGCTTGAGCTTCCGAGGCTTTACGGTATGGTAATTAACGGAATCAAAAACGGTGTTGTTTTGGTGGGTGACGTTGAGCATGCGTTCGATATGACATTCGTGCTCGATAAGATATGCGCCCCGATGTTTGTTGTAATTCTCGGAATGGTTTTCGGGCGCTTTTTGTGGCGCGTTTGCTTCTTCGGAGCAGGTATAAGACTTGAAACCGATCTTCGCGGCAGAATGTTTGACCGCTGCAAGGATCTTTCCCAGCAGTACTATCAGGTGAACAAGGTCGGCAACCTTATGTCCTTCTTCACCAACGACCTTGAGACCGTTCAGGATTGCTTCGGCTCGGGTATTCTTATGTTCTTTGACGCAGTTATGCTCGGAGGACTTTCCATAGTCAAAATGGCGTTTATGAATCCCCGTCTTACTCTCCTTTCCATGATACCTATGGTTCTGCTGCTTGCTTGCTCGCTTATCGTCGGCAAGTACATGACCGAGAAATGGGACAAGCGACAGGCGGCGTTCTCATCCCTCTCGGATTTCTCGCAGGAGACCTTTGCCGGAATTGCGGTTATAAAGGCTTTCGTAAAGGAATCTCATGAGCTTATGGAATTCAAAAAGCTCAGTAAAAAGAACGAGGACACAAACGTTGATTTTACAAAGCTCTCGGTTCTTTTCCACGTATGTATAACTCTATTTATCGAGGCTGTCGTTTGCATCATCCTCGGATACGGTGGATTTTTGGTCTACAATGGCACCTTCGACGCAGGTCAGCTTGTCGAATTTGTCGGCTACTTCAACGCCGTTATCTGGCCCGTTATGGCTGTCTCCGAGCTTATCGGCATGCATGCGCAGGGTAAGGCATCAGTTGACCGTATAAGCGAGCTTCTTGACGCAACGCCCGACGTATTTGATAGGATAGATGTTGCCGAGCCGTCTTCTCCGATAAAGGGTGACATCGAGTTCCGCAATCTTACGTTCCGTTATCCCGATGAAGAGTCGGATATCGACGTTCTTTCAAACGTTTCATTTAAAATAAATGCCGGCGAAAACGTCGGTAT
>JBGVEZ010000167.1:0-3575 GCA_045120555.1 Eubacteriales bacterium
ACCCTCAACAAGGATACCATAAAGCTTCTTGCAAATATGGGATATTCCTCAAAGTCGAACTGGTCCCGTTACCTCGGCGGCACTCCTGTCAACGATTCGATCTTCGGACTTAAGTATATCGTAGCCAAGGAAGATCTTTCCGATTATTATGAGGAAGCATATTCCGCAGGTGCATACACGGCATACTACAATCCCTACTACCTCTCCATCGGATTCGGAGTCAGCAGTCTTATCGAGAACTTCGTTATGATCGCCGATGAGGAATACAGCGAACAGGATCCATACAGCAATCCCTTTGACAGAATGAACGCTCTTATCACCGCAATGCTCGGCTCAGAGGAGCTGGTTCAGGTATTCGTTCCGCTTGAAAGTGCAGCAGAGCCCACCGTATCCAACGGTACTGCCGGATATATCGCAGGTCACCACAAATATTCCCCGAACGGAAGCTCGACCTGTACTGTAAATTATTCATTCACCAACCCTACAACTCAGGATCTTTTCTTCTATCTGCCCAGTGATTATCAGAGAGAGGTAGACCTCAAGGTAAACTCCACCTCCAAGGGTACCTTCTTCGGAAATGACACCTACAGAATAATCGACTTCGGTTACCAGAGAGAGGGCGTTATTGATCTCGGCGTTACACTTAAAGCTGACGTTCTCTACGTTAAGGACAAGGTCCCGATGATATACTACATCGACCGCCCTGTATTTGAGAACGCCATGAAGACGCTCCAGCAGACTCAGATAGTTCTTGATGAGGATTGCACCGACACAAAGCTTACAGGATCTATAACCACAACAAGAGCATATCAGAAGATTCTTCTCACTATCCCTTATGACGCCGGTTGGCAGATATTTGTGGACGGTGAAAGAGTTGAAGCGGAGGAAGCACTCGATTCACTTATCACCTTCACGGTACAGGATAGCGGCGTGCACAGCATTACAATGAGATACAGCCCGAAGGCGTTCACTCTCGGACTTGCGGTAACACTTGTATCCACTATCGTCTTCATACTTCTCTGCGTTTTCGAAAAGCCCGTTCTCAAGCTTGTTTGCGGAAGAGAGGAAATGATCCCCATGCCCGTACATTCGGATGAGGATGAGGATGAAGATGAAGATGACGACTCCGATGACGACGTAGAAGATGATGATACCGCCGCAGATGACGCAAGCAAAGGCGAAGCGGAAAGCGGTGCATCCGAGGAGAAGAACGAAAGCACTCCGACAGAAAATTGAGCAAATCGACTCAAAAATGAAAGGTATATCACCAAATGTTTTATTATATAAAAGGTGAACTTGTTGCCGCAGACCAGAATTACGCCGTGCTTGACGTTTGCGGCGTTGGCTACAAGCTCACGATAAGCGCAAACACACGCTCCTCTCTACCTCCGTTCCGTTCGGTAAAAGAGCCTCCGCTCGTTCTTCTGTACACGCATTTTGCCGTACGCGAGGATGACGTTGAGCTTTTCGGCTTTTCCACAGAGGAGGAGCTAAAAACCTTCCGCACGCTGACAACGGTTTCGGGAATAGGTCCGAAGGCGGCAATGTCCATCCTTTCCACACTTACCCCACAAAAGCTCGCGTTGGCAGTTTCGTCGGAGGATAAAAGAGCTATTGCGGCGGCTAACGGAATTGGTGCAAAAACAGCGGCAAGGGTAATTCTTGAGCTTAAGGATAAAATGTCCTTCATTTCCGACGCAGACGTAGGTGAGGCATTCAAGGAACAGGCGGATGAGCCTACCACTGCAAAGGGGTCTCTATCCGAGGCTGCAGCAGCGCTTACCGCACTCGGATATTCAAAGGCTGAGATCGCAGGTGCGCTCAAGGATGCAGATCCTTCAATGAGTGTTGATCAGATAATTAAGCAGGCTCTGAAAAAGCTCTTCTAAAAAATGAGGTTATAAAGAATGAACGACGAATTTGAATTTGAAAGCAGAATGCTTTCCTCATCATACTCGCCCTCAAGCGACGGTGAGGTTGAGCTGTCCCTGCGCCCGAAGGCTCTTGCCGAATATATCGGGCAGGATAAGGTCAAGGAGAATCTGCGCATATATATTGAAGCAGCTAAAATGCGAGGCGACGCACTCGATCACTGCCTGCTTTACGGTCCTCCAGGTCTCGGAAAAACCACGCTTGCGGGCATCATCGCACAGGAGCTTGGTGTAAACCTCCGTATAACAAGCGGCCCCGCAATCGAAAAACAAGGCGATCTTGCGGCTCTGCTCACAAACCTCTCAGATGGTGACGTGCTGTTCATCGATGAGATCCACCGCCTTCCGAGAACGGTTGAGGAGATATTGTATCCCGCCATGGAGGACAATGCGCTCGACATCATCATAGGTAAGGGTCCGAGTGCAAGAAGCATAAGAATCGATCTTCCCCACTTTACTCTTATAGGCGCTACCACGAGAGCCGGTCAGCTGACAACTCCCCTCCGCGACCGCTTCGGTGTGCTCTTCAAGCTCGAGCTGTACACGCCCGAGGAGCTTGCACTTATCGTTAAACGAAGCGCGGATATTCTCGGATACAACATAACGGATGACGGCGCATATGAGATCGCACGCCGTTCAAGAGGAACACCGCGTATCGCCAACAGACTTCTTAAGCGTGTAAGAGACTTTGCGCAGGTATACAACGAGGAAAGCATAAACACAAGGATAGCGGACTTTGCGCTCAGTAGACTTGAGATAGACGAACTCGGCCTTGATAACGTTGACAGACGCATGCTGACAACGATAATCAAATTCTATAACGGCGGTCCCGTCGGACTTGACACTCTTTCCGCAACCATCGGCGAGGAAGCAATTACACTTGAGGATGTGTACGAGCCGTATCTTATGCAGATCGGATTCCTCAGCAGAACTCCGCGCGGCAGATGCGTTACAGCTCTTGCATACGAGCATCTCGGTCTTACGCCCCCCACACCGCCTTCATCAGGCAACGTTCTTCCCGGGCAAAAACAATTCGATATATAAGCATCACACAATACGTTAAATTCAAATCACATACTCCGAAAGGATCAATTCGTTCAATGAAAACGAAAAAGCAACTAAACATTACGCTTTTGGCGGTATATACAGCAACCGTAATCCTCGTTTCCTTCGTTCTCGGACCGCTGTTCGCAAAGCTTGACAGCAACACCCTGACGCAAGGAAGCATCTTGACAGTACTTATTTACTACGTAATCAAAGCAATAAATTTTTTGATCTATCCGATAGTAATCTCACTTACGATATACTCAGTGTATAAATACACGCTCGGCGGAAACAAGGCAATTCTTGCAATATCGCTTGCCTGCACTCTTGTTCGCTACTCGATTGACGTAATCATTAACCTGTTTTCCGAGTCAGTAACGTCCGTTTCACTGTTATCTACGATTATTTATACGCTGATAGACTTCGTAATAATATTCGTAACGGCGATATTTGCAGAAAATCTGATAACTCCGCGCCTTGAAGCGGACAAAATACAGGCAAAGGCCTCAAAGGCACTCAACGTCGACTACGAGCAAAAGATGTATCTTCCCTTCGGTTCACTTTTTGATTTCGATAACCCCGTACTGCGTTCCGCGATGA
>JBGVEZ010000168.1:0-9005 GCA_045120555.1 Eubacteriales bacterium
CCCCGACACAACAAAGGCCCCCGACACAACGAAGGTACCCGACACAACAAAGGTCCCCGACACAACAAAGGCACCTGACACAACAAAGGCACCTGACACAACAAAGGCGCCCGACACAACAAAGGCACCCGACACAACAAAGGCCCCCGACACAACAACGGCCCCCGACACCACGAAGGCGCCCGACACAACGAATGCACCTGAAACAACAAAAGCTCCCGTTACTACCGAGGAACAAAAGTCCGAGGGCGGATGCGGATCTGTTGTAGGCGGTGTTGCGGTTGTTGCTCTTATTGGCATCGCATTCATCGTAAGCAAGAAGAAGGATTGATCCGGGCCTGCGGTGATAAATGAATATAAAAAGAAGCTGTTTTGTTAAGAGGCAGCTTCTTTTTTTAAAAAAAGTCAATGGTGTCGAAAGCGAGAATTGTCCCATTCACAATAATTCTCATACAATTTACGAAATCCTATTTAATAAGGCTTTGTGATGTGATATAATTTTATTAAGTAAAAATATGAGGATAATGCCATGAACGCTAAAGAAAATACCCGATGTATGATAATAAACCACGTCCGCAGGTATCCGGCACTTGAGATACGTGACGTATTCAAATTCCTACACCAAAGCTCGTTCGGATGTGAGCATCTCGTCTCCTCCTGCGAGAATGCGATAAGCTATATAAAAAAGGAGGCGGAATCACTGCGCGACACAGGCACAACCGTTGTTGAGCCTCTTGACGGCGACTATTGCCGTGTACATCTTTCGCTCCTCTCACATGGGATTTCTGCGGAGACGCTCGGACGTCTTTTCTTCCTTTCTGCAAAAAAGGAGGAGCAGGGAATCGAATCGCTAAAAGCAAAGCTTGCGGTCGCAAAGGAGCTTTGTGAAAGCGGTGAGATACCATTTTCTGCAGAAGAATTTGCGTCGCTGGCAGATAAATGGGAGGCAAACGGATTTGGTGCTATACACCACTCGGAAGCTTTTCGGAATAATTATCATCCCGCATACCGCGTGATCTCAAACGAATATGCTTCGTTTCTTTTGCTTTTTGCGGAAATTGATAAGGGACTTTCCAAAGGAGAGCTGAGGCTTGCGATAGATGGCGGAAGCGCAAGCGGTAAAACTACACTTGCGGCAATTCTTGAGCGAGTGTACGAATGTACAGTCCTTCACATGGATGATTTCTTTCTCCGCCCCGAGCAGCGGACTCCCGAGAGGTTTGCTGAAATAGGCGGTAACGTTGACCGTGAACGCTTCCTTGCGGAGGTTCTTGTACCGCTTTCCCTTGGAATGACCGTAAGCTACAGAAAATTTGATTGCAGTACCTTTACCCTGACCTCACCGATAACAGTTGCCCATACACCGCTAACCGTCATAGAGGGCGCATATTCAATGCATCCCGACCTTTCGGGCTATTACGATCTTTCCGTTTTTCTCGATATCACACCCGAGCTTCAGCGAGAGAGAATACTAAAGAGAAATTCCCCAAAAATGGCGGAACGCTTCTTTAATGAATGGATTCCGCTCGAAAAGGTTTATTTTGAAAAGTTGAACGTCAAGGAGCGGTGCGACGTCGGAATCAACGTGCGGTAGTTGCCTTGCCGTACCGTGAAATATTATAAAAGCCATTGACAATACAAATTTTATATAGTATAATTAAAAAAAGACTCAAAGGAGATTTTTGACATGTTAAAAAAGATTCTGTCCCTTGTACTTTGCCCGATAGTTGCTGCTCCGCTTCTTGCAGGTCCGGTCTTCGCTGATGAAAACAAAACCGAAGCACCCTCGGGAATCGTTGGAGAGTGGATGTGGTCGAGCACGATTGCCAATATGGGCGAGAACGGTGCCGAAATTATGATGCAACGCTGTGCCGAAACGGGCATTACCGACGTATACCTTCTTGTAAAGGGAACAAGCGGTACGCTCAGCTACCTTAAAACCAAGTATACGGATAATCTCGCCCGAAAGAACCGTGACGTTCTTCAGGAGGCTATTGACGCCGCACACAAGAGAGGAATCCGAGTTCACGCATGGATCTGCAATATGGAGGACTCTGCCTATAAGGCGTCGCATCCCGATGCGGGTATGTGGCATTACATAAGGGAAAGAGATAACGACAAAATCAATCTCTATGACGAGGGCTACCGCAAATATATGACAACGGTTGCCGCAGAGCTTGCCGAATACGATATTGACGGTCTTCATCTTGACTATATCCGTTACAACCACCTTGCAAACGGCTGGAGCGAGAACGACCTTGCGGCACTCAAGGCTATGGGCGCAAATATAGATCGTGTAAGGGAGCTTATCGAAACCACCTTGGGCTACAACGGAAAAACAGCGAACAGCAATTACGTTTTCAACGCCTATAACAGCGGTGATAAGGATGCGAAAATAATCGCGCAGTACAGAAGAAACAACGTAAAGGAATACGCAAAAGCGGTGATCGATGCCGCAAAGAAGGTAAACCCCAACCTTATCATAAGCGCAGCAATGATGCCCGAGGGCTCTTATAACGAGGCATACGGCGATCTCCATTACGGTCAGAGCTACGATGACGCCGCAGAGCTTTACGATTACGTATGCCCGATGGCGTACTCCACGAACTACGGTCAGTCGGAAACGTGGATAGTCAACATTGCGAAAAAGGCGATAGACAAGGGTAATAATGTCGTTATGGGGCTTCAGGCTTACGAGAACGCAACGACCGCAAGACTTACCGCGGAAGTCAAAAATATGCGCAACCTGATGAAGCACCCAAAGTACGGCGAGGGAGCTTTCGGATTTGTTTTCTTCCGCGCGGGAACACTTGATTATGCAAAGGTAAGTTACGATACCGAAAACAAGATAATCGCCGTAAAGCTCTTTAACGAGGCTTCAACGAAAAGCCTCACGCTTGCCCAGCTCACGTTGCAGAGCGGACTTAAAATCGTCGGAACCTGCGTCGGAGAGGGATTTAACGCAAATGCAAAGGTCACTGTCGCAAAGAGCCGCGGAAACGTCAAGCTGACCGGCTCCGAGCTTATGGGAAAACAGGGCTATCTCTACGTCAAATACGAGGGAGAGCTCGATCCGACAAAGCCCGTTGCAACCGTAACCTTCAGCTGTTCGGCAACCGCAATCGTTTACACCTCATACTATGCAAAGGGCGACGCAAACGCCGATATGGGTACTCCCGGTGAATTCTCGGAGGTAGTGGAAACCACAAAGCCGAAGGAAACAACAAAATCCCCCGAAACGACCGTCTCCCCCGCAGAAACAACGTCCGACGTAACCACGGAGGAACAGAGTACGGCGCCGTCAACGAAAAAAGAAGGCGGCTGCGGATCTGTCGTCGGACTCGGAGCAATGCTTGCAACGCTTATAAGTGCGGCGTTTGTTATGACGAAAAAGAGACGCCAAAGGGCATAATAATAAAAATCACCTCTGTTTTTGTAATTCAGAGGTGATTTTTATATCATTTTCTTGTTTTCACAACCGTTATCTCATGCATCACCGCCATAAGTGTAAGCAAAGCGATAAGATAAACCGGAAGAAGTGCTATCGACGTATGCTCCGCTATAAATCCGAACAGCGGCGGCATGATGCATAAGCCCGTATACGCAAACGCCATCTGTATTCCGATCATCGCCTGTGATTTATCTCTTCCGAAAACGTCGGGCGTCATGTGAATTATGCAGGGATATATCGGTGCGCATCCGAGTCCTATCACGATAAAACCGATAATCGCGAATATCGGAATGGTGGGTACAAACAGCAAAGCCACACCGCAGAAAACTATTGATGCGCCCATTCTTATCAGAAAACGGTCGGAAAGCTTCATAGCAAGGAAGCCGTTGACCGCACGTCCGAGTGTAAGTCCGATGTAGAAAAGGCTTGCAAGCGCGGATGCCGTTTCCTCGTCAACACCTCGGTTTTGCACGAGATATGAGCTTGCCCAAAGAGAAGACGTCAGCTCAAATGCGCAATATGAAAAGAAGGTGAGAAAGCAGGTAATTGCTCCCTTTATGGATAGAATCTCCCCAAACGAAAGCGGCTTTGCGGAGCCTTCTTGGGTGGTTTGATCCTTTTCCTCGCCCTTTTTCCAAAGCGGAAGGCTGAGAAAGATGAATGCGGAGAGGACTATCTGAATTATCGCAACGATAAGGTAACCGCGGCTCCAGCTTTCAAGCTTTATAAGAGCGAAGCTCATAATGTACGGGCTGATCGATGCACCCACGCCCCAAAAGCAATGGAGCCAGCTCATGTGCTGAGCCTTGAAATGCAGAGCAACGTAATTGTTGAGCGTTGCGTCAACCGCACCCGCACCAAGCCCGTAGGGGATTGCCCAAAGTATCAGCATCCAGAATGCAGAGCTTTGCGAAAAGCCTAAAAGACCGATTGCCGTGAGTGCAATGCTGATAGCCGTCAGCCTTCCCGAGCCGAGCCGCCTTACGATCCTGTCGCAGAAAAAGCTCGAAATGATCGTGCCCACGGAGATGACTATCGAAACGATACCTGCATAAGAAAACGGAGCTTCAATTTCAACGTGCATTACCGGCCACGCCGAGCCGAGAAGAGAATCGGGAAGACCGAGGCTTATGAAGCAGACGTAAATGAGTGAAAGTAAAAGGTTAAACATAAAATAGATTTTTTGAAGGCTGTACGTTACTTCTTCGAAAGCTCATTCTCTACGGCGGCAATTCTACTTCCGAGCGGAGGATGGCTGTATTCCATCACGACGTTGAGACGGGAGGGAGCGAGATGCGCAAAGTTTTCCTTCGCGAGCTTCTTGAGTGCGGTTATCATAGCCTCACCGTAGCCCTCCTTTACAGCCTGCTTGTCGGCGCGGTACTCTGCAAGGCGGCTGTACGCGTTCATAATAATACCGGTAAGCGGCTGAACGAGAGAGAGGCCAACACCCATAAGAATATATGCAAAGCCGTAGTTCACCTCGGAAAATCCGAACTCTGTGTGAAGCATCGGCATGCTTACTGCAAGCCATGCAACTACTGCCATGAGGAGAAGATTCCCGAAATTCATTACCTGACGCTTCGGAACGTCCTTGTAAAGCCCGTGACCAAGCTCGTGAGCAAATACCGCACATATCTCGTCGGGGCTCATCGCGTTTACAAGATTGTCGAACAGAACAATGGTCTTAAGCTTGCCAAAGCCCGTGAAATATGCGTTAAGCTTTGTTGTTCTTCTCGAAGCGTCCATAACCTCTATAGCCTTCACCTTGTAGCCGTGCTTTGTGAGAAGCTCCATAAGTCTGTCCTTGAGCTCTCCGTCCTCAAGCGGAACGAATTTGTTTCCAATGCGGCTGAAAATAGGATAAAGGAAGGTGATGAGAAGCGTTATTATGAAGACCGCAACCGCAAAGAGTACTATCATCCAGATTCCCATAGTCGTGTGGAATATTGAAATAAGCCACACAAGACCGAGCGAGAGAATGAAACCGAAGATGAGCGAACGGATCTGGTCGAGGATGAAGGTCTTTACTGTCGAGCGGTTAAAGCCGTATTTCTGCTCGATTATCATGGTGGATATGTAATTGTTTATCACGCTTACGACAGTGCTTACCAGCGTTTCAAGCAAAACGACAGCAAGAAGCTGAAGGAATATACCGTCGGGGAAGAGGGAAGCGAAGGCGGAATAAACGTTTGTCAGAAGCAACGCAATAGTTACAAGCGCAGATATGATGCCGAACGTAATGTCGAGCCTGCAATGCTCAGCGCTGTACTTTTTCCACGTCGTGTAGGTCTCGGCATCGTAAACGTCCGAAAGATTCTCGGGCGTGGGATTGCTTGCCGAACGGTATCTTACGATATCAAGAATGATTCCGTACAGACTTCCGAGAACGGCAAGAATGATAACTGTGATCTTAAAGGTCATGTCAAGTCTCCTTTTCGGGATGTTTTTTATTATATAATATTATAGCACAAAAGAACGTATTTTGCAATAGCTCTTTGGAAAACTTTGAAAAAAACATATGTGGCTGCCAAAATTACAATCTGATTATTGACAAGTCCCTACCGATGTGGTATAATATTAGCATATTGATTTTTCAAATCGTTCGGAGGTATTGAACTATGAAAAAAATAAAGATGACAACGCCGCTTGTCGAGATGGACGGCGACGAAATGACAAGGATTCTCTGGAAAATGATAAAGGACGAGCTTCTTTTGCCCTTTGTCGAGCTTAAGACGGAGTACTACGACCTCGGTCTTCCCGAGCGAGAGAGAACACGTGATAAGGTTACTCACGACAGCGCATACGCTACAAAGAAGTACGGAGTTGCAGTAAAGTGCGCAACCATCACGCCGAATAAGCAGCGCGTTGAGGAATATAACCTTTCCGAAATGTGGAAGAGCCCGAACGGAACCATCCGCGCTATCCTTGACGGAACCGTTTTCCGCGCGCCCATTCTCATAGACTCGATAAAGCCCGTTGTCCGCAATTGGACAAAGCCGATAACCATCGCCCGTCACGCGTACGGCGACGTTTATAAGGCGGTCGAGCACAGAGTGACCTGCCCCGGTAAGGCTGAGCTTGTGTTCACGGGTGATGACGGAAGCGAATTTCGTGAAACAATATACGACTTTGAATGCGGCGGCGTGCTTCAGGGCCAGTACAATAAAGACAGCTCCATCGAGTCATTCGCACATTCCTGCTTCAAGTACGCCATAGATACAAAGCAGGACCTCTGGTTCGCCACGAAGGACACTATCTCCAAAAAGTACGACCAGACCTTCAAGCTCACCTTCCAGGAGATATTTGACAGAGACTATAAGGCGAAATTCGACGAGCTTGGTATCAAGTATTTCTACACCCTCATCGACGATGCCGTAGCACGCGTTATCAGAAGCGAGGGCGGCTACATCTGGGCTTGCAAGAACTATGACGGCGACGTTATGTCCGATATGGTGTCAACCGCCTTCGGCTCGCTCGCTATGATGACCTCCGTCCTCGTTTCGCCCGACGGAAATTACGAATTCGAGGCGGCACACGGAACTGTCACCCGCCACTACTACCGATACCTTAAGGGCGAGGAGACCTCCACAAACCCGATAGCAACCATCTTTGCATGGTCTGGCGCACTCCGTAAGAGGGGCGAGCTTGACGGACTTTCGGAGCTTTGCGACTTTGCGGATAAGCTTGAGGCGTCATGCATAGATACGCTCAATGACGGCATTATGACAAAGGACCTTTGCGGTCTTGTCAGCGAGGGATATTCCGCAAGAGCAGTAAGCTCCGCCGAATTTATCAAAGCAGTAAGAGAAAGACTTGAAAAGAAGCTTGCATAAAATAATCGGTCGGATCGAAACGGTCCGACCTTTTTTGAAGATTACTCCACGTAAATTCAAAAAACTCTTGACAACCCGCCCTTTTTGTGGTATAATATCTCCGACAAAAGAATAAACACAGCTCATCGTACGAATACTATTTGTTTTCGTTCGTTGTCGGGTGCATCGCAGGACGGTGCATTCGGGGATAAGGAAATCGCAGTGAGAATCTGCAGCAACAGCCATTACCGTATCTCCTCGGTATTTGTATATCTGAGGTCAAGTCGGAATGCTTATCGTTCTGTGACGCGTAAAAGACTCTTGGGCAAGGGGAGAGATATAACGCTTCGGATACGGCAGGGTATCCTTGGCTTTGTGTGCTCCTCGGAGGGCACTTTTATTTTATCCTTTTGTAAATATAAAAAACGAAAGGATTCAAAAATCATGAAAAAAACAATCAAATCGATCGTATCATTCGCACTTCTTTTTGCAACGGTTCTTACTTTCGTTGCTTGCCAAAAGGGCGTTGACGTAAAAGGACTCTGGGAGAAGGCAACCTACACAAAGGACACGACCTTCGGTAACGGTAAAACCACCGTTATGGTAGAGGTAAAGGTTGAAGACCAATCCGTGACCTTCACCATAAAGACGGATAAGACCACTCTCGGCGAGGCTCTTCTTGAGCATAACCTCATCGCAGGTGATCAGGGACAGTTCGGACTTTACGTAAAAGTAGTTAATGGCATCACCGCAGATTACGACGTAGACCGCAGCTATTGGGCGTTCAACAAAAACGGCGAAATGATGTTGACGGGCGTTGATATGACAAATATCGCTGACGGAGAGCATTACGAGCTTGTCTACACAAAGTAATAGCAAAAAAAGAAAGCACCGAAGGATGGAACAGATGGTATTTGAGGCGTGCATCTTCGCAATGCTCGGAACGCTTATGTTCACCTCAAAGATCATTATGGAGGTCCTGCCCAACGTTCACCTGCTCGGAATGTTGACTATGGTATATACGGTGGTCTTTCGCAAAAAAGCACTTATCCCGATATACTTATACGTCCTGATAAACGGAGTCTACGCCGGCTTTGATCCGTGGTGGTTTCCGTATACCTACGTCTGGACGGTTCTCTGGGCGATAACCATGCTCCTGCCGAAGAAAATGCCGAAAAAGGTAGCCGCCGTCGTTTATCCGATAGTATGCTCGCTCCACGGCTTTGCCTTCGGTCTGCTTTACGCACCCGGACAAGCCTTGATGTTTGGCTTCAACCTTAACCAAACGCTTGCATGGATTGCAACCGGACTTTCCTTTGATATGATCCACGGCATCAGCAATATCTTCACCGGTATGCTCGTCCTGCCGCTTTCGGAGGTGCTTAAAAGGCTGTTGAAACGGTCTTTTTGAATTAACTCTATAATTGGGGCTGTCTCGTTAACAGACAGCCCTTTTTCGCGTTTCACACTTACAGAAAATAACCTAACACACGTTTTTTTCGCAATTGTTGCCTATATATCTCAATTTATAAAGTAAACATATTGTAAATTATCGCCAAAACCTATTGACAATCCGTACGGGGGAGGGGTATAATATATTATATTAATTTCAAATTAACATTTTAGTTAATTTGAAACGAATAAATTTATTATTTAAGGAGGTCATTTAAAATGACAAAGAAAAGAAGCACAAAGCGTGCACTCGCTCTCAGCTTTATTTCCTTGCTTCTCTGCGTTTC
>JBGVEZ010000169.1:0-2314 GCA_045120555.1 Eubacteriales bacterium
CCATTGCATACGAAAGTGCCGCAAATAAAAACAAATCCGAGCCAAAAATAAGAAGCGTGACCATCGATGCGACAATATTGGTCATCGGACCCGCTATCAAAATGCACGTTTCACGAAGAATGCGTCCCGTATTTCCAAGATATATCCTTGCATCCGGACCGATTATCTGAGGGCCTGTGCATCTCACCGAAAGCAATCGCGCCGCTATCATATGCCCTGCCTCGTGTACGGCAACCGCACTTGCAAAGGAAAGTATCACCTCGTATTGGAAAAATGCCGACAAAAAAAATGAAGCAGCATACAGCAAAAGAAGAAATTCAATCAAAAAATCACCTCAATGACCATATGCTGCATGAGCGGGCATTATGCCTGCATACACTTACGTAATTTCAATATAGCTCCCTTTTCGAGCCTCGATACCTGTGCTTGTGATATACCAATCTCGTTTGCGACCTCCGTCTGTGTCTTGTTATTGTAAAAACGTCTTATAATTATATTCTTCTCACGTGGTCCGAGCGTTTCAATTGCTTCGCCGAGCGCAACGCACTCATGCCACATCTCCTCGCTTTCTGACGTGTCGCTCAGCTGATCGATCACATAAAGCGAATCTCCGCTTTCATTGAATACCGGCTCGTATAACGATATCGGCTCTACGATCGCCTCCATCGCTCGAATAACACTAAGCTTGTTTTCTCCAAGCTTGTCCGCTATCGCCTGCGCCGTCGGCTCGTTTGCACCGTCACGAATAAGCTCCTCACGCGCCGTTAGAGCTCGGTAAGCGAGATCTCTCATAGAACGCGATACTCTTATAGAATTGTTGTCGCGCAGATATCTCCTTACCTCTCCTATTATCATCGGCACCGCATACGTGCTGAACTTGACGTCAAGTTCAACGTTAAAATTGTCTATCGCCTTTATAAGTCCGATACACCCGACCTGAAAAATGTCATCTATCGGCTCCTTCCTTCCGCAAAACCGCTGAATAACGCTCAAAACAAGTCGCAGATTTCCGCAAATCAGCTCCTCACGCGCCCGTTCGTCGCCACCTTTTGCTCGCCGAAGATAAGCCGTCTTTTCTTCATCTGTCAAAACCCGAAGCTCCGAAGTGTTAACTCCGCATATTTCGACCTTTCCGTAGTACATAAATCCACCAATACCTTTCTCAGAAAATCAAGTCATAATTCAGATTTTGTTAAAGAAAGTATTGACTGTAAATGAGGCAGCTTATTCAGCTTTTCGGTTGTGAAAATTTGTAAATGAATACGATTCTTTCGAGAAGAAAGATATCCCCACCGGAAAATTAATTACGGTGGGGATAAA
Source organism: Eubacteriales bacterium (assembly GCA_045120555.1). GTDB lineage: Bacteria > Bacillota > Clostridia > Oscillospirales > CAG-272 > SIG640. The sequence goes on from JBGVEZ010000169.1 coordinate 1,321, forward strand.
GATTACAATATAGAATTTAATGTGACATTAATTTAATACTATATACAATCACCCGACGGGTTTATCTTGGATTTTATAAATTGATAAACTTCTTCATTGTATGCCATAGGAACGCAGATTTTACTGTATCTCAAAAGATCCATAAAAGTATTCCGTTCGGTAAGACCATCAAGTTCGTCTTCTGTTATGTTTATTCCAATACAAAGTGTATTAACCATATACACTTTCCCTCTTGGATGAGGACCTACCAAAACGTCCTTAAGTATCTTAACGCGTATAACTGAAATTTCATCATACTTAATAGAACGAACACATCTGTTAAGCCAGTTGACTATCTCAATATGATCTTCGAAAAGATATGCTTTGTAGAGTTTATTGCCCGAATCAAATATATAAGCAATAAAAACAGCAAATATCGCATAAACCCAAAGTATAACAAAGGTGATAACATCGTATTCAAACAAAGAAAGTATCAAGAATATCACAGTTGTTAGTGCTAATATAACAGATATAATTTTACATTTTTTAACTGAATCCCTAATGGATTCCGGGGAAATATCATATTTCATTATTGGATGCATACACGTCCTCCTTTGCCGCCACCATAACTACTTCTGTATAATTTTTTTGCATTTTGAATAGCTCCCATTATCTTGTTATTCTGTTTTTTCAAATGTAAAGTTTGGGAAACATCGACAATCCCATCGAATACTCCATTGACAGTCGCCTCAATAACTTCACCGCTATGAGCAGAAACAGAATATGTAACTGATGAAATAACAGAATCCATGTATACATCTGCAACGTAATTCAAAATGTTATCTTTTGAAAGGGTTCCAGTATCTAAATACTCATATCCAACATCATAGATTAGCGAACTTACTGCACGACCAGTAATTCCTCCAATCCCCCCTCCAACCGCAGCTCCGACGCTGCCAGCTAATGCACCATCTAATGGATCTCCGCCATTAACTGCTGCACATACTGCGCCATC
>JBGVEZ010000170.1:0-10302 GCA_045120555.1 Eubacteriales bacterium
ATGAAATGGAAGTGCCTTGCGGCTGTTCTTTCGGTAATTATATGTGTTGTGTTGATGGCTTCCGCTTGCTTTGTCGGAGCGTCGGAAGGCAAGCCCGAGGTCGAGGTGAAATGCTCGGCAGTTGAGGCTTCAGACGGTGAGACCTTTACCGTTTCGTACTACGTAAAAAGCGGGGACGCGGAATACGTTTCGCTTGATTTGCGCACGTTTATCGGGTGTGAGCTTATAAAAATTGAGTTTGCGGAGGGAATAGACGTCAGATGCACCGAGCGTTTCGACTTTAAGGAAGCGGTAACAGTCCGTTGCTCGAAGGACACGGAAAACGAGCTTGTGCACATTATGGACGTTTTGCTGAAGGCGGGCGGAGATGCGGTAGATAACAAGATCTATCTGCTTGCGGGAACTACCTTTTACAAGGGTGGCGCGGGTGAAATGAAGGAAACAAAATCGTTTTTGAACCGTATTGAGCTGACCCTTAAAGCGGCGGATCAGTCTGACATTGAGTCTGCTGACGTTCAAAAGGCTCCCTCCGACGGCGCGGGGGCAAAGTGGACAACAGTTATAGGCGATTGGCGCGTTGTAGCGGCAATGATCGCATCCGGCATGATAATAGCGGCGGTTACAACAGTTACGGCGGTAAACAAGAAGCAAGGGCAGGCGGGGGAATGATATTTCCCCGTCTCCATACGAACGCTTTCATGAGTTACTTTGCATAAAAACGCAATACGATTTTTGTGCAATGTTACGAAAATATTAAAGATGAGTAAATTTATGTTGACAAGCACGAGCTCTTATGATATAATTAATATGGTTTTTTCTGCGCACAATAGGGAACACTTTGATAGGAACTGAAGAATCAACCGCAAAGCGTGCGTAAAATACAAAGACGAAAGGTATTTTGAATATGGTTAATTACGAAGAGCTCAGAGCAAAAAAGAATTTTATATGCGATATGGACGGTGTAATTTATCACGGAAACCGTCTCGTTCCACACGTTACCGAGTTTATTGATTGGCTTGAGCGTAACGACAAGAACTTCCTTTTCCTTACGAACGGTTCGGGACGTTCTCCGAGAGAGCTTGCGCAAAAGCTTGAAAGAATGGGACTTCACGTCGGTCAGGAGCACTTTTATACAAGTGCGCAGGCTACCGCATCCTTCCTTGAGAGCCAGTGCAAGGGCGGATCTGCATACGTTATCGGAGAGCCGGGGCTTACCTATGCGCTTTACGAGGCTGGATTCAGCATGAATGACGTTAATCCCGATTACGTTGTTTTCGGAGCGACCACCTCCCTTAATTACGAGCAGATAGAGAAGGCTTCCCGCCTTGTTATGAACGGCGCAAAGCTTATCGGAACCAACAGCGACGTTACAGACCCGTCTGAAAACGGTATCGTTCCTGCGTGCCGCGCGCTCATTTCTCCCATCGAGCTTGCGACCGGAAGAAAGGCGTATTTCGTAGGAAAGCCCAATCCGCTTATGATGCGTCACGCACTTAAAAAGCTGGGATGTCACCGTGTTGATGCGGCTCTTATAGGAGACAGAATGGATACGGATATTATCGCGGGACTTGAAAGCGAGATCGATACGGTACTCGTTTTGTCAGGCGTTACAAGGCTCGAGGACCTCGAAAAGTTCCCGTACAGACCCAAATATATCCTCAAAGATGTCGGTGAGATTGCCGGCAATTGTGAATAATTGGTAAAAAAACGACCATTAATATAACATTATGTTTTACGAAAAGATTGAAGAAAGTTCAAAAATCTCTCCCGAGGTTCTGAGAAATTTCATATGGGAGGGGCTTGAAAAACGTGAGATCGAAGACCGAATTGAGCTTTCACTTCCGTGGCATTTTGGCAAAAGTGAGGACGAAAAAAGCGAGCTGCTTGTCCTCCGAATAGAGTCCGTCCGACCGAAAAATTACGGAGCGGACGTTCATAAAATGCGTGCCAAGGGATACAACGTGGATAACGGATACTATCCCTGCTTTGAGGTGAGTGACGGTGGAAGATGTCTTGAGGAGCTGAAGGGACGCCTCGGAAGTGTTGACGAGCTTATTCCAAGGATAAAAAAGGTTTTGTATGACTGCGGAATGCTTGAGCTTCGCGGCGGACGGATCATTGTGAAAAACTACTACGCGGTCAGTCCGTTTTATCACACAAGTGCGGTAAACGACGTGCTTTGCGCAATTTCGATAATCTCAAATTTTGATCTTCTTTTGGCTGCGGACGGCGACATCAGGAAGGGCGGTGACCTCTATGACACCTGAAATGAAGCAAGCAAGCGCAAGCCTTGATTCGCTTTTTGACGTCTCCGTTCACGGTGGAGTAACCTACGTACACCCGCAGGTATTTCTCGACGGGGAGGGTACGGGATTCCGGTTTTACATTCTCGATTCCCATACCTGCAAAATAACGACAGACAGAAGCTTTTCTGATTGGTATGGCTATATTTCAACGGGGGACGAGGAGAGATTTGCAAAATTCATACCGCTTGTTTGCAGACGCTACGGGGTCGACTGGGATGGGGAGGCTTTTACCCTTTCGATAACCTTCCGCCGCAATAAGTACACGTTGGCTGAGGCAATGATGCGGCTTGAGGGGGCAATGCTTTTTCTGTCGGAGCTGTAATCTTACGAATTTTAAGATATTTATATATTATATATAAAAAATACTATTGACAATACTCTTGATATATGATATAATATATATATCGCTTTAAACTGCAGACGTCTTCGAAGCTTGCGCAAGCGTTTGCGAAAAATGCAGAAACACAAAGCATCAGATCCGTTTTTGTGAAAAAACGAAAAAGAAAAAAGAAAGGAACACTTCGTTTTGAAGTGAAGGTGAGTATCCATGTACGATGATAAGAACAACCTCGATCCGTTCGGACTGGAAACAGACGTCGTTTTTGACGAAGAGCCCGTTGACGGTGAAACGGAATCCCCTGCCGAGGACGAGACGGTTGACTCTCCCGAGGTTGAAGCTGAGGAAGCTGCCGATGACGTGACCGAGGATCAGACAGAGAATCCCGAGGAGAACACAGAAGCCCCCGCAGCGGAAGAGACTGTGGAGCAGAACGAAGCTGCTGAGGAGAATGCAGAAGCTCCGGCAGAAGAAAAAGCAGAGGTGGTAAACGAGGAACCCGCTGCAGAGACTGAGGAAAAATCCGAAGAGCCCGCAGAGGAAGCTGCAGAGAAAGATGCAGAAGCAGAAGCGGGGGCAGAAGCGGAGGCAGAGGAAGAGACACCTGCCGAAGAGCCGATAAAGGATCCGTTCCTTACCGAATATCCGAAGGAGGAATTTGAGAAGCTGATCTACGCTCACTTCCGTACGGTTGCAAACGCAATAAACTCGTTGCGCACAAAGGAGGACAGCATCACAAGGCTCAGCAAGGACGTACAGAGATACAGAGATGAATACGTAACAAAGAGCATCAAGCCTATTGCGATGTCACTTATCACTCTCAGAGAATCCTGCCGTAAGTCAATAAGCTCTCTCGATATGCTTACTGACTTTGCAAAGATCAGCAAGTACATAAATTATCTGTCTGACGATATCGATGACCTTCTTTCCGACGTCGGTCTTTCCTGCTCGAAGGACAGCGGAAATCTTTGGATCTATAACGGTACTCCGATCTGCAAGAGGACGGTTGAAACGGTAACGTTCCCCGAGGTGTTCGAGCTGGTTGAGAGCGAGCCCCTCGTGCTTCCCACTCCCGGTGACAGCCTCACCGAATATCTTGCGGGATGTGAAGAGGTCGTAAGAGCCGCTCTTGCAAACGTAGAGAAATACGATAACTGCATCAAGGATTACGTTAAGGTCGCAAGTGCGATCGATGAGGGAGTCCTTGCCGCTAACGTATATCCCGTTCTCCGCACCCTCGCCCGCTTCGCACCGAGATTCAAGGCGGACGTTGTTGACAGCATCAACGTTCTTAACGAGGAAAATGCGCTTGACGAATACAGCACGTTGCTTGAGACACTCTGCGGTAAGCTTGGAGAGCTTCTCGAAATGTGCGGCGTTGATTTTGAGTCGGTAGAGATCGGCAGCAGCTACGACCTTAAGAAGCATAAGATCATCAAGCTCGTTCCTACAAACGACGAAGCCCTTGACAGACAGGTTATCACTGCAAGCAGCGATTCCTACACGCTTAACGACGTTGTGATCTCACAGGCGAAGGTCACCGTATACAAATATCAGCCTAATGCCAACTGACACAAGGCGGATGAATTCTCAATTGCTTGATATGTCCAAAGGACAATCATTTATAAAATTTTAAAATATTAAAAATCAAAGGAGATATTTTATCATGGGAAAAAAACTTGGTATCGACCTCGGTACAACCTATTCCTGCGTAAGCTACATTGACGAGAACGGTCAGCTTTGCACAATTAATTCCTCGGAGGGTACAACGACTACTCCCTCTGTAGTATATCTTGAGCCCGGCAGCGGCACAGTTGTTATCGGTGCGGCAGCAAGACAGGAGGGCGCAATGAACCCCGAGTATATGATCGAGCGCGCAAAGAACTATATGGGTCAGGACTTCACCTTCGATCTCGGCGAAAAGCAGTTCTCTCCCACAGCGGTTTCCTCCGCAATTCTTAAGCAGCTCATCAGCGACGCAGAGGAGCACCTTGGCGACGAGGAGATCGACGGCGTTGTTATCACATGCCCCGCATACTTCAAGGACCCCGCAAGAAACGCAACAAGAGCGGCAGGCGAAAACGTAGAGCTCAAGAACGGCGAAAAGCTCAGAGTTCTTCAGATCCTCGACGAGCCCGTTGCGGCAGCTCTCGCTTACTGTGCTCACATCAACGAGAACGTTAACAAGACAGTTCTCGTATACGACCTTGGCGGCGGTACGTTCGACGTTACTATCGTAAAGATCGACGTTAACGGCGACGACAAGAGAATCAAGATCCTCACCACAGGCGGTGACCACCAGCTCGGCGGTAAGGACTGGGATGAATGCCTCAAGGAATACGTTATCAACGAATTCTGCTCCGCTAACGGCACTGATGCAGACGAGCTTCGTCAGGATGCCGAAATGCGCGTATGGTTCAGCGAAAACATAGAGAAGGCAAAGATCATGCTCACCAAGAAGGATTCCACAACTCTTACCGTTGCGTTCAACGGTGAAAAGGAAAGAATCGAGATCACAAGAGAAAAATTCGATGAGGTTACCTCCGAAAAGCTTCAGCTTACACTCTCCCTTATCGATTCCACACTTTCCGGCAAGGGTATGACTATGGACCAGATCGACGAAATCCTTCTCGTTGGTAGCTCCACAAAGATGCCTCAGGTAGAAGCAAGACTTACCGCTGAATACGGCAAGCCCGTTAACAAGTACGAGCAGGACAGAGCGGTTTCCATGGGTGCTGCTTACATAGCAAACGGCTACGTTCTCGGTGAAGATACAGAAGACGGCGATACTACTAAAGGCGGAACAGAAGATAAGCCCGTAGCTCCGGACGTTATCAAGCAGAAAGACGGCGGTACAATTTGCATCGACCAGGCTTGTACCTCCAGCTTCGGTCTTCTCGCTACAAGAGCAGGCGAAGAGATCATCGCTAACATCATCATTAAGGATACCGAGAAGCCCGCTTCTCAGACTCAGAGATTCGTAACCTCTGCTCCCAACCAGACAAACCTCAACCTCAGAGTTTTCGAAAACGATGAGAGAGAGGCTATTGCTCCCGTTATCGAAGAGCAGGAGCTTTACGAGACCTGCGTAGTTGAGCTTGAGCCCGGTCTTCCGGACAGAGCTCCCATCGATATCACCTTCAACCTCTCCGTTGACGGTATTCTCGAGATCGTTGCGGTTGACGTAACAAGAGGCAAGGCTACAACCGTTATTGCACAGCGTAAGGGCGGCAATGCAGGCAGCGAGGGCCTTGACGATATCAACAGCTATCAGCTCGGCTGATAATCCCGCTATAAATATGTGCGGATGCTATACGCTTGTGTAGCATCCCACAACCGAATTTTTGAAATAAGCGTTGTGCGCAGACCAAAAATCTGCGCCTGCGCTTACAATGCTTTATAAATCATTATTTAATTTTGAAATTTACACCATTTTGGCTTTAATATAGATTATTGCGGAGGTTTTGTATGGGAGTAATACTTGGTATTGATTACGGTATGTTAGGTACAAAGGTGAGCTACGTTGACGAAAACGGAAAGCTTCAGCACGTTCGCTCCTCGGAAGGAACGGAAACCACGCCCTCCGCTTTTTATGCCTTCACTGCTCGTGATGAGGTTGTGGTGGGAGCAGTAGCCCTCATGGAGGGTGCGATGGATCCTATAAACTTGGTTATCAATAGTAAGGGTTGTCTTGGATACAATGATTTTACTTTTGACGTAGGGAATAAAAGCTATACCTCAAGTGATATTCTTGCAGCGATACTTCAGCAGGTCGTAAGAGATGCGGAGGAGCATCTTGGCGATATTCCGGTTGACGGCGCGGTCCTTTCCTGCCCGATGTATTTCAGAGACCCGGCATGCCACGATATAAGGGAGGCGGTAGAAAGCGTAGTGCTTTCAAACGGACAAAAGCTCGCGTTCAAAGGACTTGTTGACGATCCGGTTGCCACGGTTATCTCTTATTGCGATGCTATTTTGAAGTCTCACAGCGAGGGTATAAATAAAACATTTTTAATTTACGATCTCGGATGTTCGTTCGATGCTACCGTTGTCAAGGTGAATTATACCGGCGACGATAAAACAGTCAAAGTTCTCGGAACGGGAGGCGATCATCAATTCGGAGTGTCGAATTGGGTTCACAGTGTTAAGAGCTTTATTGTCGATAGATCATGTGCCGAGATGGGCATCGATCCGAGTGATATGTGGGCTGATCCGGAAATGCAAATCTGGCTGCAGGAAACCGCGGAGAAGGCACTGCGTATGCTCGAAAAAAAGAATTCTACCGCAGTTGCGGTGAGATATAACGGTGAAAAGGTGAAGGTTGAGATCACCCGTGACGAGCTTTACGATATAACGTCGCTCTATCTTGAAACGACGATTTCTTACGTTGATTACACACTCAATGAGAGCCGCACGACGATAGACGAGATAGATGAGATACTTGTTGTGGGCGGCGGATCCAATCTGCCGTACGTATATGAAAGGCTCTGTGCCGAATACGGAAGACCGGTAACGGTGCTCGATTCCTTGCATGTTGTTGCTGACGGAGCTGCATTTGTCGGAGCGGGTATTACTGTTGCCACAGGATACGCGGAAAAGCCCAAGAATGGTGGGGGCGATATCCTGGAAATATCGGGAATTCCGATCGTCGGTATGATGACGCCGACATTTCTGTGGGACTACTACATCAAGGTCGGAGATGCAGCGGAGTATCATCTTATGCTCAGAGGGGGGGACGAGATCCCCAACAGCGGTGAGGTACTCGTCCGTACGGACAGAGAGGATCAGACGGAGCTCGTTATAAGGATCTTTGAGGTATGCGGGGACCCCTATGCTGCGGACAGTGAGACGTATGAGCCTTACGAAATATCGGTCCTTGAGCTCAAGCCGGGACTCCCCAAGGGCGCAGAGCTTCGGATCACTCTTGAGGCTACCTCCCTTGATGAAATGACACTTTCCGTGGAGGACGTTACAAGGAACGTGATGATGACAGTAAAGCCCGAGCATAAAAAGGCAGATTACTCCGAGGACGATTTCGACATATTTAAGCTGAATCTCGATTAACCTATGGGAGCGGTAATAGGAATAGATATAGGAAACAGCGGATGCAGGATCAGCTGTGTAAACGGAGAAGGGATGCCGATTCCGCTTCTCCTTGACGAGGGTGACGTAAGCTTAAGATATGCCGTCACCGAAGAAACGATTAACGGCGGAAATTGCATTTTTGGCAGGGATATTACGGAGGATCTCGGATATTGCGAAGTGAAAACTCTCGTAAAGCCCAAAGGCACTTTTGCGGATAAATGCGTGTCTCTTTGCCGTGACGCTGAGGCGGAACGCGCCGAAACGATTTTTCGTGAGATACTGTCGGAGGCGATAAAGCGCACCGAGGAGCTTCTTTCCGGAGAGCGGATAAGCGGTGCGGTCATAGCGTGCCCTCCGTATTACGGAGCGTCCCTCAGAAGGGCAATTAAGGAAGCGGCCGAGGCGGTCAAGCTGTCGGGCGGCAATTGCCTGAACGTTGTCGGACTTGTTGACGACGTAAATGCCTCGGTGCTTTCATATCTGAATTCAACGCAGCTTGACGGTGCGAAAAAAGTACTTGCAGTTGATCTGGGTGCGTCACTTAAGGCCTCGGTCATCGACGTCAGACCCACAGAGAAAGGAATAAGTATAGATCAGTGTGCATCGCTCGGTACTACCGCGTTTGGCGGAGGCGCGTTTAATGAGCTGTTAAAGAACTATGCTTCAAACGCGTATTATGATCTTACAGGAGACTTCCTTGACGGAGTTTGGGAGGATGCCTTTGAAAGCAGACGCCTTGAAAAGCAAATAGAGAGCGCAAAGCGCAGGCTTTCAAAAAGGAGTACTGCACGCATCTCTGTAAGATATGACGGAACGAAATGTGACGTTGAGGTGCAGCAATCCGAATTTTTCAAGGATTGTGAGGGAATATGTCTTGATGCGGTTAAGGCACTTGAAAAGGAATTGATCGCTTCCGGAGTATCTCTTTCGGGGCTTGACGGAATATTCCTTACCGGTGGAACGGCTTCGATGCCGATAATCGAAAACGTATTAAGCAAGTATTTCGGCATCCCCGTAACAACCTTTATTGATGATTGCGCCGTAGCGAACGGTGCGGCGATTATGGCGAAGGCTCTTGATAAAAAGGATGCCGCGCTTAAGATAAGTCAGGTGTGTCCGTACAGTATAGGTATCAGAGCGTTTTGCAATGACGAGGACGTTATATCAAACGTGGTTTTGAAAAACACAAAGCTTCCGTTGTCCGAATCAAGAACGTTTGCAACGGTATATTCCGATATACCGAAGCTGAACCTTTCTCTTTACGAGAACACGAGCACGAATGATATAATATCCGTAAAAGAATGCGATTCGGAGGAATCGGTATTATCAATGATCATGGACAGAGGCTTACCGCGCGGAACGGTGATTGACGTAACGTTCACGGTTGATGAAAACGGAATTTTTGAGGCAACGGTTACGGACCGCGTCTCAAATACCGAGAAGAAACTCGTATAAGCTTTTTCGGACAGAACAGATAAACTCAGAATTGGAGGTGCCCTACTTTGGGAATTTACGTTGGAATAGATCTCGGAACCACCTATTCGGCGGTTGCACAATTTGTAAACGGAAAGGGCGTTAACGTCCTCAGAAATGATATAGGCGAGAAGTACACCCCTTCAGTTGTCTGTATTGAGGACGGTCGTATTACCGTAGGCCAGGAGGCTAAGGACGAGCATGCGGCAGGCAATACCAATACTGCGGCATTTTATAAGAGCATGATGGGCGAGGCGGATTATTCTATCTACCTTGATGGCGGTGAATACACCCCCGAGGATCTTTCCGCGATATTCCTCCGCGAGCTTAAGGAGAAGATAGAGACTGAGAACGGTGTCACCGTTGACGGTGCTGTAATTACCGTACCCGCATATTTTAACGAATCGCAGCGTAACGCGACCTTAAACGCGGGAACGCGCGCGGGACTTAACGTCCTTGAGATAATCAACGAGCCGACGGCGGCGATCATTGCGTACGGTCTTACCGGCGGCGCAAGGAAGAACGTTCTCGTTTACGACCTCGGCGGCGGTACGTTTGACGTCACCATCGCAGAGATCAACGGAACGTCGGTGAACATCCTTTCCACTAACGGCAACCACCAGCTCGGAGGAAAGAACTGGGACCACGAGATAGTAAAGGAGCTTATCGACCGCTTCCGCGAGGAATACGGAATAGATATAAACGAATATCCCGAGGATTTCAAAAAGCTTCAGGTCACGGCGGAGGAGCTTAAAAAGCGTCTTACCAAAACTCCGGTAACAACAGCATCCGTAAGCTGTGAGGGCTACGTAGGAAAATACGAAATAACGAGAGAGCTTTTCGACCTTCGTACCTCCGACCTTCTCAACACTACCGCAATTCTCATTCAGCAGTGCTTCGATGAGATCGGCGGAGGCTTTGGCTGGAATTCACTTGACGAGGTCGTGCTTGTCGGTGGCTCGACGCGAATGCCGCAGGTAAGGGAATACGTTATGCGTGAATACGGAAGACCGCCCGTGACGAAGAACATCGACGTTGATACCATCGTTGCGGCAGGTGCGGCGATCAAGGCGGGGCTTTGCGTTGAAAAGAAGATCACGC
>JBGVEZ010000171.1:0-2104 GCA_045120555.1 Eubacteriales bacterium
GTAAGGTATTCACATTCGACACTCTCACATTTGACAAGGTCGGCACCTACGTTTACACAGTAACAGAAGACGCAGGCACCCTCGGCGGAGTTACTTACGATACAACGGTTTACACCGTAACGATCGTTGTAACCGACAACGGCGAAGGCAAGCTCGTTGCAAGCGTTACTTACACTAAGGGCGGCAGCTCCGTAGATGCGATCACCTTCAACAACAGCTACAAGTCAGGTTCTGCAAAGGTGATCTTCACAGGTATCAAGACTCTTGACGGACGCGTTCTCACAGCTGACGAATTCATGTTCATGCTCTTCAATGCAGACGAAAGCTTCAAGGCAAACGGTGAAGCATTCGACCTCGCAAAGAACCTCGCAGACGGCTCATTCAGCTTCAAGGCTCTTGAATTTGACAAGGCCGGAACATGGTACTACGTTGTAACAGAGGACACCTCCGCAGATGAAAAGGGCATGACCTACGACACAACGGTATACGGAATCAAGGTAACCGTAACCGATAACGGCGAGGGTCAGCTCGTTGCAAGCGTTGAGATCTCCACAGATGAAGGCGCAGCAAACGGTATCGCATTCAATAACGTTTACGAAGAGCCCTTCGTTCCCTCCCCCGAAACGGGCGACGAAACAGCGATCGGCATCTTCCTTATGATGCTCACAGTTACAAGCATCGGCTTTATCGCAATAAAGTCCAAAAAGAGAAGAATCGCTGAATAACAAAAAAAGACTGAGTCTTTAAGACTCAGTCACCAAAAAAATACTTGGGGTACGTCACAAATACGTGGCGTACCCCAAGCTTTATTACAGCTCTATATCAACCGTCCCCCTCGGCATCCTTATTGGACGGGGGAAGAAAATTCGTTACAGCTCTATCTCAACCGTACCCTCGAACGCCTTGTAAACGTTTTTTGCGTTCTCCTCGGCAAAGCGGTTGGCAAGAGGAGCATCCCCGTACATATCCGAACGCATGGTGCGGTCGCCCGCAACGGAAATGGGGATCAGCACCGTTTCTGCATCAACTCTCTTGTAAAAATCCATATCGCCCGTATCGCAAAGTCCGTGATGCGGCAGCTGCAATATATCGCATTTAAGGCTTTTCGGATAACGCCACGTGACTATCTGCATATTGCGCTTGTAAGCATCTCCCGTGAACATCACCTTTTTATTTTTCCCTTCCACGGTAAAGATAAGCGAAAGCTGGTTCGGATTATCAAGGATGGTAAGATCGGTCGGGGTGTAGAGAAAATGGAGCTTTATGCCGTCAATTTCCATATGTTCGTCAACGGTCGGAATGATATGCTCCGCTCCTGTTACCTTAAGAATCTTCTCAAGACTGTTGATTGCGCCCGAGATCCCCTTCCCCTTTGCATCGACAAAGCCCTCGGGAAAATGGTAGATCATACTTTTGATTCTTATATTATTTTTCAGATCATCCGTCTTGCATATTTCACGCAGAGCACCGTAGTGATCACCGTGCGGATGCGTTATTATCCACGCCTCCACGGTCGGAATTTCTTCGTCTGAAAGGCTTTTTATTATTTCGTAAAGCGGATAGCCGTCCTCGTCGTGACCACCGTCTACGACAATAATTTTGCCGTTCTCGCTCTTTATTATATACCCCATTCCCGCCGCAGACCATCCGACAACGCTGTCAAACGGTCCGTCGTAATATGACGCCTTCGTAGCGTACTGTATAAGTTTTTCCATGTGATTTTCTCCGGAGATTTTTCTTTATTATACCATAAAGCAATAGTTTTGTCAATATAAAAAGACCTGCGGAAACAGGTCTTTTTATCAGCCCGGAAGAGAAATAACTACCTCCCGACTTTTTTCGGTATATTCAAGAAGTCTTTGATAATTCTCAAGCGAATCCACACTCAGCTCGACACCTACGTGGTTTGCAATTCCGCTCCTTGCAGGAACAAGCTCGGTATGCGAAACGAGCGGCTTTATTTCATTGTACAAGGGGTTAAAATCCTCCGCGTCGGTAATTTCTATGTAACAGCTGTATTCGATCTCCTTGCACTTGATCGCTCTTTCAAGGTAGATAAGAAGCGACATGGTAAGCGATACGGCAAGGAAGGCAAACAGCGCCA
>JBGVEZ010000172.1:0-5828 GCA_045120555.1 Eubacteriales bacterium
GGTCATGACGGAATTCCTGAAGAAGATGCGTATTGCATAGGGAGTAAGCTGTCGCTTTACCGTACCGCTTTTCTTTCGAGGATTAATGACCGTGAGGGCTTTATGCTGAGGGCGCAGACAAAACGTTTTCTGAAATACGTAGATGCTTTTGCACCCGACATCATCCATATTCACAACCTTCACGGCTATTATCTTAATGCTCCCATGCTTTTTGAGTATCTTGCAAGCCATGAAAGCATAAAGGTCGTCTGGACGCTTCACGATTGTTGGGCATTCACGGGACATTGTGCGATATTTGACGAGATAGAGTGTGAAAAATGGATGACCGGGTGCAGCAAATGCCCGAGAAAGGGAACCTATCCCGCATCCATTCTTGCAGACATGAGTGAACGCAATTACAGGGAAAAGAAGAAGTACTTCAATCTCCCGAAGAATATTACGATCGTTACTCCGTCCGAATGGCTTTCTGAGATCGTCAAACGCTCTTTTCTGTCAAAGCATCAGATAAATGTGATCCGAAACGGTATCGATATGAGCTTTTTTGCTCCTACCCGATCTGATTTGCGTAAAAAATACGGCATAGAAGACAAATGCATTCTTCTTGGTGTAAGCCTTAAATGGTACGCTTCAAAGGGGATTAACGATATTACAGAGCTTCGACGCCTTCTTGACGAATCGTTTGTGATAGTTATTATCGGAGAGGGCGCGGAGGAGTCTTTCAAGGGGGACGGGTTTATTACCGTTTCCAAAACGCACGACAGACGCGAGCTTGCAGAGTGGTATACGGCTGCGGATTATCTTATAAATCCCACTCACGCCGATAATTTCCCGACGGTTAATCTTGAGTCATTGGCTTGCGGAACTCCCGTTATAACTTACAATACGGGCGGCTCTCCCGAGGCGATCGACGAAAAAAGCGGTGCTGTCATATTTGACAGTAATCCTGCATCACTTGCGGATTATCTGAAGACAAGACCGCAGTTTTTAGAAGCGAATTGCGTAGAACGTTCAAAGCAATTCGATAAATTAAACGCATTGAAAGGATATCTTGAAATATATGCTGAATCTTAAGCGATTTTCCGCTATTGCAGAAACGAAAACGCTGCTTATTATTAAGGCAGTGATGTTTTGTCTGACGGTGGCTGTTTTCCTTACAAACGTTTTTTGCGGATTTGAATACGATAACGTGCTGTTTACCGTGACAGCGTTTGTTGCGATGAGCTCGCTTCTTGTCGCAACGTATTATTGCCGTAACAATTGGTGCGCAGTTATCATTTTTGCAATGATATTTGCAACCATTTACAGCGCGTGGGTAGACGGTGTCTGGTTCATTTTCTTCCGTTACGAGATGTCTCTTGCATCCACTGCAGCATCCATACGAATGATGTGCGCATATGCGATATTTACATTAACGATGCTGATGTTCGTGAGAAGGGAATATGAAAAAAAGGAAGAATCCACGGACAGTCTTCTTGTGCGCGATTGCTATAATCCGCTTATTGTCGGCGGCATCATTCTTGTGCTTATACTGATCTTCCTTTTCGTCTACAAGGCTCCCGAGGGCGGAAGCACACGAGGCGAAGCGAATCCTCTTTATGAGTACAGCCTTATTCTCTTTATTTTTGCATACATGTACAGCGGAAGACGCTGGTATACCGTTGTACCGATAACGGTACTGCTTTTGGCGTTTGCCGCAAAGGACCTTCTTTACGGTGGAAGAAAGACAGCGCTTTCACTGGTAATTCTTTTTTTCATTATCTTCCTTTCGCACAGGATGTCGTTTGTAAAGGTGCTTCCGCTTGCGCTTGTCGGACTTGTGGTTTTCTCTGCCGTAGGTCATTTCCGCGGGAACGCGGATTTCTCGATTGAGCAGATAAAGATAACTCTTAAGGTAATGCTAAAGCAGAAATTTGCGGTTGACACGATGTACTCCGCGTCATATACGGGAATTTCATTTGTTGCTGCGGCATCCGAGGGGATATACTCTGTCTCGGAAAGGCTTATGACGTTTATGAGATTTCTGGCGTCGATGATACTTGGCGGCGGAAGGGTACCGAATTCTAACGTTTCCCTTATGACGCACGATTATTATTTGCATTGGTACGGTGGCGTGCTTCCCGCATACGGATATTTCTTCCTCGGATGGCTCGGTACTGCACTCACCGGTGCTCTTGCAGGTATCTGGATAAAGCTTGCGGATACAAAGCGTACTCCCCTTAAGCAGGTTTTGTTGCTTTGGGTGACCTGTACTTGCTTTAACTGGGTCATGTACTCACCCTCAAGCCTTATTCGCGGTGTGCTTTTTATGCTTGCGGGATACTTTATTTGCTTGCTCGGAGATAAGCTCTCAAGGTGGCTGCTTTCGTTTTTTGCCAAAAAGGCATAACAATTTATTATAGAAAAGGTTGGGACTTATGGCTTCTACAAGAACCGAAAAATCCATAAGAAACGCCAAATACGGGCTGATAGGACAGATTTTTCTCGTAATATTCAGCTTTATATTGCGTAAAATATTCTTAAATACCTTCAACGATGACTATCTTGGGCTCGGCAGTGTTTTTCTGACAATCCTGAATGCGGTAAACGTGTGCGAGCTGGGTCTGTCATCGGCAATTATATTCTGCCTTTATAAGCCGCTCGTAAATGACGACAGGGCAAAGGTCGCCGCATATATGAAATATATGAAAAAGGCGTACTATATAGTGGGTGGAGTTGTTTTAGTGCTCGGACTTTCGCTTACGCCGATCCTTCATTTTTTTGTTCGCGTAATGCCCGATATCGAAAATATCAGACTTATTTACGTTATGTTCGTAATTAATTCTGCGATGACTTATCCGCTCTCCTACCGCGCGGTACTTCTGACGGCAGACCAACGGCAGTATGCTGTGTCAAGGTACAGATATTTCTTTAAATGTCTTTTTCATGTCGTGCAGATAATCGTTCTGCGGTTTACGCATAATTATCTCATTTACCTTAGCTGTACTCTTGTCTTCAACGTTATTGAAAACGGTGCGATATCGCTTAAGGTACATCATGATTACCCTTATATTTCCGAAAAAAACGTACGCGAGCTTACGAAAGCTGAACGCAGTGACGTCAAGAGAAGGGTTAAGGCGAGCGCTCTGCATAAGCTCGGAAGCTATCTCGTTTTCGGAACCGAGGCGGTCTTTCTTGCAAGGCTTTGCGGTGTAAATTCAGCGACTCTTTATCAGAATTACTATACAATCCAGTTCAATCTCAAGAATTTTATGAACATTTTCTTTTCGTCATTTTCTGCAAGTATAGGAAATATGTATGCGGACAGTAAGGACGAAAATAAAAAGTATAACGTGTACAATATATTGAATTTTATCTGCGCATGGATCGCGGGATTTACCTCTGTCAGCCTTGCGCTTATATATAACCCATTTATTGAGCTTTGGCTCGGGCCCCAGTATCTGTTCGACAAGGAAGCAGTTGCGCTTATAAGTCTTTCATTCTATTTTTTCTGCACGAGAATTGCAATGAATACCACAAAGGATGCATTCGGGCTTTTTGTGAGAGACAAGTATAAGTATATTGCGCAGTTTGCTGTCTACGTAGTGCTTGCAATAATAATGGGGCGCGCTTTCCGTGAAGCGGGCATTTTTGCCGCAATGCTTATAGCCGACCTCGTAACCTGCTTCTGGATAGAGCCGAGGGTGCTTTTCAAATACGGATTCAAGAAACCGGTTTCGGTCTATTTCAAGAAATATGCTCTGCACGCGCTCACGGCTGCCGTCGGATTTTTCATAACCTATGCGCTTGTAAGAATTTTCTGTACAAGTAATCCGGGAATGATTTTCTTCGTTCTTCGCGTTGTATTTTGTGTTACCGTTCCGAACCTTGTTTATCTCCTGATCTGGGGAAGAAGCGTGGAATTTCGTGAATGTATAATTATCGCAAAACGCGTTTTACGAAAGCTTTTGGTAAAGCTTCACATTGTAAAAAATTGATCAATTATAAATTTCAGAAAGGTACGTATCATTGATGAAAATACTTTTTCTCGGCGACATCGTCGGAATCTCAACGCTTTCTCTACTTGAAAATGAGCTTTATTACATACGCGAGGAGCTTGGACTTGACTTTATTATTGCAAACGGAGAAAACGTTTCCAATATTCACGGAATATCAGCCGCTGATTATAACCGTCTTATTTATGCGGGTGTTGATTTTATTACGACAGGAAATCATATATGGGGGAAATACGATATTAAAAACGTACTCGAGGATAAGGATAATATAATCCGTCCCATGAACTATCCCGCAAGGCTTCCCGGAAGCGGAGCGAAGATATTTCCGATAAATGGGATCAGAGTCCTTATGATGAACGTTTCGGGAACAGCGTTTATGGATCCGCTTGACAATCCCTTCGATGCAGTAGAGGACGCGCTTTTGGATTTCGACGGTGAATATGACCTGTCTATTCTTGACGTGCATGCAGAGGCTACCGCAGAAAAGCTTGCTATTGCAAATTATTTTGACGGTAAGATAGATATCATTGTCGGAACACACACGCACGTGCAGACAGCAGATGAAAGAATACTTCCGCGCGGCACGGCATATATTACAGACCTCGGAATGTGCGGACCGATCGACAGCATTATAGGCGTAAAGATCGAAAACGTTATAAAGCGTCAGCGCGATAAGATGTCGACAAGATTTGAGGTCGCAACCGGAAGAACAGAGCTTCGAGGTGCGATATTTGAGGTTGATACGGATCATAACGAACGTAAGGTAAAGTCGATAAAAAGATTTAAAAGAGAATACTGATTTTTTGAGTAATTTGGCCTTTTTATTCGAATAAGTATACAGACGAAAGGGTTGATTATTTACACAGCTTCCCAAAAGAAAGGAATATTAAAATGGAAAAAAACAAAAGAATTATTGCATTTTTACTTCTTTGTTCATTGATCATTTCTACTTTAACATCATGTATAACCGGAAACGGTGACGTTACGACATCTCCGTACGAAAGCGAGACCGAGCCTCCCGAAACAGAACCGGCGGTTACTGTTACCGCACCTGCAGAAGGGGATAAGATCTACAACATTATTTATGCGCTTGCGACTATTCCACCTGTGCTTGCGGCTCTTGAATCTATATCGAACGGATATGAGACTTATGCTATCATCGAGAGAGGGAAGACCTACAGCGGAATCGAAAGCATTGAATATTTCAACAACGCAGGCTTTGACGTCGGTAGCAACAAGAGTAACGGATTTACCGAAGCGGAATTCGTTTCCATGATAAATAAGGTGAAGGAGCTGAAGAACGAGAATGAAAATTCATTCTTCTACTTCTACGCTCAGGACGGTACAGCTCTTGCTTGTGCCGCAGTTGCAGCAAACGCAGGACTGGCTGTTGAGGACTTCCACGTTATTATGTGTGAGGACGGAACGGGAGCATACCGCGCGCTTTATAATAATTACGTTGAGGACTATGAGGTCGCGCAGTCGTATGACGAGGTGTATGAAAATTACAAGGCAAAGGTCGAAGCAGCTGAAAACGATTTTGAATCGTTGATGGAGAAAACAGATAACTCGATCCGCGCAGAAGAGTTGAAATACAATATCGCCAAGGCATATGCTCTTGCGGCACTGCCTAATTTCACATATTATCTTCAGGACAGGACTATCGTTGAGAATCATATTAAGGAATCAAAATCGAAGAGAATGCTTACCGCATTCGGTGTTGATGGCTATGACCTTGAGGTGGAATATAAGCTGAACCTCAAATATCAGAAGATATCCGAGGCTATCGCAAAGCTTAGCGAGAAGCAGAGATCCGATTACCTCACGCTTATGTAC
>JBGVEZ010000173.1:0-2081 GCA_045120555.1 Eubacteriales bacterium
GACACGGCAGAGAAAAAATTTTTCGAAATCTATTGACAAACGCAATACTTCGTGTTACGATGTATTACGGAGTATGAAGCGCCTTGAAAATTGCCGTCTGTGCGTTTTTTGCGCTAACGCTCCATACAATTTCGAACACGGAGTGGCTATGGACATTCAGCTTAAACGCGGAATTCTGGACGTGTGCGTCCTTACCGCTATTAAAAACGAGGATTCATACGGATATAAAATAATAAAAGACGTCAAGCCATATATTGAGCTTACCGAATCGACGCTTTATACTATCCTAAAAAGGCTGGAGCTTTCGGGTATGCTCACGGTGCGTACGGCGGAGCATGGCGGAAGGTTAAGAAAGTATTATCATATTACCGAGGCGGGACTTCTTCGCATTGATGAATTCAAGGAGAAATGGCGTGAGGTAATGTCTATTTATAAGTTTATTGTAAATGACGGTGCGAAAGGAGAAGGTGCGGATGACGAAGATTAAATTTCTTATCTCGCTTAGGGATAAGCTTTCGGGATTGCCGGAGAGTGAAATAGAAGAAAGACTGAAGTTCTACTGCGAGATGATCGAGGATAGAGTCGAGGATGGACTTACCGAGGAGGAAGCGGTTCGGGCGGTAGGTACGGTAGACGATATAGCCAAAGAGATAATTGACGGTACTCCTCTTATAACCATAGTCAAAGAAAAGATCAAGCCAAAGCGAGCCTTAAAGGGGTGGGAGATAGCTCTGATTGCAGTCGGCTCACCCGTGTGGGGTGCGCTTCTTGTTGCGTTGCTTGCGGTCACTTTTTCGCTTTACGCTTGCATATGGAGTGCGGCGGTATCCCTTTGGGCGGTATTTGCGGCGCTCGCGGTGTCGGGAGCCTTCGGAGCTTTTGCCGGCTTGTTGTTTGTTTTTAAAGGAAATGTGCTTTCGGGTATTGCTACCGTGGGAGTAAGCTTGGTGTGCATATCACTTGCGATCTTCTTATTCTTCGGCTGTATGGCGGCAACAAAGGGAACGGTCGCGCTTACCAAAAAGATACTTAAAGGCATTAAAGGATGCTTTGTCAAAAAGGAGGAGGCAAAATGAAGAGAGCAGTCAGAGCCTGGCTCATCGTAGCCGCTTCGCTTTTCCTCGTCGGCGCACTGACCTTTGTTGGCGCAATGGCGGCGATGTCTTGGGATTTTACAAAATTGTCAACCGAAAAATTCGAAACCAATGAGTATAATATCGAAGAAAGGTTTGAGAGTATATCCGCAGACATCGATACCGCGGATCTGCATATACTTCCGTCGGATGACGGAAAGGTGAGAGTAGTATTTTACGAGGAGGCAGATCACAAGCATTCGGCAACGGTTGTTGACGGAGAGCTTCAGCTCGGGTCGAATTGCGAAAAAGGGTGGCTTGATCACATAGGGATCAGCTTCGTATCACCGAAGATCACGCTGTATATGCCTATGGGTGGATATGAGAAATTATCCGTAAAAGGTGACACGGGTGACGTTGAAGTTGCAAAAGACTTCACGTTTTCGGAAATCGACGTTTTGGTCAGCACAGGTGACGTGAGATGCTTCGCCTCCGCAACCGATAACGTTAAAATAAAGGCAAGCACGGGTCATATAACGGCGGAAAATATCAAGGCGGGGTCGCTTGAGCTTGCGGTGTCGACCGGAGATATTTCGATCAAGGGCGTGGAATGTAAGGGTGGCGTAAGGATCGCGGTTTCAACCGGCAAAACGGATATCGTCGGTCTTAACTGCACCACCCTCACCACTAGCGGCAGCACGGGCGATATCTCAATGAATAACGTTGTTGCCACAGAAGCCTTTGATATAAAAAGGACGACAGGTGACGTTAAGCTCGACGGCTGTGACGCCCCCGATATAAACGTGAGGACCGATACGGGTGACGTTGTAGGAACACTTCTTTCGAATAAGATTTTCACAACGAAAACAAGCACGGGCAGAGTTGTTCTCCCCGATATAAGAACGGGAGGCAGCTGCAGTATAACGACCTCGACGGGAGATATTATTATTTCAATAGCATAAAATGGGCTGTCACATTTGGCAAGACCGAAAAAGTCCGAAAATAAAT
>JBGVEZ010000174.1:0-4068 GCA_045120555.1 Eubacteriales bacterium
TTCCTTGCTAAGATCACGTGAGATGAGTACGGCAGACGTAAGATTTACGTTGATAAGATGCTGCCATTCACCGTTTGTAAGATCGTTAAATAGTCCTATGTGAGCAGCCCCAACGTTATTTATAAGTACGTCTATTCCGGAAAGCTCATCGAGTGTTTTTTGCGTAAATTCCTTTAAGCAGTTCGGGTCTGACAGATCCGCCTTTATTGGGATAGCATTGCATTCGTTTTTTAATAAGATAGCCTGCTCGTCGGATTTGTTATAGGTGAACGCTACTTTATTATAGCCATTTGAAAAAGCCTTGACACATGCCGCGCCTATTCCGCCGGAGCCGCCTGTAATGAGTATTCTTTTCATTGATTTCTCCTTGAAAACACAGTACTACATATATTATATCATAAAAGATGAGAAAAATCAATCGCTTTGATCATCTTTTTTATTATTTAATTCTCATATAATACTTGACAAAATGAAAAAAATGTTGTATAATTAAAAGAGACAATTAAACCAATGATTTTGGTTGTACATAAAGATACGGGGAAACCATTATGAAAATGATAAACAACTTACATCAAGAAGCACGTCCGAAAATCGTAATGAATCTTCGCCATCTTGTGAAATCGAGTGCAGAGGCATTTGGAGATAAGATACTCTATAAATACAAGGTTGGCAAGAACTACGTCGATATGACATATTCGGAATTTTATGAAAGCATGAATAAGATCGGTGCAGCACTTACCAAGGTCGGACTTAACGATTGCGGAGTTGCGGTTACGGGTACGATGCATCCTTATTATATATGCAGTTATCTCGCAACCGTGAACGGATCAGGATATATCGTTCCGATAGATCCAGATATTTCCGACGAACAGACGGTGAATTTTCTTAAGCTTGCCGAGGTAAAAGTTCTCTTTTATACTGCTTCACAGAGAGAGAAGATTGTGCGTATAAAGAACGAGCTTCCCGAAATCAAGTTGTTTATTGAATTGAATGCCAACGGTGATCCGGCGGACGGTGCTATCACGATTCAAGAGCTTATGGCTGTAGGTGAAGAAGAAATAAAGAACGGTCACACCGAGTACATGACAAAGCCTATTGATCTTGAAAAGATGTCTGCTCTTCTCTTCACCTCCGGTACAACAGGAACAAGCAAGGGAGTTATGCTTTCTCAAAAGAATCTTACTGCGGCAACAAACGCGTCGTGCCTTACGATGTCTTACGATTATAATAACACTTTTGTTTCTTGCCTGCCCCCTCATCATTCTTATGAAATAACCTGCGGAAATCTGGCTATAATGAATCTTGGTGCAACTATTCTTATAAACGATTCTCTCAAGAGCGTTATGAGAAATTTTGCTTCCTTCAAACCGAACGCACTTATGCTTGTTCCGCTGTTTGTAGAAACAATGCATAAAAAGATCAACGATGAGGTGAAGAAAAAGAATTTAACGTTCGCCTTCAATCTTCTTAAAATACTGAATTCTTGTCTTCTCTTCTTCAGAATAGATGTGAGGGATAAGCTGTTTGCAAGTGTAACAGGCGCATTCGGCGGAAATCTTAAGAGCATCGTGTGCGGCGGCGCACCTGTTTCTGCAGAGATCATAAAGGATTTTTACTCTTTTGGTATTACAGTACTTGAGGGCTACGGTATAACCGAATGCTCCCCCCTTGTTGCTGTTAACTCGCCCGGTAAGGTTAAATTCCGCTCGGTAGGTACTCCGGTTTACGGTTGCTCGGTAAAAATCGATAATCCAGATCCTGAGGACGGCACAGGTGAAATTCTCGTTAAGGGCGAGAACGTTATGATGGGATATTACAGAAATCTCGAGGCGACTGCAGAGGTATTCACCGAGGACGGATGGTTCAGAACCGGTGATATCGGATATATGGATGAGGAAAACTATATATTCATAACCGGAAGAAAGAAAAACGTAATAATTCTCAGTAACGGAAAGAACGTTTTCCCAGAGGAGCTTGAGGAATACATAAATGCTGTACCCGAGATCCTTGAATCGGTAGTTCTTACAAGAGCCAATGAAACAACGTCCGAGCAGGAAATATGTGCTGTATGTGTTCCTAATTATGAGATCCTTGGCGAGGAAATTTCTGATGAGGACGCATACAAAAAGGTCAAGTCAATTATCGACGATATCAACAAGAAGCTTCCTTCTCATAAGATGATTCGTCGTATTGAAATAAGAAAAGAGCCGTTTGAAAGAACGACCTCAAAAAAAATCAAGCGTTTTACAGTAAAATAAAAATTGGAGGAAATTACAATGTTTGAAAAACTCAAGGAACTTCTTGTTGAAGAGCTTTCAATCGAGGAGGAGCTTATAACTCTCGATGCAGAGCTTAAGAGCGATCTCGGGATCAACTCACTCGAGCTTGCTGAGCTTGCATTTCAGTGCGAAGAAGCATTGGATATCGAGATAAAGGACGACGATATTCATAAGTTCGTTACCGTTCGCGATATCGTTGATTATCTTGAAAACAGATAATTCACTTTTATTACAAAAATATCCCCTTGTAAACAGAGATCCGTTCTGCTTACAAGGGGAATTTTTATTGTTTGCCCTCGATGAAATATGCTGCCTCCATATCTGCAACGGTGAGTGCAAACGCGAGAGGAAACATTTCAAGTGCCTTCCCTACCGTGCCGGGATCATCGTTTGTGGAAAATCCCATATGATATCTTATGGCAAACGCTTCATCTCTTGTGAGTCGCATAAAGCCTGAAATAATGTATACTGATTTTTCTCCGTGTCCGTAAGGGAGGGTATCGTTTATGGTGTACGTAGGAACTGTCTTCCAGACGCCGTTCTCTTTTACGTTTCTTGTGCCCGGAACGTAGAAATTGATCTTACAAAGATCGTGTAACAGTGCAGCGATAGCGA
Organism: Eubacteriales bacterium; assembly: GCA_045120555.1. Classification (GTDB taxonomy): domain Bacteria; phylum Bacillota; class Clostridia; order Oscillospirales; family CAG-272; genus SIG640. Next base: position 2,895 of record JBGVEZ010000174.1, read on the forward strand.
TACTTTCGTCACTGTATGAAATTCCGTACATTTCCTTCATTCTCGGACGTGTCATAAAATCCTTTAAGCAGGAGTATACGTTAAGGCTGTGCTCACAAAGACCTCCCTCATATGATCCGTGGTATCTTGTAGATGCGGGCGCGGTGAAGAAATCACTCTGATCGGTCAGATAAGCGAGAAGCTTGTCTGCGCCCTCTCTTTTGATATTTTCTTTATATATTTTTGTAAATTGCTCCTGTAATGTCATTGTTGACCTCCTTTTTACAAAGAAACATTAGATTTGTTATCGATTGAAAACGACTCCTGCCGCAATCAACTTCTTTTTATTGTAATTATAGCAGATCACATAGGCAACTGTGAGTGCGACAAACGTCACTGTCCACGAAATCGGATAAACTATATAAAGCGACGCTACCGTATTATAAAGCGGGAATATTTTTGTTACCCAAATAATTCTGAAAAGGCATGAGCCGAAGAAGGTGATAATAGTGGAAAGAAGTGAGTAGCCAATTGATCTCAGCATAGCAGTGCCTATTTCCATAAGTCCGCAAAGAAAATACGGAAGTCCTACGTAAAGAAGTCTGTATTTTGCTACGTCAAGAATATCGGGATCAGATTTGAATATACCTACGAGTTGGTCTGAGAAAACGTATGTCAGAATTCCAAGTGTAAGACCTACTGTAACAGCTATGGCGATACCTAACATAAAAACATTTTTGAGTCTTTTGGTGTTTTTTGCTCCATAGTTTTGGGAAGCAAACGTAAGAACAACGTGATAGAACGAGTTAAGGATGTTATAAAGGTATGCATCGACCTGATTTGCTGCTGCGTTTGCATTTACAAACAATGTTCCGAGAGAATTGTAACCACTCTGCAAGAGAACGTTTGAGAGTGAGAAAAGAGATCCCTGAATTCCTGCCGGGATACCTATCTTAAGGAACTTTATCATCGTTCTTTTATCTATGGCGAGCTTTTTGAAATAAAGCTTACAAGCATCGTTCAGCTTAGTGAGATAGATAAGTGAAAGAATTGTGGAGATCGTCTGCGATGCTATGGTAGCTATCGCAACACCTTCAACATTCATTCCGAAAACGATTACGAATATGAGGTTAAGGATAACGTTGACTACACCGCCGACCGATGAGAATATAAGTGGCCTTACTGTGTCACCTCT
>JBGVEZ010000175.1:0-6075 GCA_045120555.1 Eubacteriales bacterium
CGCCCGAGCAGACAAGTGCGCCCGAGCAGACGACCGAGCCTGAGAAAACGACCGCTCCTGCGGCAACAACCGATGCCCAAACCACCCTCCCCGAGGAAACGTCGATTTCCGTGCCAAACGCAGAGCCGATGAAGCTTGATGAAGGATATTCGGTAACGTCCGAGAAAGCGTTTAAAATAACCGGAACGGAAAAGAAGCAGAAAATTACGCTTATCGCACGTGTAGCAACTCTCAAAAATGAAAGCGGCGAGCACGCACTTTACCTTGATATTTTAAACGATGACGGCACTGTTCGTGATTTCAAAAGGTGGAAGGGCAGATGCCAACTCCACATAAATCACAAGGGAGTACTTTATGTATTCAGAATTAATATACAAAGTGATCTGAAGACCAATGGCTTGGCACACGTACTTCAATATAACATATCGGATATAGATTCTTCATCTAACAATTCAGAACCCTTGGAAATGGCGAAGATCGTAATGCTTTACGGAATGCCAAACCAAAAATTTGCTCTTAATAACAACACCGCAATTGCTTCAAGCGAGAGACTTCTCAGCATCTTTTTCCATAGCTATGATAATGTTTTACTTTCGGCAGCCAATGAAAATAAAGACTATGAGGGCGGCAAGGAATTTATTTATCTCATCGCCGACACCTATTCGGATGCCGAAAAGGACATGACCTATTCTCCCGACAGTAAAACGCCCCGTATAGATCTTACGATACGTGAAGTTAAGGCCAAATTCACGATCGAATACATTCTCGAACTATTCTCAAAGTAAAAAAACACAGCAGATACGTTTTCGGACGCATCTGCTGTTTCTTTGTTTTACGCTTTATTTTTCTTTTCCTTGGACTTTGAGATTATGTACTTGAGGTTCATGAAGAAATACACTACACCGATTATCGGGAATGCCGCAAGCATATAGAAGTAGTCATACGGAATGAGGCTGTAGAAGATGTCGAACATCGGATTTCCCTTTCCGCCGAGCTCGTACAGCGAATACATATAGCTTACCTGAATAACGTTTCCTGCCGAGTCGAGAATATTGCTGTCGATAAGATACTGATTAAGCCAGAGATTTATGAAATGTATAACCGTATACATCACAAAGGTTATTCCGAGACAGGCGGGGATGTATTTCGGGCGTATCTTAACAAGTCCGAGCGTTATCATCAGTATCGGGATCGCAAACTCAAGCGTGTGCGGAAGCCAGAACATCAGAAAAACGTGGTCAAAGATCAGATAATCTGCCTGGAAGGTGTTGAGGATGAGTGCAAGCACCGCTCCTACGCTGTAAACGGGAAGGAGGTTTCCGAGGACGTTGCTTTTTGTAAGCACGAGTATCGGAAGAAGGATCGCGTTTATAGAGCAGAGATGGAAGGGCAGATACTCAAGCACCGAGCTTTTAAGACCCCACATAAGTATATTGTAAAGAATTGCGGCAGGGCCCCAGAGCGATAGGAGAAACAGAACGATCTTCTGTGTTTTTTCGGTCTTTCCCTTAAGAATGAAATAAAGTGCAACAACGATCAATGCAGAAAGTATAAGAGTGATAATGTGAACGGGGCCAAAGCTTCCCCATTTCAATTCCTTGAGTGCATCCATAGTCAATATCCTTTTTTGTTATTTGACGTCGCGCAACGCAAGCGTAACGTAATGTAAACTCAGCGTGACATCTGCCTTATTATAACACACTTTAAGGTTTATTTCAATAGTTTTTGCAAAACGTGTCAAATTTCTGCGAATTTTGTCAGCCCTCTATGTATTTCTCATCTATCATACCGCATTCGACGAGCTTTTCAAGCACGTATTTTTGCCGTTCGAGCGACTCCTCGGGGCTATCCTTCGGTGAAAAGCAAGCGGGAGCATTCGGAACGCCGATAAGAGTTGCGATCTCATAAACGTCAAGCTCGCTCACTTCTTTACCGTAATATCCGCGCGCCGCCTCACCGACGCCGACGTATCCGCTTCCGAAATCTATAATATTAACGTACAATTCAAGGATCTCTTCTTTTGTATACGTGCTTTCGATCTTACTTGCCATGAACACCTCGGCAAATTTCCGCTCAAGCACCTTGTCGAACGAGAAGAACATATTCTTTGCAAGCTGCTGAGTTATCGTGCTTCCGCCGGCGGTATATTCGCCCGACGCAATATTTCTCGTTATCGCACGCATAATTGAAATTGGGTCGATTCCGTTGTGCTTGTAGAATCTTCCGTCCTCTATTTCGACAACTCCGTCGACGTACAGCTTGGGCAGGTCCTCAAATTTCACGTAGTCGGGATCGCTTCGGTACTTTGCAACTGCGTCCTCAAGAGGAAGGCGTTCGAGTGCGTCACGGTACATATTGTAGCCGAGGACGGTATAATAAACGCAGACCGATATTGCCGCCACAAGAATAACCGCAAGTGCAATAAGTACGATTTTCAGAATACGCTTTGTTTTTTTGCTGATCGGTTTCATATGTCTTCCTCCTTTTTTATTATTGTAACATACTTTTTTGTCCTGCGTGTGTCCTTTTTATTGATTTTCGGTACATAATCAAAAAGGACGCAATTTTATTTTGCGTCCTTATCCTTAATAATATAGTTAAACCTATCAAACCGCGTAATACCCATTTCGGAAAGCAGTCTTTCGCTTGCGTCCCTGTTTTTGTTGGTGTTGAAGCCGGGAATCAGCGGCAGACGCACTACTATCCGATCCGCTCCGACAAGAGAGGCGAGCAGCCGCAGATTTTCAAGCATCAGGGCGTTATCCTTGCCCGTGTAGCGTTTGTATATATCGGGGTTTGTATCCTTGCAGTCAACGTAAAATACGTCAATACAGCCTGCCGCCTCGATAACGTTCTCTCGAGGAACGCATAGTGAGGTCTCGGCGTGCAATTTCCATCCGTCACCGCAGATCTTGCGGAACTCGGATATAAAATCGGTATGCAGGAGCGGTTCTCCGCCGCCGAACATCACGCCGCCGCCCGTAGCGAGGAAATACAGCTGATCTATCGCCACCTTGCGGTAAAGCTCCTCGGGTGAATACCGCTCACAAACGGTACCCTCCGCCAAAGATTGCGGATTTATGCAGTACTTGCACCGAAGCGGACAGCCGTAAAAGCAGGCAAGCGTTGTGACGCCGTCTCCGTCGGTGTTGATCCTATGGCGGCTTACTCCGATGAAGGAGCGTGTCAGATTCTTTTTCTCCATTGTTACTGTTCAGTCTTGGGGTATCGGCTCGCCCATCGTTTCGACAGGTAGTGGGAGTTCTCCCGTACGTACAGTTTCATGTACCGTTGTCTCGTCACCCGTCGTCTTGTCAGGCGTGCGCTTGTATTCGGAAACGCTTCCGTCGGCATAGCGGACAACCACACACGTAATCGTTTCAAAATCAACGTAGGTCAGCTCGAGAACGGTATCCTCGTATTTATAAACGTATGTGTTGTTTTCTTTTTCTTCAACGTAATATCCCGCCTTTGACCATTCGTCGCAAAGATATTTTGCATCGATGCCCGAAAGCTTTTCATAAATCACCCTCGGATTATCGTTTATAACGCTTGAAATGTGAGGAAAATATTCCACCATTTCGCCATCAACTATCTCTCCGGGAAATTCAACAGTGGTTTCAGGAAGTACTCCCGCAGGAGGCATTTCTATAGCTATATCTCCGTCAAGCGGATTCTTTTCCATATTACCCGCAACGGCAAAGGGATTATCACAGCCCGTAGCAGTAACTGCAAGTCCGACGGCAAGGCCGGCAATGGTTATGCTTTTGCCGAGAGCCTTACGCTTTTCAAGCTCACGCTCAAGATAACGCAGCTCGCTTTCGCATCTTGGGCAGGTCCCGCGGCATTCGCCCTTATGGGTACATTCCTCTGTAACGTAAGCAATATCGTTATCGTCGGCAATTCTCTGCCTTATCTCTTTCAGGTATTTGCATTTTTCTTTTCCTGTCATGTCGGATACCTCCTTATTTTCTTCACTATGTTAGTCGCAAAGGAGTCGTACTTTACTCACTTATTTCCGAAAATATTTTTCTTTTTCGCAAAAGCGCGGTTTGAATAGTGTCTGTTGCCCGTAACCTCGCATATCGGAGTGAGGCAGGCGGGCAGGTACGGCTGCTCGTTCTCATCGTGAAGCTCTATCTCGCAGATGGCAAATTCTTTTATTTTCTGATATATATCTACCTCCGCAACAAGACCGCCCTCGATCGGAATGCAGTAGCGGATCTTATTTATCGGGTTATAGTTTTCGTCAGCCTCCGAAAGAAGCGCATTATATTCCTCCTCGGTTATCTCGCGCTCGTCCTCGTTGCGTGAAATTTCCGAGATCTTTGTTTTCACGGTGTACGTGTAGGTTACCTTACCTCCCTCTGCGGAAAGACGGACACGGCGGTCAACGTCCTCGTCCGATTTAAGATAGGTCTGCGTTATTTCAATTATTCTGTCGCAGTAGGTTGCAAGCTCAAGGCCTGTCGGATACTTTACAAGATATTTTCTTTCGATCTCGATTCCCATCGTAAAATTCTCCTTAGATCTTTTTCTATTTATATTTTACCACATCCTGCTTTTTTTGTCAATAGCAAAATTAATTTTCCGAAAGCTCTTGAAAGAGAACGGAATTTGTGGTATAATTATTACAGTAAATTATTGGAGACGGATATGACAGAAGAGCTGATATTTGCGCTTGCCGTGTGTGCGGCGGCGTCGTTTGTCGGAGCCTTTACACAGAGGGTAAGCGGCTTCGGCTACGGAATTATTGTAATGATCTTTTTCACGCAGGTCCTTTCGCATCAGGAATCGTCTGCACTTTCGGGTTTCATTTCCCTTCTTTCGGCGGCATACGTTGCCTACACCATGCGTAAAAGCATAAATTACAAAATCGTTTTTCTCCCCCTTCTGACCTACACCTTAGTTAACGTCATCGCAGTTCGCTTTGTTAAGGATGCGGATATGAGGCTGCTCAATATTTTGCTCGGATGCGCGCTCGTGCTTCTCAGCATCTACTTTTTCTTTTTTAACGGAAAGATAAAAATAAAGGCAGCACCGACAAGCGCGTTGACGGCAGGAGCGATATCGGGTGCGATGTCCGGACTGTTTGCAATGGGCGGGCCCCCCATGGTGGTATATTTTCTCAGTGCGAGCGAATCAAACGACGAATATCTTGCAACGATCCAGATGTTTTTCGCGCTTTCAAACGTTATTTCGGGAGTATCACGCGCTTTATCGGGCTTTTACACCACCAGCGTACTTATAATGATCGTCCCCGCCTTCCTAACGATGCTCCTTGCGAACTATCTTGGAAGGAAGGTTTACGGCAAGCTCAGTCCCGCAATCCTCAAAAAGGTCGTTTACGCATTTATGGCGGTAAGCGGCGTTATCACGGTCGTTAAGGCGATCATATAATAAGTTAAAAGATCCTCGGATCAAAAAATATAAACGAAAGAAAGGAAATTCATCATGAAAAAAGCAGTAAAGCTCATCGCTCTCGCACTCGTTGCGGTTACGGCACTTATGCTCCTCGCATCCTGCGCGACCAAGCTCTCCGGAACCTATAAATGCGACGACACAAAGGTGCTTGACGTTTCGCTCACATTTGACGGAGACAAGGTCACGGCAAAGGGCAAGCTCGGCATCATTGCAACAGAGGTTGAAGGAACCTACGAAATCAAGGGCGACAAGATCACCATCACTTTTGAAAACGACGCATTCAAGATAGGCGGTGAAAAGTCCTTTGAAAAGGACGGCGACACCGTAAAGATTGGCGGCGTAAGCTACACAAAGGAAAAATAACTCAAATTAAATTAAAAAAACGGTGCTTCACTTTTCGGTGAGGCGCCGCTTTTTTTAGGGCTGCCTCTTAGTGAGACAGCCCATTTATATTGGTTTTGTGATCCTACGGAAATGCTGTAAGATCAGTCTTCCTTCTTTTTCTTAACGATAACAGCCGCTGCTGCGGATGCCGCTACTACTGCGCCGACACCGATAACGGAGCCGCATCCGCCCTGAGCCTTGGGAGTCTCGGTGGTTGTGGGAGCGGTGGTTGTTTCGGGAGCGTTAGTTGCGGGAGCTGCAGTTGTT
>JBGVEZ010000176.1:0-11255 GCA_045120555.1 Eubacteriales bacterium
CGAGGACGATATCAAGGATATCACCTCCCACAGCCTCGGAATTCTCGTATATAACAATGATAAGGAGGCGTTCGAGAACAGCATCCTTATCCCGAAGAACAGCGACTACAACAAATATTTTTCAAAGGATTATTACGTATCGAAGGGCAACGTTAAAATATACGTGCTTCAGGGCGAAAGCGAATATCCCTCGGAGAACACGCTTCTTTGCAGATACGAAATAGATTGCAACGGCATCAGCGGACAGACGAAGGTTGCCGTCGGGCTTTGCTACAACAACAGCGGAGTTGTCGACGTCAAGGCGGAAACCGACGGAGGAATGCCGATGAAGGTATCCCGCGTTGACGATATCGGAACACTTGACGATATTATGGCGGAGCTTCGCAAGGAGATCGACGCCAGCCGTTCGCCCTACTCAAAGTGGGCGGGAGTCAGCAATATTCCTACCACCGACCGCGACCGTTTCGGAAATCCCGAGGGCGCACAGTACGACCTGGCACTTGACGGAAGCTTTAAGGGATATAAGATACTCATTCTTAATCTTTGCTCAGTTGCCAGCATGAGCAAGGCGATCGATGCAATGAAGAAGAAGGGCTTTGAGGTAGAGCTGATCACAGGTCCTGTACCGAGTGCCTCGGTGCTTAAAAGGAAGCTTGCCGACAAGAGTCAGCTGTGGTTTATTTCACAGCAGGATCTCAGGTTCGATAACGATCATTACAAGGTAATGCAGGAGTTCTTCGATAACGGACACGGACTTTACGTCTGGGGCGATAACGACCCGCTCAACACCGACGCCAACTTCATAATACAGAAAATGTTCGGTATTACCATGGGCGGAGATTACTATGCAAGACAGGTCCTCTCAATACAGAAGGCACCCGGAGAACCCGGAATCGTCCCCGATCACCTTATTTCAACGGGTATGGTGTCATTCTTTGAGGGCGATTCGATCGCAAGCATAAAGATAGGCGGAGGACTTGAGCCGCTCATATACAGCTCGGATCGCAATATAGTTACCGCGTATTACGATCATGACGGCAAGCGCGCTCTGATAGACGGCGCATTCACGAGACTGTGGGACGGCGACTGGGGAACCTGCGCCGGAACCGAACGTTACATCGTCAACGCCGCAGTATGGCTTGCAAACATAGAAAGACACGGATATACGCCGTCTCTTAAGTAATTATTTGTCATTAAGGTAAAGAAACAGTTTTGAGGGGGAATTACATTGAGAAAGGTAAACGTAGGCATCGACCTTGGAACCACGTATTCCGCAGTTGCCGTGTACGACGCGGACAGCGGAGAGGTCGGAATACTTAAAAACGATTTTGGAAACAGCTACACGCCGTCGGTCGTGTGCATCGACAACGGCAGCACGCTAATAGGTGAGGAGGCAAAGCAGGAGCTTCTTTCGGGCAACCTCAACACCGCCGCCTTCTATAAAAGCTTTATGGGCGACGAGTTCTATTCTCTCTACCTTGACGGCGAGGAATATTCCCCAGAAAAGCTCTCTGAGATATTCCTTCGCGAGCTTAAGCGGAAGATCGAGAAGGAGAACGACGTTAAGATCGATAAGGCGGTCATCACCGTTCCCGCTTACTTCATGGAGCGTCAGAGAAGGGCAACCATGCGTGCGGGAGCGCGTGCGGGGCTAAAGGTGGTCGGGATCATAAACGAGCCGACAGCAGCTATCATTGCATACGGCCTTACCGGCAAGGGCAAAAGGAACGTGCTTGTTTACGACCTTGGCGGCGGTACCTTTGACGTTACCATAGCAAGCATCGACGGCATGCGCGTTGACGTCCTCGCCACTAACGGCAACCATCAGCTCGGAGGCAAGAACTGGGACCACGAGATCGTGTGTGAGCTGATCGACAGATTCCGTGACGAATTCGGCATCGATATTTTCGAATACCCCGAGGACTTCAAAAAGCTCACCGTAACTGCGGAGGAGGTAAAGAAACGCCTTACAAAGATGCCCGCAGCTATGGCGACAGTCAGCTGTGAGGGCTACGTCGGCAGATACGAAATAACGAGGTCGCTTTTCGAGGAGAGGACCTCATCTCTCCTCAATACAACGGCGATACTCATAGAGCAGTGCTTCGACGAGATAGGCGGCGGCTTTGGCTGGCATTCGCTTGACGAGGTAGTCCTTGTCGGCGGCTCTACGAGAATGCCGCAGGTAAAGGAATACGTTACGAGAGAGTACGGAAAACCACCCGTAACGAAGAACATTGACGTTGACACCATCGTCGCATCCGGTGCGGCGATCTGGGCGCATCTGATAACTCAACCCGCTCTTCCCGTTATTCCCTATTGCAAGGAATTCGACTGCTGTGAAGAAGGACTCCTCCTTCACAGCTCGGACATCTCGGATATCACCGGTCACGCGCTCGGAATGCTCGCCTTCAATAAGGACGGCAAGGTGATAAACAGCGTTATAGTCCCGAAGAACAGCAAGAAGGGTCAGCCCTTCGGTAAAAAATACACCTTCAGCGGCGACAAGCTTAACGTGTACGTCCTTCAGGGGAGCGAGGAAAATCCGTACGATCACGAAAAGATACTCTATAAATACGTTATCACAGGTATGAAAGGCGGCGCAAAGACCGCACTTACGGTCGATTTCCTCTATAACGATAACGGCATGGTCGAGGTGAATGCCAGAACGGATGACGGCGAGAAGCTCGTATCTACACAGACCGATGTAACCGAAACTATTGCCGAGGTCATAGCGGCACTTGAAAAGGAGCGCAAGGATGCAGAGGATGCAGCAAGGCGCGCAAAGCATAATAAGCCGCTTGAGGTGATGTTCATGCTTGACGTTTCGGGAAGTATGTGTTCTCCATTGGCAAAGGCCATTGAGGCAATAAGAGGCTTTGTTCATGAGCTTGAGCCTGTCAAGGCAAAGATCTCCATCCTGCTTTTTGCGGACAGATGCGGATACACCTGCTATGCGACGAGAGATAAGCGCGAGATAGAGAAGGGCATAAACGAGATACAGCCCGCCTTCGACCGCAACGATTACGGTTGGGGCAACTGCGCAACTCCCATCAACACTAAGGGCGAGGATTTCTCGGACAACAAGTCAAAAAGAATTATAGTGGTGCTTACCGACGGCGTCTGGAACCATCAGGCGTCCGAGATTAGAGCCGCGGAAAGACTTAAAAATAACGGAACCGTCATCCACGCGATAGGCTTTGGCGGTGCGGACGTGGAATTCCTTAACAAGCTCTCCTCCGGTAACGCAGGCAAGCTCGTCAACCTTAACACGCTTGACACAGCCTTAAGGGAGGTCGCCTCCTCCATCGCAACAGAGGCGTAAGAACAACACTGTAAGTAATTTAATCAAATATATAAATTCAGAAATGAGGTAAAGACAATGAAAAAAGTAAACGTTGGTATCGATCTCGGTACTACATATTCGGCAGTGGCAATATTCGATAAGACAAGAGGCGAGGTTGAGATCCTCAAGAATGATCTCGGCAATAACTACACTCCCTCCGTCGTCTGCATCGAAAACGGACAGATCCTTATCGGTGAGGAGGCAAAGAACGAGCAGGCATCCCGTAACACCAACACCGCTGCATTCTATAAGAGCATGATGGCGGAGGAGGACTACACCATTTATCTTGACGGAAACGATTATACTCCCGAGGATCTTTCCGCCATATTCCTCAAGGAGCTCAAGAAGAAGATAGAGGGCGAGAACGACGTTAAGATCGATAAGGCGGTAATTACCGTTCCCGCTTACTTCAAGGAGGAGCAGAGAAAGGCAACCATGCGCGCAGGCGTGAAGGCAGGCCTTAACGTAGTAGAGATCATAAACGAGCCGACAGCGGCTATCATCGCATACGGCCTTACCGGTAAGGGCAGAAAGAACGTCCTCGTATATGACCTTGGCGGCGGCACCTTTGACGTTACCATCGCAGAGGTAAACTGCTCCAACGTTCAGGTCCTCTCCACAAACGGTAACCACCAGCTTGGCGGTAAGAACTGGGACCACGAGATCGTCTGCGAGCTTATCGACAGATTCCGCGAGGAATACGGTATAGATATCAACGAATATCCCGAGGAGCTCAAAAAGCTTCAGGTAACGGCAGAGGACGTAAAGAAGAGACTTTCAAAGGCTCCCGTTGCTATGGCGACAGTAAGCTGTGAGGGCTACGTAGGAAAGTACGATATTACAAGAGAGCTCTTCGATTCAAGAACCTCCGACCTTCTCAATACCACCGCTATCCTCATCCAGCAGTGCTTCGACGAGATCGGCGGTGGCTTCGGCTGGAATTCCCTTGACGAGGTAGTCCTCGTCGGCGGCTCCACAAGAATGCCTCAGGTTAAGGAATACGTTATGAGAGAATACGGCAGACCTCCCGTAACCAAGAATATCGACGTTGATACCATCGTTGCGGCAGGCGCGGCAATGCAGGTCCAGCTCTCCAACGACGGCTTCCTTATCATCGGCGGCAACAGCGAAAGCGTTACCTCCCCCATGCAGCTTAGCGGAAGCGCATCCACAGACGGAACACTCGTCCTTCCCGGCAACATCTCGGATATCTCCGGACACGCGCTCGGAATGCTCGCCTTCAATAAGGCAAACAAGGTTATCAACAGCGTTATCGTTCCGAAGAACAGCAAGAAGAATCAGCCCTTCGGAAAGAACTACACCTTCAACGGCGACAAGCTCAACGTTTACGTTCTTCAGGGTGAGGAGGAGAACCCCTACGATCACGAAAAGATCCTCTATAAGTACATCATCACCGGTATGAACGCCGGAGAAAATACCGCTCTTACCGTGGACTTCCTCTACAATGAAAACGGTATGGTTGACGTAACGGCGAAGACCGCAAAGGGCAAGCAGCTCACATCCACACAGACCGAGGTCAATGAAACCATTGCTGAGGTCATCGCGGCTCTTGAGAAGGAGCGCAAGGAGGCAGAGGAGGCTGCAAAACGCGCAAAGGCTCTCGAGGTAATGTTCGTTGTGGACGTTTCGGGAAGTATGTCCGTGGACGGACGTATCAACGAAGCTATCTCCGCCATCCGCAGCTTCGTCGGTGAGCTTAAGCTTGGCGGCTCCACAAGAGTTTCAATCCTCCTCTTCGGTGACCTTTGCGGATATACCTGCCGCGGAGCAAGCACGGCGTCTGAGGTTAATAAGGGTATAGACGCGATCTATCCCACCTACGATAAGGGTACCTACAAGTGGGGTACAAGCGCAACTCCTCTTACCCAGCACGGCAACGACTTTGTAGACAGAAAGTCGAACAGAGTAATCGTCGTCCTTACCGACGGTGAATGGGGAAATCAGACAAAGGAGATCCTTGCCGCACAGGCGATCAAGGCGAACGGCACTACCATCTATGCTGTCGGTGTTGCTGACGCAGATCAGGCCTTCCTCGATAAGCTCGCATCCAAGAAGGGCGCAAAGGTCGACCTCAAGAACCTCAGCGCAACCTTCAAGGCGATCGCGTCCTCCATCGCTACCGAGGCGTGACAAAATAACATAGAAAAGCAGGAGGTAACACTATGGTAGTAAGAAGTGAAAAAGAAATCAATAACCCGAGGGAATTCAACTACTACCTCGCATTCAAGATCGATCCTGCCGAAAAGGATGTTCATAAGATCGAGGAACAGCTCAAAAAATTCAAGATGAGCTTAGCTCAAGGTGCTCCGCTTCAGAGAAGGTATATCGCCCTCTGGCAGGATATCATGAACGTTATGGTAAACGATATCGGATACGACAGTGAATCGGATTCCTACTGCATTCCCGGAGCAAGAGCGAGAGAGCTTGCCGCCGCAAGAAAATACAGGCTCGATTCCACCGCAAGAGCGTTAAAGCTTGCATACGGAGATAAGCTCCTCCGCTCCGCATTCCGAGGCCTGACTCCCTGCGACAAATTCGTGTGGTATTCACGCACGGAGCTTGAGGATGCGGTAAAGGCGTTGGGTGTGACCGTTTCGGACGATGAACGCATACTGGATTTTGTAAGATACAACGATGTCGACAGCCTTTTGCGCATAGCGGGAAAGGAATCGCTTTACGACCTTCTCAATGCAAACGCCAACGATACGTGTGAGGTGCTGTGTGCGGCTGCGGACAACGTCTACCGCGCGATAGAAAACAGAACGTCTTCCGAGGGTGCTGCTGTCGGAAGCCTTGTAGGGCATGCGAAGAGGATTTTCTCGTCCAAGGAGACAAAGTCGGCATACGATCTCTTCCTCGCATCGAGAGAGCGCGTGTGGGACGAGATGAAGGCTGTCCGCGACGGCGGCTGCAGAGTGGTCTCTGTAAAGACGCGCAAGCGTTGGGTGGCAATTCTCGAATTCGTCCACGGCTTACCTCATGAGGATGCGGAGTGCTACGTTAAGGCGGGCATGACAAGCTACGGCATCCTGATAGTATAAAATCAAATAATCGGTACCGCTCCCGTCGGAGGACACAGATACCCGACGGGACGGTACGAAAGGGTACGTTATATAACGACGTAACGGTATTAATTATGCCGTGCGCCTTTGAGAGTGAATGCCTGCTGAAGGGCACACGGGATATATAATAGCATCGGTACGCAGGTACACAACTGTATATTAATATAAATGAAAGGAAAATTGTTCGATGGCAGAGATCAGAAAACAACAGGAGCTGGATAATCCCCAGGTATATAACTATTATCTCGCATTCAAGATCGACCCGAACGAAAAGAATGCACAGAAGATCGAGGAGGCGATAAAGAAGCAGAAATCGAGCTGGGCGCAGGGTAACCCCAACCAGAGAAGATATATTGCACTATTCCAGGATATCATAAGCGTTATGGTAAACGATATGGGATACGACAGCAAGTCGGATTCCTACAGCGTTCCCGGTGCAAGAGCGAAGGAGCTTGCCGCGGCGAAGAAATTCAAGCTCGATACCACTGCTAACGCAATCGTTCTCGCAAGTGCCGGTATTGTATATAAATCAAGACTCCAGGAGGTCCGTAAGAAGGAGAGATTCAATTGGTATTCTCTTGATGAGCTGGAGGCGGCAATAAGTGCGCAGACCAAGGGACAGGGTATTAAGTTTATTGATGATACTCAGAACCTTATAGATTTCGTTACATATAAGAATATCAATGACCAGCTGAAGACGGTAGATAAAGCTAATATTTATGAGTTCCTTAACGGCAGTACTCCGAAAAGTTCTCCTGCAGATCTTTGTGCAGAGGCAGACGCAGTATACCGCGGAATCAAGAGCAGAACAACCGCAGAGGGTACAGCGAGCGGAAACCTTGTAGGTCTTGCAAAGAAGGTCTTTGCCGATGATGCCGCGAAGAAAAAGTACGAGGATTACCTCGCTGTAAGAGATCAGGTCTGGGATCAGATGGAATCCATCAGCGCAGGTAACGCAGATAAGGTCAACGTCGAGAAATACGAGGAATGGATGAACGCGATCCGCTCCGGTCTCGGAATAGATCAGGACACCGCAGAAAAGTACATCGCGGCAGGTCTTAAGAACTATCACCTAAGCATTGTCGGCGGTCAGGACAAGCTGAAGCTTGTCGAATGTCCGCACCCCGACTGTAAGAAGCTCTACCGCTACGACGAAAAGTCTCCCGCAAGGATCTGTCCTCACTGCGGAAAATCGCTCGTTGACAAGTGCTGGAACTGTAACGGCGATATGGACATCAAGCGCAGCGACTGTCCTCAGTGCGGCGCAACAAAGGCACAGAAGGTACTCTTTGAAAAGTCCGTTACCGCTATGGAGGCTGCTGAAGCATCCACGACCGCGACCGTGACCGACCTCGAAAACGCACTCGATAACCTCAAGGCGTGCGTTCCCGATTACAAGAAGAAGCCGTGTAAGGTCAAGGAAAAGGTCGACTACTACGAGCCGATCGTAAAAGCAAGAAGAGACCGAGAGATAAAGTACGGTAACGCTTATAAGGAAGCAATTTCAAAGATCAATTCCGAAAAGCTCCTCAAGAACTTTATGAAGGCGCATTCAATGGCGGAGGATCTTAAAACCACGTTCCCGTCCTATAAGCTGAAGGAATCCCTTGCGCTTATTTCGGGTATTGAGGTAGAGATCAATAAGGCTAAGGCTATCGTAGTTAAAGCTAACGCGGAAAAGGCGAGAAACAATAAGCTTAAGGCACTCGAATATGCGTCTGAGGCACTCGATATATGTAAGGACTACGCGGCGGCGCGTGACATAATCAAGCAGATCCCTCCGGATGCTCCCGCAAACGTTCGCGTTTCCGTGTTTGGCGGCATTGCAACCGTTGAATGGAGAATGCCTGATGATCTCCACCAGACAACGTATACCGTAGTCAAGAAGATAAATACACCTCCCGCAAACGATTCCGACGGAACCGTTCTTAAGTCGGGTATGGTAATAAACACCCTCGAGGATGAGGACATAGTTCCCGCAACGACCTACTATTACGCAGTGTTCGCTGAAAGACTCGGTGTTCGCTCCGCGCTCGTTCAGGCCACCGGAAGCGTTATCGTTTACAGCGACGTCTCCGGAGTAAAGCAGGACCTCGTTGAGGGTAAGATCAGCGCAACGTGGAAGGCTCCCGATAACACGAAGGCTATTGAGGTATGGAAGAATGACGGACCGGTTGCACCCACGAAGGCAGGTGAGGGAACTCCCGTAAAATCAGTTACGGCAAAGGGCTTCACCGACCCCGACGGAACACACTGCAGCTACCGTATCGTCTGTGTTTACGAGGTGAACGGTAAAACGATCTATTCGAAGGGCGTTACAAGAACCTTTAAGCGCTACGAAATGCTCCATCCCGTTCAGAACGCAAGCATTACGGGAAGACCCGACGGCAGCTTTAACATCAACTGTACCGTACCCACGGCAGGCGAGCTTGGCGTAGTGTTCTCCGAAAACAGACTTTCCGCATCCCTCGATACTCTCTTCTTCCGCTCCGCGTTCTCTACCGAATGTAAGGGCGCACAGCAGACCACGGTAAGTAAGGATATCAACGGCAACCTCACCTTCAGTATACCCCAGAATAAGGTAGTGTGGGCGTACCCGATGGTAAGCAACGAGCAGCTCTTTATTCTGAGCGCTCCCACACTTATCAACACCATTCCCGGTGTTAATAACATCGAATTCACAAAATCCGCGGGAAGCGTACATATTAAGGGTGCTGCTCATCCCTCGGCAACAAGCGTTATTTTCAAGGTAAGCGAAAAGGCGTTTGCACAGAGCATGAGCGATGCCGGCGACGCTATAACGATTGACGCAAGCTCGTTTAACAAAAACGGCGCTACTATCCACCTCAAGGAGGACTCGAACAGCTACATCAGCGTAATATCCGAGTTCAAGAAGAACGGACAGGAATCGTACACAAACGCTATCCCGATAAGCAACGGACCTATCGCAAATCTCCGCGGAAAGAGAGTTACCTTTGCTATTGAAGCAAAGCCGAATCCCGCAAAGCCGTTCAAGGTAAAGGTAAAGTTCAAGTGCGCAGAGCCGGTAACGCTTCCCGAGCTCAGCCTTGAGAAGGGCTTCCCGAGACCCCGCCTCAAGGGACAGGGCGATCTTGTCGATAAGATCCCGCCCGTAGAGCTTAAGAAGGGCTTCTTACAAAAGGAATACACCGGAGAGGCGGTCGTCACCGTTCCTCCCTGCATGGCAAATATGCAGTTTGCAGTATTTGTAAACGACGATACCATTACTTACATTACTCTTAACGGAACAAATAAGCTTTGATCTCCTTATATTCCGCCATCGCAAAATACGCAATGGCGGATAAAAGAAAATTTTTGAGGATAATAAGCTCATACTTTACGAAGTATATTATAAAGGAGGCAATAATGCCATGAAAAAGTTTACATGTCCCTACTGCTACGGCGAGCATACCGTCAAAACGTGCGAAATGAGATGCTCGTATAACGTACGCGGCACAAAGGACACCTGCTATAAGGGAATAGTAAAGGACGCAAAGGGCAATATTCCTGATAAATATAAGGAATCCTGTATGAAATGCACGCACGCAAGAAAGTCCCTCTTCTGTCCTGTGCACGGTAACGAGATCCCAATGGACTGTACCCACACCGACGGTGCGCCCATCGCGCTTATAGGTGCTAAGGCATCCGGTAAATCGAACTACATCGCAGTTCTTATTCGTGAGATCAGAAATAAGATGCCGATGCCCTATTCCTGCACCCTTAATACCACCGCAAATCAGGAAACGGTAGATACGTACCGCGACGTTTACGAATATCCGCTTACCAACAAGCGTGTCGTCGACGCAACGAACACCATGGACGTTGTCCCCCCGCTGATCTATCCGCTTGCGTTCAATAAGACAAAGAAGAACGTTCTTCTCACGTTCTACGATACCGCTGGAGAAAACCTTGACAAATCGGACAGAATGGACGTCATGAATCAGTACATACCCAACTCCAAGGGCATTATTCTTCTGCTTGACCCGCTTCAGGTTCCTGCAATAAGAGACCAGCTCGTGGGAAAGATGAAGCTTCCCGCACAGAACTCGGATACAAGTGAGATCCTCAGCCGAGTTGTCAGTATCATTCGTAACATCAAGAACCTTAAGCCGAATCAGAAGATCGATATTCCGATAGCTCTCGCGTTTACTAAGATCGACGCACTTGAGCAGTTCGGCATCATCGGCCCCGGTGATTGCCTTGCAAGAGAATCCGAGCATATCACAAGAGGTGCGTACGTCCTCTCCGAGCACGAAAGCACCAAGTACGAGATGGAGGGTATCCTCGGTCAGTACGTAGGTAACGAGGTGCTTGCAATGCTTGAAAACTTCAAGAGCTGGGCGATCTTCGGACTCTCCGCTCTCGGAAGCATCCCCGATGACAAAAACAACATTACTGCCGGCGACATCAGACCCCGCCGTGTCCTCGATCCGCTTCTCTGGATACTCGCAGAGAGAGGCTTCATCAAGAAGGTAAAATAAATTACGATAAGAGAGGCTATGAAGAAATTTGTTTGTCCGTATTGCGGTAATACGCATTCTCTCTGCACGTGCGACGTAAAATGCTCGTATGACAGCCCACTTGGTACGAAGTGTGTAAGGGGCGTGGTCAGGGACGCAGACGGTCGTATCCCTGACGGAAGGAAGGCGTACTGCATGCGATGCAAGCACGCGCGGAAATCCGTTTTCTGCCCCGAGCTTGGTAAGGCGCTTCCCATGCGATGCCTGACGTCTACCGTCCTGCCAATCGTGCTTGTCGGAGCAAAGGATTCGGGAAAGTCAAGCTATCTTGCCGCCGCCATCCGTGAG
>JBGVEZ010000177.1:0-4285 GCA_045120555.1 Eubacteriales bacterium
AGATCTCTCACAGAGTCAGCCGTGAGAACAATTATGAAAAGATACTTTCAATGTTCAACGATACGCTCAGCGGATCTGCATCCGGACTTGAGATAATCATGGGCGGAACACCGCAGTTTCTCGAGGATACGAGAAGGGGACTTTTCAGCTACGAGGCACTCAAAAGCAGACTTTGTGACAGCAGATTCAATAAGGTTGAATACAGAAATCTTTTAGGACCGGTAATTCGCCTAAAGCGTCTTTCGGACGAGGAGCTGTATGCTCTTATCTGCAGAATAACCGAGCTGCATTCCATGCAGTACGGAAGGGATGACGTAATAAGCGAGGATGAACGCCTTCGTTTCCTTAACGTTTGTCTTTCAAAGCAGGTAGGGAATTCGATGATAACACCTCGTGAGATCCTTCGTGATTATATGACCGTTCTTAATATTCTTGTTCAGAATCCCGACGTTGCCTTTGAGGATGTGATCTCGGATGCGGTAACGCTTTCGACCGAGGATGATGACGGCGAAGAAGAGGCACCGCCCGCGGATGCAACGTCCGATGATAAAAAGGTTGATCTTTCAATCTTTGAATTTTGATCTATAAAATATATTTTGATGAATAGGAGAGTGTAAAATGGCAACAATAAATCTTAATTTCAAATCCGAAGTACTTGGCTTTAACACTGACGTTAATATATACCTTCCCGACGACGTTACGTCGGACATCCCCACCCTTTGGCTGCTTCACGGTATGCACGGTGACCGTAACTCCTGGATAAACGGAAGCGCAATAGGACGTTATGCACGTGCGCGCGGAATTGCGGTTGTAATGCCGTCGGTCGAAAACAGCTTTTACACCGATCAAAAATACGGTCTTAAATACTATACCTTCGTTTCAAAAGAGCTTCCCGAATATCTCAGACGCATATTGCCGCTTTCAGAAAAACGCGAAAAGAATTATATTGCAGGGCTTTCAATGGGAGGATACGGCGCATTCAAGATAGCGCTCCTTAACCCCGATAATTATTGCGCGTCTGCAAGCCTTTCGGGATGCCTTGATATCGCCGCAACTCTTGCTAAGGGTACTCTTGGCATTATAGGCGTCTGCAACTGGGGAGAGGATTATACTACGTGTGTCAAGGGAACATCGGACGACGTACTGCATCTTATAGATAACTTCCCGAAGGATGCAAAAAAGCCGAGACTCTACGTTGCGTGTGGTACCGAGGATTTTCTTTATGAATCAAATTTGCGTGCACGCGAGCATCTTGAAAACAGCGATTTTGATTTCTCATATAATGAGGGGCGCGGAGCACATACTTGGAAATTCTGGGACAAATGGATCGCTCCGGCTATAGATTTCATGATGGAATGCTGAAAATATAATCTTTAGCTCAAAATTATCTGACAGGGAAGGGGTAACGCATGGTTGACGCAGATAAAGTGTTCGAGCAATTTGCTCCGTTTATAAAGGATTTCATAAGATCGCGTGAATGGACCGAATTCCGTGCGGTTCAGCTTGCGGCGGCGGACGTGCTTTTCAATACGGAAAACAATCTCCTGCTTACGTCTCCGACAGCAAGCGGAAAAACGGAAGCCGCATTTTTTCCTATTATATCCGACATTTTTACAAATCCCGGAGGTGCGGGAGTTAAGGTGCTGTATATCGCACCGCTCAAAAGCCTTATAAACGATCAGTACGGCAGACTTGACGAGCTTCTTGACGAGGCGGAGATTACGGTTACGCATTGGCACGGCGACGTTGCTTCTTCGCATAAGAAAAAGCTGCTTGAACGCCCCGACGGAATTTTGCAGATAACACCCGAGTCTCTCGAAGCGATGCTGATGAGGTGCTCTAACGATATCGTGCGTATCTTTTCATCACTTCGATACGTTGTGATCGATGAGATCCATACGATGATATCATCCGATCGGGGAAATCAGATAATATGTCTTTTAGCCCGAATTTCTGCGCTTACAGGTACGCATCCAAGGCGAATCGGGCTTTCGGCGACTGTCGGTGATATGAAAACTGCGGCAAATTGGCTCGGCGCGGGAAGCGGACGAAGGACCTCCGTGCCTGTGTTTGAAAGTGAGAAGCTTCGGTGGCTTGTCGGTGTCGAGCATTTTTATATTCAAAACCAATCCTCGGAGCAGACCGTTTCGCCGACTGCCCACACGGAAAGAAATAAGCTTGCACAGATAGATGCGGGCTATGAATTCATATACGATAGCGTAAAGGGGCATAAATCGCTCGTTTTCTCAAATTCGCGTGAGGAGACCGAATACGTGACGGCAACTCTTCGTCAGATAGCCGCAAACCGAAAGGAAAGAGACAGATTCCTTATACACCACGGAAATTTGTCCGCGTCAATTCGTGACGAAGCGGAGCGAAAGCTGAAAAACGACGAGGAGGATTGCGTAACCTGCGCAACAGTTACGCTTGAGCTTGGAATTGATATCGGAAAGCTGGAGCGAATAATTCAAAACGACGCACCTAACACTGTTTCCTCGTTTCTGCAAAGACTCGGAAGAAGCGGCAGACGCGGTCAGCCGTCACAGATACTTACCGTTATCCGTGAGGAGGATCCGCTTCCGAACACGCCTCTTCCACAGCTTATTCCATGGAACCTGCTTCGCGCGATCGCAATTATTCAGCTTTATGCGGAGGAACGCTTTACCGAGCCTCCGTACGTCAGAAAAAAGCCGTTCAGCCTGCTTTTTCACCAGATGCTCAGCATTGTATCTGCAAGCGGAGAGCTGAAGCCGAAACGCCTTGCAGCGAGAATAATGGATCTGCCGCCGTTCTCGGCCGTTACTCCCGAGGAAATAAAAGAGCTGATGCTTGCAATGGTCAAAACAGACGTTTTACAGCTTACCGATGAGGGAGGCCTTATTGTCGGACTTAAGGGTGAAAGAATGACCTCATCGTTCAAGTTCTATGCCGTTTTCAAGGACAGCGAGGATTATACGGTCAGATGTGAAGCGGATGAAATAGGAACAATAACCTCTCCTCCTCCGGTAGGTGACAGATTCGCTCTTGCGGGCAAGGTCTGGGAGGTTACCGAGCTTGACATACAAAGACGACTTGTGTTTGTGAAATCAGTTCTCGGAAAAATGGAGGTCTCGTGGCCCGGCGACTACGGTGAGATCCACACGCGCATTCTCGAAAGAATGAAGCAGGTGCTTTCGGAGGATACCGTGTATCCGTATCTTTTGCCGAACGCACAAAAGCGACTTGATGATGCAAGACGGCTTGCGGCAGCAACGGGAATGCTCAATACCCCCGTTGTGCATCTTGGCGGATTTTCGTACTGCATATTCCCGTGGCTCGGAACGAAGGCGTTCAGATGCTACAGGCGTATGCTTGCAAAGCTTGCTTCAAGGTTTGCGATCTCTGAGATAGAATACGAGGGAAGCTCGTATATATCCTTCCGAATGGAGAAGGGAACGCCCGATTCTCTTTTATCTGCGCTGTACGAGCTTTCGGGTAATATAAAAAATCCTATCAGTCTTGTCGGAAGCGGTGAATGTCCGGTTTATGAGAAGTTTGACGATCTGATCCCCGCAGAGCTCCTCAGAACGTCATATGCCGCCGATAAGCTTGACCTTACTTATACTGTAAGGCGGATTGGTGAGCAATATTCCGCGATAAATAAAAAGACTGAGGAATGACCCTCAGTCCGTCAGACGGTTCTTGATGCGTAATCGAACAAAAGCAGAAAAAACTCGGTAATGCACACCGATCTGAATATGTAACCCAGTATAGAAGCAACTTCGGATTCGATTACGCTTATTCCGTTTGCTTTGTCTGTAAGGATCATTATTGCAACGCCGAGCAACGCAATGACGCCGATAAAGAACGTCATTATCAGTAATCGCATACAGATCTTGTTTATTCCGTGAACGTAATCGGCAAAGCTTTGACTTGTTTTATTAAATTTCATAATTACAACCTCCGTATATATTATATCATATATCGAGAGAAAAGTCCACAGGTATATTATGGCTTTTATCGATTTGAATATAATGTTAATAAATTTGATTTTTAGTTTTAAAAAGCAATTTAACTACTTGACATTCTTCACGTAAATATGGTATAATTTAATATACTTTGATGATTTTGTCCCGAATCGGAGACCTTATATTTATATGAGCACAACAACCGTTTTGTTTACTTCCCTTAAGGGCGGCTGCGGAACCTCTACCGCTTGCGTGAATATTGCCGCGGCACTTGCAAAAAAGAATAAAAGGGTTTTGTTGCTTTCGCTTAACCGATACTGCTCATCCGTTGATATGAT
>JBGVEZ010000178.1:0-2793 GCA_045120555.1 Eubacteriales bacterium
TCCGCAGCCGCCGTCAATAGAGATTATCCGCTTTTCCTCACAGACAACCGGATCGGCGTTTGCGATCTTTTCATTATATATGGTTACCGGCCAATGTCCGACAACGACGTAACGGTCGAATGCAGGTGCATTCGTCAGAAAGCTGTCGTATTTAAGAAGACTCCATGCATCGATACCAACGTTTTCCGAAAGGACGCTTGAGCGCAATCCGCCGTGAATGAAGATATAGCTTCCGCACGAAAGGATCGTGGGAGCGTTTTCGAGAAGTGCTATTTCTTCTGAAAACGCAGAGAGCAGTACATCCTTGGCCGCGAGTGCATCCTCGGCGGTATTCAGCGGGATATTCAGCTCTCTTGCCATTTCGTCAAAGAGGCTCGTTCCCTTCCATGATCTGAGATTCAGGACCGAAGCAATAAACCTGTCCGCATTATCCTTTGATAGGGTTTTGATCGCATTTACGCGCCAGAAATCAACGTTACCCGAAAGATAATAAACCGTGTGATCCCTCATAAGCTCAAGAACGTATCTGATACATTCAAGGCTTGCAGGTCCCTTTTCGGTAAGGTCGCCGTTGATTATGAGAACGTCGTCCGTTGAAAAATTTGCTCTTGCAAGGACGTTTTTCAGATATTCGACGTGTCCGTGAATATCGGACGTTACGAGCACCCGCCTTCCCTTTTCTATTGTAGGTTTGATGATGGACGAAACACCAAACACATTTTCATTTTTACTTGAAACGTTCATAGTTTTCCTTAAAGCATGTGGGGCTGTTGCGCTTGAAGTGCAACAGCCCCACAGTATTCGTGTAGATTTTATCAGCTTGTGTAGTTATCGAAATATCCCTGAACGAGGACGATGGGAGTACCCTTATCACCGGAGCCGCTTGTAAGGTCGCAGAGAGAGCCTATAAGGTCGGTAAGCTGACGGGGAGTTGTTCCCTGTGCTGCCATGTTACCTACAAGGCTGCCCTTCTTTGCCTTGATGCTCTCGGAGATCGCCTTTTTGAGCTCCTCACCCGAAAGATCCTTGAAATCGTTATCTGCGAGGTACTTGAGCTTGAGCTCGTTGGGAGTACCTACAAGACCGTCTGTAAATGCGGGAGAAACAACCGGGTCAGCAAGCTCCCAGATCTTACCCTTGGGATCCTTGAATGCGCCGTCGCCGTACACCATAACCTCAACGTTCTTACCGGTAGCCTCAAGAATACGAGCCTTTATATCGTAAACAAGGTCGTGACACTCGCGCGGGAAGAGCTTTACAACGTCCTCTGTAGACTTATTGGAGCCGAGAAGACCGTATTTTTCGTTGCATCCGCTTCCGTTAACGGGAGCGTTAAGTATTTCATCAAGACCGAATACCTTCTTTGCGCCTGCCGCGAGAAGTATTCTCTTGGTTCTTGCACGGGTGTGGATATCGCAATTGAGAACGCAATCAGTATAATCAAGGATCGCCTTTGCCTGATTTGCAAAGATTATTTCAACCTCAGCACCGCATTCCTTTATAAGATCACCGTAATATGCAACGTAGTCAACGCCTGTAAACTCGTGAACGTTCTCGCCGAAAAGCTCACGGTATCTCTCGAGAGAGAGAACGTCGCTGTAGGGGTTAACACCAGCTTCATCTATTTTGTCAAGGCTTACAAGCTCGTTACCTACCTCGTCGGAGGGATAGCTGAGCATAAGAACTATCTTCTTTGCACCCTTTGCGATGCCCTTGAGGCAGATTGAAAAACGGTTTCTCGAGAGGATCGGGAAAATAACGCCGACAGTCTCGCCGCCAAGCTTGTTCTTTACGTCCTCTGCAATTGCATCGACGCTTGCGTAGTTTCCCTGCGCACGTGCAACTATCGATTCCGTAATGGAGATAACGTCCTTGTCGCGGAGGTTGAAGTTTTCAAACTTAGCCGCCTCAAGTACGCTTTTGGTTACTATATCAGCCAAATCGTCGCCTTCTCTGATGATGGGACATCTGATACCTCTTGAAATTGTGCCTACTCTACGTTCATTTGTTTCCATATTTATTACCAATTCCTTTCCGATTGAATAGGATCTATTGTGTAATAGGATACGCCCGGCAACCGGTTTTAATTCGCCCACTGAGCAACTGTATTACCTTAATATTATATCATCAAAATTTTAACATTGCAAGTACATATTATTAATTCATTAAAAATGCAAATATATAAATATGCCTTATTGTACGCCTCAACCGTTGTTTACAAAAATTTAAAAAAGTTTTCCAAACTGTGCTTGAAAGTGGAGACATAAAAGTATATAATAATTACGTTTGTAATTTTTAATAAACGAAAGGATATTATGTTTGGTATGAAATTTTTAGGAAAGCTTACCGTTCCGAGCAATGATAACGCATTACTCGTCGATCCGGTAACCGACTTCTCTGCCACATCCGTGCTCATTCCGCTTTCGCACAACTCGGTCTGCCCCGCTGTGCCGAAGGTAAAGATGAATGAAACGGTAAAGGTAGGTCAGCTTATCGGAGAAGCGGCGTGCGAGGACAGCGCGAACGTTCATGCATCGGTATCCGGCAAGGTATCGAAGATCGAAGAATATCTTTGTGCCGACGGAAGCCGCGTAAATGCGATCCGCATTGAAAGCGACGGACTTATGACCGTCTGTGAGGAGATCGCTCCCCCCACCGTAACCGATCTCGACAGCCTCATCGAGGCAGTTAAGGCATCGGGTCTTGTAGGTCTTGGCAGAAAGGGCATCCCCACTGCAAAGAAGCTCTCTGCACTCAAGGACGGAAGCGTTGATATACTTATCGTGAACGCTG
>JBGVEZ010000179.1:0-6744 GCA_045120555.1 Eubacteriales bacterium
TAAGCGTAGGAATGAATCGAAGTGCGATAGACATCATCATAGAAAACGTATGAACGCCCTCACATCCAAGCCTTGTCAAAGGGGAAAGAAGTGATTCGATTCCATCAGTCAGTGCAATCTTCATTTTACAAAATTATAACCGAATCCGATGATATTCAGGACAATAATAAGAGCCATGAAAATAACCGCAATTGAAAGAGCTACTGCATCGGACTTATGAAATTTAAGAACGCGGAATTTGGTTCTTCCTTCACCTCCACGATAGCATCGGCAGGACATCGCGTTTGCAAGATCTCGGCCTCTGTTAATAGACGACGAGAAAAGCGGAATGAGTATGGGAAGGAGTGCCTTTGCGCGCTTTATAAGTCCTCCGCTCTCAAAATCGGCACCTCTTGATTTCTGAGCCGCCATGATTTTTGTCGTTTCGTCCATAAGCGTAGGAATGAATCGAAGTGCGATAGACATCATCATAGAAAACGTATGAACGCCCTCACATCCAAGCCTTGTCAAAGGGGAAAGAAGTGATTCGATTCCATCAGTCAGTGCAATCGGAGTTGTTGTATACGTCATAAATATACTTGCACCCATTACAAGAACAATTATCCTTATAAGTATAAGGAATGCATTTATTATTCCCTCAAGATATATTTTTATGAAAAAGAAGTCAACAAGCAGCGTTTCTCCCTTAGTCAGAAAAACATTTATAAAAAACGAAAACAAGAACACGAACAAGAGCGGCTTTACCGATTTCAATATGATTGAAAGCTTCATATTTGAAAGTGCGATCACGGCAAAAACCGAAAGGAAAAGCAGAGCAAATCCGATAACGTTATTGCACACAAATGCCGCAACTATATACATTATAACAAGTATTATCTTAGTCCTCGGATCCAGACTATGGATCGGAGACGCAACTGGATAATATTGCCCGAAAGAAAAGTTTTTCATTTACAGTCAACCTTAACTTTATTTATTTTAAAATTTCCGATATTGCCGCAGCCGCTTCCTCAACAGTATAATATTCTCCCTCTATCGGGAAGCCGTTATCCTTAAGGATATGAACAAGCGCGGTTATTTCGGGAATGCTGAGACCGATCTCCGTCAGCCTGTACTCCATCGAAAAGATCTCCTCGCGACTGCCGCTTGCAAAAAGCTTACCACCGTAAAGAACAACGTTTTCATCACAGTATTTTGCCATATCCTCCATACTGTGGCTGACAATTATAACGGTAGTACCGGTATCACGCTGAAATGCACGGATGCCCTCAAAAATCTCTTCTCTTCCGATCGGGTCAAGTCCTGCCGCCGGCTCATCGAGAACAAGCACGTCCGGCTTCATCGCCATAACGCCCGCAATCGCAACACGTCTTTTCTGACCGCCGGAAAGATCAAATGGAGATTTATCAAGGATGCTTTCATCTATATTACAGAATCTTACTCCGAAAGCAACTCTCTCGTCGATTTCCTCCTGCGAAAGATTCATGTTCGTGGGTCCGAATGCGATATCCTTCCTTACCGTCTCCTCAAAAAGCTGGTATTCGGGATACTGCATTACAAGTCCAACCTTAAAGTTAAGACCTTGCATTTTCTTTCCGCCCTCCCAGATATCGATTCCGTCAAGAAGAATCCTTCCGGAGGTTGGCTTTACAAGTCCGTTGAACATCTGAACAAGCGTTGATTTTCCCGAACCTGTTCTTCCGATTATGCCCGTAATTTTCCCCGATTTGATCTCAAAGGAGACCTTGTCAAGTGCGTCAACCGCAAAGGGAGTACCCGGACTGTACACAAAAGAAACGTTATCAACAGTAATAGCAGCCATCGACTCACCCCTTCTTTTTTTGCTTATTATAAAGCTTGATTATTTCATCCGCTACGTCGTGAGGTGATACAGCATCGGTCGAAATATCCACACCTCTCGATTTAAGCTCGTGCAAAAGAGCATTTGCCTGCGGTACGTCGAGCTTACATTCGCGTAGGGTAGCATAATTTCTAAATACCTCACGCGGTGTTCCGTCAAGAATTATTTTTCCGTCATCGATCACAACTACTCTGTCTGCGCGCGCAGCCTCACTCATATAGTGTGTGATCGTCACAACAGTCATATTTTCCTCTCGGTTTAAGCGTTCAACCGTTTCGATAACGTCTCGCCTTCCGATCGGATCAAGCATAGCAGTAGCCTCATCCATTATTATGCAGGACGGATGCATTGCAAGGATACCGGCAATAGCAACTCTTTGCTTTTGGCCTCCCGAAAGGGATGCAGGCTCCTTTTTTGCGTATTCGGTCATACCAACGGTTTCAAGTGCCGCCTTTACGCGCTCATGTATCTCTTCTGTAGGAACGCCGAGATTTTCCGGTCCGAATGCAACGTCCTCCTCAACAACTGTAGCAACAATCTGGTTGTCAGGATTCTGAAAGACCATGCCCACGTTTCGACGAAGCTCGTATACGTCATCGTCGGTAAGATCCTCGCAGGAGAAATCCTTTCCGAGATAGTATATTTTTCCCTCGGACGGATCAAGTATCAGATTGAAGAGCTTAGCAAGAGTGGATTTCCCCGAGCCGTTATGACCTATTATCGCCACGTACTCGCCTTTACTAATTTTAAGGCTGACACCGTTCAGAACGTTCTGAAGAGTACCGCCGTCCTCTTCGGTATCATCGTATGAAAAATACACGTTATCTGCAAACAAAAATTCCATTTCAGATTTAGACTCCGTAAAATTACTTATTCTGCGCTCCATCTTACGCTTGCGCCTGCGGGAAGATATCCTCCGCCCTCGGTATTCTTAAGCGCGATCTCACCGGCATCGTATTTCCCCTTATAGCCTGCTCTGTCAAGCTTCAGCTTAAGCAGGTAGTTCATGGAAAGGGGGGAAAGTCCGGTAGTATACGAATTAATGAGGAAGAAGAGTGGCTTCTCCGAAAGGACGGATACCGTAAGATCAAGCAGCTGATCGATGCTCTCCTCGAGCTTCCATACCTCACCCGTAGGACCTCTTCCGTATGACGGGGGATCCATGATTACCGCATCGTATTTGTTTCCTCTTCTTATCTCTCTTTCAACGAACTTCTTACAGTCGTCAACGATATAACGAATAGGAGCATCCGCAAGCCCCGAAAGGCGTGCGTTTTCTTTTGCCTGAGCAACCATGCCCTTGGATGCATCAACGTGACAGACAGAAGCCCCCGCAGCCGCTGCAGCCACAGTAGCACCGCCGGTATACGCAAACAGGTTAAGCACCTTTATCGGTCTTCCTGCATTGCTTATAAGAGAATCCATCCAATCCCAGTTTGCCGCCTGCTCGGGGAAAAGGCCCGTATGCTTAAAGCCCATGGGCTTGAGCATAAAGGTATATTTACCGTAGCTTATATTCCAGGTTTCGGGAAGCTTATTAACTATCCAGCCTCCGCCGCCCTTCTCGGAACGACGGTATACGCCGTCCGCATTTCTCCAAAGCTTATTAGCTTTATTGCTGTGCCAGATGACTTGCGGGTCGGGACGGATAAGAATATATTTTCCCCAGCGCTCAAGTCTTTCGCCGTCCGACGAATCAATAAGCTCATAATCCTTCCAATTTTCAGAACACCACATATAAAAACCTCCGAATGAGTTGTAAAATTTAATTGTTAAAATAAGGTGCAAGGCGCGACGACGCGCATTGCGAATGACAGATCGCAACAGCCAGAGCATCTGCAGTATCATCAGGTCTTGGCGGCTTTTGAAGCTTGAGAAGCGAGGTAACCATTGCTATCATCTGCTTTTTATCCGCTCTTCCATATCCGGTTATCGCTTGCTTTATCTGAAGCGGAGTATACTCGAAAATATTAAGATGATTGCGTTCTGCGCACAAAAGTATTACACCTCTTGCCTCGCTTACCCGAATTCCCGTTGTCTGATTAGTGTTCCAGAACAGCTCCTCAATTGCAACGTCGTCCGGCTGATATTTGTGTATCAGCTCGTTTAGCGCAATAAATATCTCGTTAAGCCTTTTATGCGTCGGCATGCCTGCGGGAGTATTGATAGAGCCGAAGTCAACGGGGACAATTTTGTTTCCAACAACGTCGATAACGCCGTATCCGACTATGGCAAGTCCGGGGTCAATTCCCAATATTCTCACGTCATACCTCCTCAAGACATAATTAATCACTATATATTATATCATACTGAAAGAAATCTTTCAATTAGATTTATCGGTAAATTTCTAAACATTTTGTAATATTTTATTTTTAGAATATTTTTCGTCGCCCTCTTGACATTTAGTCCTGATGATGATATAATTTATATATACTTTCAAAAGGAGTAAAAATGAAGGACAATAATAAAAAACGCAGCACCCCGAAGATATTTATAATCGTTTTAGCCGTTACCGCAATCGCATTTCTGATTACTGCACTTCTGCTTGCCATACCTAAGCTTAATGCAGAAAAAAAACTGAATTTTCTAAAGGAGATCGTGCGTTCGGAAACGCTTGAATCTGTAACGGTATATCAGCACACGCCTTATGAAACAGGCTCTTTTGAACAGGTTACACGTGTTTTTGAAAAAAGGCTTGACAAAGACGAGATGGAGGAATTTTCACTTATCTTTTCGGAGATCACTTCAAGAGCCGATTACGCCGGTTCAAGCGGAAGCTACTACGCCATGACAGACTACAAGATAATCATCAGATACGACGGCAAGATGACCGCATTTTACGTTTCAGAGAATTCCGTATACACACTTGACGGAACGCTTATGACCTCGTTTCATTGCAAGGACTCTTCCCTTTACGATTTTTTCAACACAATGAAGGAAGCGTATTACAATAATGATTAATAAGAAAGCCCCGGAAGGAAATTATCCGTCCGAGGCTTTTTTCACAGTTTACATTGTGAAGGTTACTTTTGTAAAGAATTCCTTCTTGTCTCTCATCATTTCAAGTGCTTCGTTGCATCTTTCAAGAGGAACAAGATGAGTAATGAGTTCTTCGTATTTAACAGTACCGTTCTTCATAGCGTCAGCAGTTGCCTTCCAGTCGTTTATCGTCTGGTTGTATGACGAATTCCACGTGCCGACAAGAGTTACCTCCTTACGAAGTATCTGCGAATACACGGACTGCTTTATGGTCATATCGTGAGCAGGGTTACCCATAAGAACGATCCTGCCGTGAGTTTTTACTGCGTCAATACAGTTGTTGAGTCCGGGAGTTACGCCCGTTCCCTCGATAACGCAATCAGCCTTTCCGTCTCTTTCGGGATCGTAAAGTTCAAAGCCGAATTTCTTTGCAAAAGCGATCTTTTCATCGCTGATATCAACGATCCTTACAAGTCCCGCACCTGCAATTCTTGCCCACTGCGCAGCGATAAGTCCGATAGGACCCGCACCAAAGATAACTACCGTGTCACCGAGCTTTATTTCACATTTTCTTACTGCACATCTTGCAACCGCACCCGGCTCGATCATAGAAGCCGCCTCGTAAGAAACGCTGTCGTCGATAAATACAAGATTTCTCTTGTCAATTGCTATGTATTCCGCAAAGCCGCCATCTCTTCTTGAGCCGTAGTAATCGTAGTTGTCGCAGTTAGCGTATTCTCCAACCTCACAAGCGGGACATTTTCTGCAAGGAAGAAGCGGGAAGATCGCTACCTTCTTACCCACAAGCTCGTCGTCACCGCCAACTATCTGACCCGCAAATTCATGACCGGGAATAGTCGGAAAATGATAAGTACCTTTTGTGAAAATACGCGGTATATCCGAGCCGCAAACACCTGCAGCCTTTACCTTGACGAGCACCTCACCCTCTCCCGCAACGGGCATGGGAACGTCCTCGTATCTTAAATCATTTACGGCGTGAAGAACAGCCGCCTTCATTGTTTTTGCCATTTATTTATGTTCCTTTCATTTCAAATCTGTTCGCAAAATTTTCCGTCACTCATGCATACGAGTATCCTTGCAACGACTGCCTCGTCAAGTGACTTCATTCCGACTGCGTTAAATTTCTTGGGATCGTACACGGAAGCATCGTTTGCAAGTGCAGTTCTTATTCCGTTGGTATATGCCTGTCGAAGCTCTGTTGCGAAGTTGACCTTACATATTCCCTCTTTGATACATGAGCGAACGTCATCCTCTGTAAGTCCCGATGCTCCGTGAAGAACGAGAGGAATATCGTATCCACCGTTTTTAAGGGCATATTTTATTTCCGAAAGTCTATTCACATCAAGCACGGGCTTTGTTTTATAAACACCGTGTGCCGTTCCGATAGCAACCGCAAGAGAGTCGCATCCGGTCCTCTTAACAAATTCGAGAGCCATTGACGGTGAGGTGTATATATCCTCATCGCAGGAAACGTCGTCCTCCTTGCCGCCAACACGTCCGAGCTCTGCCTCTACCGGAATATCCGACGCGTGCGCAAGCTCGACGGTCTTTTTTGTGACCGCTACGTTACCTTCAAAATCAAGTGCAGAGCCGTCTATCATTACTGACGTATAGCCTGCACCGATAGCAGATGATGCAACCTCGAACGATGCACCGTGATCGAGGTGAACGGCAACCGGAACGCTTACAGATTCCGCCGCAGCTCTTCCTATAGCAGCGTACATCTCATCACTTGCAAATTTGATCGTAGACGTTGTGGTCTGCAGTATCACAGGCGATTTCATTCTCTCGCAGGCTCTTACGATAGCAAGAGCCATTTCCATATTTTCAAAGTTGAACGCAGGTACAGCGTATCCTTCGCTTTGTGCCCTTTTCAGCAGTTCAAA
>JBGVEZ010000180.1:0-7570 GCA_045120555.1 Eubacteriales bacterium
CTTTATATTATCATATTAAAACCGCAAAAACGGATTCCACATCCGCCCGCGATCAGTAAATATCATTTTCACTTTTTCTTCCCCTCCACAACCTCACAAACAAGCATCGAGCCGAGGATGAGTACCGCCCCTACAAGCCCCGACAGCGTAAAATTCTCGCCGAGAAGATGCCACGAAACGAAGAGCGCAAGGACGGGATCTATATATGCGAGGAGTGCCACCGTCTGCGCGGGCAGCTTACCGACAGAGCCGAAATAGAGCGCGTATGCAACGCCCGTATGCACGATTCCGACAATACACAAAAAAATATAAACGAAGGGATCAAATACAACGCCGCCGAACGCTCCTGTCATAAGGCAATACGGCAGCATGGAGAGTGCGGCAACGATAAGCTGTGCCGCCGTCCTTTCATATGCGCTGATACATTTCAGATGCTTGTTGAGAATTACTACGGTCGCGTAAAGGCAAGCCGCACCAACACCGAATGCTATCCCCAAAAGCCCGTGAGATCCCACCGAAAGTATCTCGGGCCCCGAAATAAACGCCATTCCCGCAAGCGAAAGAATAATCGAAGCGATCCTTACAAGCGTCAGCCTTTCCTTGAATATTATCGGAGAAAGGAAGGTGATGATAACGGGTGCAAGATAATAGTAGAGAGTTGCGTTTGCCACAGACGTGTGCTTATAAGCTTCAAAAAGGAGCATCCAGTTAAAGCCGAGCGCAATTCCCGAAAGCAGCAGAACGAGCCAATTTTTCTTCAACGCGGAAAACGATATTTTTTCACCGAGAACGAGCATCAGCAAAAGCAGGAAAGCGCCGCCGATCGATGCTCTTGAAAGCGCGATAACCGACGATTCGAGCTGTATGAACCGCACAAAAAATCCGATGCTCCCGAAGATCACCATCGCAATTATGTTTTTCAGCTTATCGTACATAAGGATCACCTCATAAAAAGTTTAAATAATTATACCACAAAGAGCATATAAAATCAATAGAATGTGAAAAACAAATTCCAATATTTCAAAAAAATTCATATGTAACCTTAAAGCAATACAAAAATATGTGATATAATAATAAAAAAATTGTGAGGTGATATTATGGCAAACAAGCAAAAGGGCATAAGGCGCAATTATTTAAGACTCCTTATTTCCCTGTTTATCGTTATCATTATTATGGTGCTCGGCACAGTTGCGATCAACGTCGTCCCCGCAGCTCTGAGATTTCTCTTCCCCGTGGTGTGGCTCTTGTCGCTTGCACTGCTCCTTTTGCTGTTCATTTTCAATAAAATAGCACTGAAGGTATATACGTCGCAGTTCAAGAACAAGACCGCCGCCGAGCGTCAGGATTACATCCTCGCGCTTAGGAGCAACGTTGGTGAGAACATTTTTGCGGAGGCAAAAAGAATGAAGCGCCTGCGCATCCTCCTTGAGGCGTTCATCACCGTCGCCGTCTGCCTCCTCGTCCTTCTCGCCCTGACGTCGGGCGCTGTCACAAGGGGCTTTACCACCGTCCTCCTCAACTTCTTCATCACGTACGCCCTCGATGGCGCGCTTGCGCTCATACCGAAGCCGATAACGAAAAAGACCTTTCAGGACTATTCAAGGCCCGAGGACTATCCGTACGTCCATTCGCTTGCAAGGCGTGCGGCGGACACTCTCGGCGTTAAGGGCAAGATACGAATCCTCTTTACCGACAGCTACGATGCCGCCATTGCAAGGCTCGGAAGGACCTATTCTATCATTCTCGGCGTAAGGCTGCTTGACATACTTTCCGAGGACGAGCTTTATAATATTCTCCTCCACGAATTCGGTCACATGACGAAAAAGGCGGATATCACCCCGAGGGAGGGCAAGCTGTGGTCGGTCTTCAATTCGATCGATTCAGAGGGCTTTTCCATCTTCAATCAGTTCATCTCCTTCTCAGCAGCACTGTTCATGACGCAGTTTTCGTTTTATTCTATCGTCGCCTCCATCCACATCGAGCGTGAGGCGGACAGAGCAGTCGTCGAGCACGGAAGCGCAACCGACGCCGCACAGGCACTCGTGAAGATCCATCTTGAAACCCGCTTTACAAACGAGCTTGACGAATTCAATCCCTTCGAGCCGAACGAGCCGATGACTAACCTTGTCAGAACCTACACCGACCTTTACAAAAAAGCCCTGCGCGAAAGAGGCGATTTCTGGCTTATGCTCGCAAAAAATGAGATCGAGCCGAGAAGCGCATCCCACCCAATCCTCCGCAACCGACTTGAGCCGCTCGGAGTTACCGATCCGAGGATCGTTTTCCCCGAGGACGAGGAAAGCGTTTACAGATGCGAGGTCAACAAGGCGTTCGATTATATCGAGGACTGCGTTTCAAAGGCACTCGCAGACGGCTACAAGGAAAGAAGACACCACTACTACGTGCTTCCGCTTGAAGAGGTAAAGCGCTGGGAGGCTAACGGCTGTGACATCAGCCCCGAGGAATCCCGTCCCGTCATCGAGGCGCTTTGCGAGATGAACAAATACACGAAGGCGGAGGAGCTTTGCGATAAAATAATCGCGGAGGCGGAAAACAAATTCGCCACCGCACACGCGCATTATATGAAGGGCTACCTCCTTTCAAAGCGCTACGATAAGGCGTGCCTCGATCATTTCTACACCGCAATGGAGCTGAACAACAATTACATCGAATCCGCGCTCAATTTGATAGGCGATTTCTGCTGTATGATGGGACTTCAGACCGAGCTTGACGAATACAGAGAAAGAGCGATACAGTATGCGCAGAAGGCGGATGACGAGGAAAGCACCGGCTTTGACGACGGCAAGCTCCTGCCCCATTCGCTAAGCGTGGAAAAGCTGAACACAATTCTCGAATACATAAAATCTGTCGACGAAAAGGAGGACGTTGCGGAGGTGTTGTGCGTCGACCATATAACCTCCAAAAAACGCAATGAGACGGCGTTTGTCCTCGTCTTCAAGGATATGGACTCGGAAAGCGCACACAGCGTCTACAATAAGCTTTTCAACCTCCTCGACACCGACCCCGACGGCACCGATTATTCGCTTTCAGTGTACGACGATAAGATCGGCAAAAGGATCAGACCCGTCAAGGGCGCAAGCGTCTATAAAAGAAGTTGACAAATACAAAAAAAGCAGAGGCAAAAGGCTGGTTCTCATAAGGAAGTTTGATTTCTCCTTGTAGGGACCGGCGTCCTCGACGGTCCATTAAGTTATAATTGTATTGCAGAAGACAAAGATTACACCCGACAGATTTTAATGTCTGTCGGGGGTTGTTTATTCTGTTCGATAAATTGGATTTGGTTTGTACTATATGCTATTTAACGCTGTGCCCATACGCATAGTCATACAATAGCATGACTAAAAAGATAACAAATATGATTATTATTAAACACGGACCAGTAAAAAAAGAATAAACCAAAACATCTTCCCAAATTTCTGTTATTCTCTGCGTCAAGCCTTCAATCAATAAGTATCCAATTGGAATAAGATTGAATATCGCAATATAACCCAATGATAAACCAAGTGCTTTAATAATTCTCTTATCACTGTACTCCAAAAACAGATATGCATTTAAGAACAAGTATAGAAAGTCAACCACACAAAAAATTGAAACTATTATCCAATTTCTTGGCTCTATCAAATAATAACACAAAAAAGAGGAAACAGCTAAAACAATCCCGCCTATTAAAAATACTATTGTTTTTTTCGTATCATTTAGCATTTTTCCCCTCCGTCAAATTCTTATTTATTGTTCTGTTTTATCGCCAGTTTCGCCTTTGTATTACAAAGGCACAGGGGCTTAGCCCATACCCCTTTGTAGGGCGGGGGTTTACTCCCGCCGCCTTGTTGGCTTAGATCCTATGTTACGGCGGGAGCAAGCCCCCGCCCTACGATATTCCCCATTATACCACAAATCGGCAGAGAAAACAATCCCTCTGATGAAATTTATTGATACCCGTAGGGGAGGCTCCCTCCGGAAGCTTATTCCCCGTCCGTTTCCTCGGGCTCGCCGCTCGTCTCGGGCGTTGCTGTCGTCTCGGGCTTCTTTGTAACCTTGTTCGCTTCCTTTTCTGCAAGCTCCTTCTTATATTCCTCAAAATATTTGTTCGCGCCCTCATGGATCGGCAGGCAGGTGTAGGTCCACATACCGTCAACCGAGAGCTCTGTGTATTTCTTGTGCTCAAGCAGCTTTGCGTCATTTGCAAAACGGTCAACTATCTTGTAGATAAGCTCTGCATCCATATCATCCCTTGCAAAAAGGCAGGCGCGAAGAGTAACCGTATGGAGAGCGGATTTAAGAACCGAATAAGTTTTCTTCGGAATCGTAAGAGACTTGAAGAACGGATACTTTGTGCAGATTTTCTCTATCACCTCAGCGTCAATATCAACAAGCTCAAACGTATGACGGCTTGCAAGCTCGGTAACGTAATTCGAGGTAATTCCCGACGGGAAGATGATCGCGTCGATCTCGCCCGCCTTGAACGGCTCTATCGCCGCCTCCGGAGTGACGTATACCGCCTCGTATTCGGTAACACCGCTTTCCTTCAAAATGATATCCGCAATTATCGCTGAGTCGCTTTCCTTTTTACCGACGGCAACCCTCTTGCCGGAAAGACCGGATACGCTTCCCGTATTCAGCTTCGCCATAATGTGAACAGCCTCATTGTAAAGCTCGCAGACAAGTGAAAAGCCCTCGAGCTTCTGATCCTTGAACATATGAAGACCGTTAAGCGCGTAGTAAGCAACGTCACCTCTGACTATCGCCATCTGCGTATCACCGCTTGCAAGAGCGTTAAGATTCTCGCGGTAACCGGAGGATGCGACAACCTCAAAGGTTGCGGTAAATTTCGATTTATCGGGATCACCCTTCGCGTCCTCGTTGCTTCCGAGCAGATCGGACAGAGCGTTTCCGATGCTGTAATATGTACCTCCCTCGCCGCCCGTCATCAGTCTCGCGCAAATTGGCGCGGAGCAGGACGAAAGCACGCATATAAGGAGCAGAAGCGACAAAACCGCCGTAATTTTGATTTTCATCAAGGAATACCTCCGTTGGATTCTATACAGTTATTATACAATATAATTAGAAATAATACAAGGGCTATACGAACAATTTAAAAAATTTTTTACATCTGAAGCACCGTAAAGCTCTGTTTTTTAATAAAAAGCCCGTCCGTCGGCTTCCAAATTTGCGTAACTCCTTGACAAATCAGGTCTTTGTGTGGTATAATAAATAAGGTGCAGACACCAAAGCTACAGAAAGGAATTCCGTAAAGCTAACAAAAACGCAGACGGAATAAACGAGAAAATGAAAATCAAAGTAATGACCTTTAATCTTCGTACCGACACCCCAAACGACGGTATCAATCAGTTCTTCAAGAGAACCCACCGCGTAAAGTCAGCAATAGTTGACGAAAATCCCGACCTCATCGGCTTTCAGGAGGCAAAGGACTCGATGAGAAAATGGATCCGCGATAATATCGAGGGCTACATTTTCCTCGGCTGCGGAAGAAACAGCAATTACTACGGCGAATCCACCTTCGTAGGCATCCGCAAGGATACGTTTGAGATCATTTCCATGGACAGCTTCTGGCTCTCCTCTGATACAAAGGTACCGGGAAGCCGTTTCGGTATAGATCAGAGCAAATGCCCCAGGATCGCAACCGCCGTCCGCCTTACGTTTGAGGGAGCAAGCGAGCCCTTCTGGTTTTACAATACACACCTTGACCACGTCGGAAGCACCGCACGCCTGCTCGGCTCGTGCGCTCTCATGACCGACGTAAGCGCAAGAACAAACGGCGAAAAATTCGTGATCACCGGTGACTTCAATGCTCTTCCCGGTACACCCGAAATAAACTTTATCGTTAACGTCGGCGCGGCAGACGCAACCGCAACCCTCGGCGGAACCTTCCACGCCTTCGGTCAACGCAAGGATAAAATAAAGATCGACTATATCTTCACCAATGCTGACCACAGTGCTGAGGAATCATACGTTGTTGAGGACAACCCCTCCGACGGCGTTTACATATCAGACCATAACCCCGTCTGCTCCTTTGTCGAGATCAACTGACAGACCTTTTTGGCGGCTCCTGCTCGCCCTCATACTTTAAAAAAGCGAACAGAGCCGCCTCCTCGGCGCGCCTGCTGATACGGAAGGCGGTGGAGCGTGAAACGTACAGCCGCTCAGATGCCGCCTCAATGCTCACCCCCTCAACGTAGTGCAGCCACAGCATAAGCTTCTCGTCCTTACCGCATTCAACGCCGCGAAGAAAGCGTTCAACGTCACCGCATCGCGTCCTGCACTCAAAGTAAAATTCGTCGCGGATCGGTTGCTCCCCACGCCTTACCGTTCCAATCCTCTTTTCCTCGACGTACGTCTCGCACACCGTCCTGCATCTTTTGTAAGAGCCGAGGAAATTTCTCATTCGTTCAAATGCGGGCGTACCGCGAAGATCGATCGTCTTGCATCCTTTTTTCTCCATTAATTGTCCTCCTTCTTCTTTAGCTTAAACATCCCGTTAAAGCATTTTTCGTACGTCTCACATCCCTTCACGAAAGTGACGGGTCGTACACACCGGCACCGCTGTGCATGACGTACCTTTCCCGAGTGCGTCCTCGCACACTCGTTTTTCTTGCAGAATAATTTTACCTGTGGGTTCCAAAGCATTTTGACCCCTCCTTTATTTTTTTATTTTTCGGATGCCCTTTCTGCAGCTTCGGCATCTCAAAAAAAGAACATTTGTTCCTCTTTCGGAAATATTATAGCACATCCATTTGTAAAAGTCAATACCAAATTCGATTTTTTTCCATTTTCGGACAGGTGCACAAAATGTTAACAGAACATTCGTTCTCTTTTGTGCAATTTAAAAGCCACCATCCGTGGGGCAATCAGGCTTAGGCCCTTACACCGTATGGAGCGACATCCTCGGCATCCCGCCCCTCACGCATATTAATCCACGAAAGGACTACGATCACATAAATGATAAGCATCAGTGTAAGCGACCTCTCATTTTCGGTCGGCACAAAACAGATACTTGATAAAATATCGTTTGCCCTCGAGGCAGGCGACAGACTCGGCGTCGTCGGACTTAACGGAAGCGGTAAATCCACCCTCTTTAAGCTGATAACGGGCGAATATACCCCCACAGACGGTAGCATTTTTACCGCGAACGGCTCGACTGTCGGATTCCTCGGACAGAACGACGCATTCCTTGACTACGAGGAGAACGACACTCCTCTTACCGTCATGTATTCGGCGTTCGACCACTTTATAAAAGAGGAGGAGCGACTTGCCGAGCTTGAACGTAAGATCGGTATCTACGGCAAGCACTGTCCGACTTACATGACCGACGAATACGCCAACGCATACCGCCGATTTTCCGAGGCAGGCGGCCTTACCTTTCGCTCAAGGTGTGAGTCAACGCTAATGAAGATGGGCTTTACGTCCGAAGCTATCAACTCTCCCGTAAGAAATCTCAGCGGAGGTCAGAAAACACGCCTCTCGCTTGCAAAGCATCTTTGCACAGAGCCCGACATCCTCCTGCTCGACGAGCCGACAAACCATCTTGACA
>JBGVEZ010000181.1:0-6407 GCA_045120555.1 Eubacteriales bacterium
ACGCGGCATACCGCATTTTCCGTATTCGACCCGTAAAACACTTGTATACAGGTGAGAGTGTGAGGCTCTGCTTTGCTTTACCCACATATTATACCACAAATCGGTCCGTTTGTCAATACCTTTTCCGTAATTTTTCAAAAAAATTTCAGCTCACGTTTTTTTACGCCTGCTGTAAAACCGATCACTGTTTTTCCATAAATTAGTCGTCAATATTCATTTTACACAAAATTGCCATTCCAAACCGCAAAAAAATTCTATCTTTCGTGCAGGGTGTAGAAAATTCGCCCTAAAAATCGTGCGGAATGACGAAAACAATTTTTAGAAAAGCTCTTTACAAATCGCCTCATTTGTGGTATAATGTATTACACCGACGGCAATGCGGCAACTGCTATCGGTACATATATAAAGGCGCAGCAATGCAGAGTTATCAGCGGAGTGTCAAGCTTATGACACCAACACGCAAAAAACTCCTCGCATCGGTTGCGTCTTTTTTTGGCGCAAAAATAACCGTTATTGTATAATAATTGTAAACAATTTCAAAAAGGTATGGAAATCGGCAGTGATTTGTGCTATAATAAATAGAAATATATTTAAGTTAAGAAAACGACCGGAGGCAATAATCCTTATGGACAAATCAAGAAGCGTGTCTGCTCCTTTTATATTTATAACCAATACCGTAGTATTTCCGGGAACAAAATTTTCCTTCATCGCTACAGAGAAGAACGATACCCTCTCGTTAAGAGCGGCTGACAGGAATGATCGCAAGATCTTTTTGCTCCCTGATTTTTACAACGATGACGATAAAACACACAGAAAAATATCCGACGTAGCCTGTCTTGCAGAAATCGACGAGCTGAACGAGGTGGGTGACGACGCATACAACGTAACAGTCACCGCCATCCGCCGTGCATCGGTTGACGATATCAGCATTTTTGCCGGCACACAGATCCTCTACGCAACCTTCCCCGAAAACGGTGAAAGCGCCATTGCCGACGAGGAGGCAAAGGAGATAAAATCCGCCCTTATCGGTGCGGCGAAAACCAACGTTGACATTTTCAAGCCGAGATTTCCTGCAGTTCCGAAGAGCGTCTTTGACATCGGCTCATCTATTGATACTCTTTGCGACAAAATAGCCGCATACATTATCATCACAAACGAAAATAAGGAAGAGATCTACGAGGAGATCGACGTCCGCAAGCGTACGACGGCGCTGCTTGAGGCACTTGAGGCGGAGGCAGAGATACTCACCATCGAGCGCGAGCTTATGGAAAAGGTACGCGACAACCTCAACAACAATCAGAAGAATGCATTTCTCCGCGAGCAGATGCGAGTAATAAAGCAGGAGCTCGGTGAGGAGGAGCAGGACGAGATAGAGGAGCTTTACGATAAGATCGAGGCAAGCAGTCTTTCCGACGAAAGCAAGTCAAAGCTTCAGAAGGAGCTTCGAAGGATGTCCTATTTCAATCCCGGCTCTCCCGACTACGCGCTTGCAAAGGGCTACATCGAGACCTGCCTCGAGCTTCCGATCGGAGTTGAAACAAACGTGCATTACGATACTAAGGCGGCAAGAAAAATACTTGACGACGACCACGACGGTCTTACCGAGATAAAGGACAGGATCATCGAATTCCTTTCTGTCGCAAACCTGAAGCCCGACGCACCTTTGCAGATACTCTGCCTCGTAGGCCCTCCCGGCACAGGTAAAACGAGCGTTGCAAAGTCGATAGCTACCGCTATGGGCAGGAAATTCGTCCGCGTCTCACTCGGTGGTGTACGCGACGAATCGGATATACGCGGTCACAGAAAAACCTACGTCGGAGCAATGCCCGGCAGAATAATCAACGCGTTCCTTCAGGCAAAGGCGCAGGATCCGGTGATCCTTCTTGATGAGATAGACAAGATGGGACAAAGCCACAACGGCGACCCCGCGGCGGCACTTCTCGAGGTTCTCGATATGGAGCAGAATCACAGCTTCAGAGACCATTACATCGAAATCCCCTACGATCTTTCAAACGCGCTTTTCATCACAACAGCAAATACACTTTCAACAGTTCCGCGTCCTCTCCTTGACAGAATGGAGGTAATTGAGCTTCATTCATATTCGAGAGCGGAAAAGCTTTCAATAGCAAAGCATCACCTCATTCCGAAGCAGCTTCTGCGTCACGGAGTTAAAAAGCAGTGGGTGTCCTTTACGGATAAGGCTGTCCTTGAGATCATCGACTCCTATACTAAGGAAGCAGGTGTTCGTAACCTCGAACGCGAGATCGCATCCGTTATAAGAAAATGCGCGGTGCGTATTGGCGACGAGCCCGATCACGGCAAGATCAGTGTAAAGGTATCGAACCTTGAGGAATTCCTCGGTCCGAAGAAGATACTTGCAGACAAGATAGACAAAAAAGCTGCCGTTGGCATTACTAACGGACTTGCGTATACTGAGGTCGGCGGAGATCTTCTCAAAATAGAAGCACTCACCTTTGAAGGCAGCGGAAAGCTTGAGCTTACCGGCTCTCTCGGCGACGTAATGAAGGAATCCGCACGTATCGCAATAAGCAACGTAAGAGCGCTTTGCGACGAATACGGCATAGATAAGGACTTCCATAAGACAAGGGACATCCACGTCCACGTTCCCGAGGGCGCAGTTCCGAAGGACGGTCCGAGCGCAGGCGTAACGCTGACGACCACTCTCATCAGCGCGCTTACCGGTCTTCCCGTACGTGGAGACATCGCTATGACGGGTGAAATAACGCTTACCGGCAGAGTTCTCCCGATAGGCGGCCTTAAGGAAAAATCAATGGCGGCGCTTTCAAACGGCATCAGCACGATCCTTATTCCGAAGGACAACCTTGCCGAAACAAAGAAATTCGACAGCTCGCTTAAGGATGCGATAACCTATATCCCCTGCGAAAGAATTGATGACGTGCTCAGCGTCGCTATCGTACGCAATTAAGAGGTAATCATGAAGAAAATAAATTTCAATAACGTCGGTCTTCTCATAAGCGCAGGACGCCCGGATCAGTTCCCGTCATCGGGAAAGCCGGTGGTGGCAATGTCAGGTCGCTCTAACGTAGGAAAAAGCACGCTTATAAATAAGTTTCTCGGCAGAAAATCACTTGCACGCGTGTCCTCCTCCCCCGGAAAGACGGTGACCGTCAATTTCTACGACGTTGATTCCGCGTTCCTGCTTGCTGACCTTCCCGGATACGGCTTTGCGAAAAGAACTCCCACCGAGAGAGAAGCACTTTCCAAAATAACCGACGCGTTCTTTACAAACAACAAGAGATTTGATTCTGTACGGCTCGTTTTGCAGCTCATCGACCCGAGAGCGGGAATAACAAACGATGACGCGGTCATGCTCGACTACCTTAACCAGCTTAAGATTCCTTATGCGATCATCGTAACAAAGACCGATAAGCTGAACAAGACCGAGCTTACCGCCGCCCTTGAAGCGATCGCTTCCGATCCGCTCGTGCTTGAAACGGAGGCTATCTTCGGCGAAAAGGCAGAAATAATTCCCTTCTCCGCACTGAAGCTCACAGGACTTGACGACGTAAAGCGAGTCATTCTCGGCGCGGTAAAATAAAGGAGATAAAATGCTGATTGATCTTATAAAAAGCGGATTTGACAGAGGACTT
The DNA here is from genome assembly GCA_045120555.1 of Eubacteriales bacterium. Taxonomy (GTDB): domain Bacteria; phylum Bacillota; class Clostridia; order Oscillospirales; family CAG-272; genus SIG640. The sequence goes on from JBGVEZ010000181.1 coordinate 3,633, forward strand.
CTTATAGAGATCCTTCTTGCGATCCCGGTAATTCTCTTTTCACTCACATTTCACGAGGTAGCACACGGATATATAGCCTGCAAGCTCGGCGACCCTACCGCAAGAAATTTCGGCCGTCTGACGCTAAATCCCGTAAAGCATCTTGACCCCTTGGGTACGATCCTTATGCTCACGGTAGGCTACGGTTGGGCAAAGCCCGTCCCCGTAAACTCAAGATACTTCAGGGACCCGAAAAAAGGTATGGCGTTCACTGCTCTTGCGGGCCCCGTATCGAATCTCGTCCTTGCTCTTATCAGCGTTGCGATATACAGCCTGATGATTGCACTGCTTGACGTTGAAGCGGTCACAAGACTTCTTATTTCAAATCAGACGCTGTTCAATCTCTACAGCGCGGTCTATTCGATGTTCAGACTTTGCGCATATCTGAACGTTTCTCTTGCCGTTTTCAATCTCATTCCGCTCCCTCCCTTTGACGGCTCGAGAATATTTTATGCGGTCCTTCCCGCAAAGCTTTATTTTTCGGTAATGAAATACGAAAGATACATCCTTATCGTGTTCCTTGCCCTGCTTTATACGGGAATCGTTTCGCTCCCTATCAGTTATATAACCAACTGGATAATAACTCTGTTCGATTTCATTTTCGGGCTTATATTCGGGATCGGAGGTTGACAATTGGAGGCACTTAACTACAAGCTTGAGCAATTTGAAGGGCCTCTTGACCTGCTTATAGATCTCGTTGCAAAGAACAAGGTCGATCTTAATGACATTCCGATCTCACTTATCTGCGACCAGTATCTCGATTACATCGCGGAGGCGGAAAGGCTTGACATGGAGCTTGCAAGTGAATTTCTCACAATGGCAAGCTATCTCATCCTTATAAAAAGCAAGATGCTCCTCCCGCAAAAGGAAAAGGAGCAGGAGGACCCGAGAGAGGATCTCGCATTCGTTATTGCCGAGCACGTTCGCTCGCAAAAGCTTGCGCTTATCCTGCGTGAAAGATATGCGCAATTCGGCGGACGCTGGCAGAAGGATACCGATGAAATCTCTCCCGACCGCAGCTTCGTTCTTGAGCAGGACGCGGAAAAGCTTTATGAGGCGGCACGACGCGTGCTTGCTTATCAAAGGACGGAGAAATCCGAGCCCATCGAAAAGATCACGCCCATAATAAAGAAAAAGATAATTCCCGTTGAGGAAAAGATCGTGGGTATCCTCACCCACTTCAAAAAGAAAAAGAAAAACTCACTCAAATCGGTTCTCAGCGATGCAAAATCCCGCCCCGAGCTTATCGCGATATTCATCGGCGTTCTCGAGCTGATAAAGCAGAGACGTATTATCATCGTCGAAAGCCCGGAGGAATTCACCTCCCTGCACGGAATGAATACCGTTTTTGAGTTCAACGAAAATTACTCGTCCGAGGGCGCAAAGGAAGCCCCCTCCTCCGAGTACAACTGACATTGAGGTAAGACGCAATGGAAAACGAAATCATAGCTCAGGAGGAGCAAAAGGCAAAAAGGCCGAAGGATGCTCTTCCCTCCGACGAAAGAATATCGCTTGACGCGGTAAAGGACGTGGAATCCTGCATCGAGGCAATTCTATTTGCCGCAGGATATCCCGTAAAATATTCAAAGATCGCCGAAACGCTCGGCATGGACACAAGACACGTAAAAAAGCTGATAGGTCATATGGAGGAATACTACAATTCCCCCGATAACAGACGCGGACTTGTTCTTCTTTTATTCCCCGACACCTGCCAGCTGACCACGGACGCAAAATTTCTGCCATATATCCGTGACGCTCTCGGCATAAAGAGAGGCGGTAATCTTTCCGCATCCTCCCTTGAGGTGTTGTCCATAATCGCGTACAATCAGCCGATAACCCGCGCCACGATCGACAAGATCCGCGGTCTTGACTCGGCATACGCGGTAAGCACGCTGACCGACAAGGAGCTGATTACACAGTGTGGAAGGCTTGACGCCCCCGGACGTCCGGTGCTCTACGCGACGACGGATAAGTTTCTCCGAATATTCGGACTTTCCTCCATCGAGGATCTTCCGGAGGTAGACGTTATGCAGGCGGCTCTCGCGTCGATGACGGACGAGGGCAACCAGCTTGCTATCGATGTTGACGCTCCCGCAGAGGAAACTGTCATTTAGTATTTTAGGATGCAGGAGAGTAACTATATGAAAATTTCAATAAATGCCATAATTTCGCTGTTTCTGGTAACAATTATAATGTTGTGCGCCGGATGCACGGGAGGAGGCAGCGTTGAAACCACTGCTCCCGTGACGACCGAAGAGCCCGAGGTAACCGAAGCACCGATAAACGGTCTTCTGCTTATTTCAGATGCCGACACGGACTGTAAGGTGATCAGGGGCTCTTATGCCTCCGAAGCAGAGCAGAGCGCAGCAACGTTCGTATACAATGCCTTAAAGCGCAAATACGCGGACATAATCGACAAAAAGGTGATCAACGACGACTGGATAAAGGGAGTCGGAAAAAATGAAGTATACGAGGGCGACGAGCTTGAGATCGTTATCGGCTACACAAACCGTAAGGAAAGCCGCGACGTTCATGCAGAGCTTTCAGTCAACGAATACGCAATAAGAGTTGTAGGCAACAAGCTCATTATCATCGGATACGACGAATTCACAACAAGCTCTGCGGCAACCGAATTTATAAAAAATTACGTAGAGCCTGCAGATACAACCGCATTCTACGTCCCGAGGGATCTTAACGTAAAGGGTAAGGCGGAGCTCCGTCAGGTGGTAATAAATT
>JBGVEZ010000182.1:0-9083 GCA_045120555.1 Eubacteriales bacterium
GAGCACTTCACGAAGAGCACCCGTGAGGCTGTCCTCACCGGCGGTCACCGAGCCGCCAACACACTCCCACATAAGTGGAAAGGTCGGACGGTTCGCACTGCGCTGCGAGATCAGATACTCGCCCTTGCTGTTTCGTATCCAGACGTGAACGACAAGATGAAAGCACCCCTCGGGTATCGCCTCGCCTCTTATGTGCGTTTTACCGATAAGCTCACGGTCTTTGTTGTATAGATCCCAGAGTTCCATTATTGCGGCCTCCTTTTTCTTTCCATTATATCCCGGCTCTCCCCCACCGTCCTCACAACCTCAAATCCAAGCCTTTTATACAGAGAAACGGCTCGCTTGTTCTTTATGAAAACGTAAAGCATTACAGGCTCGTTGACAGAATCACAGCACAACCTGATTATCTCAGAGCCGATCCCGCGATTTTGAAATTCGGGAAAGACGTACAGATCGTCGATCTCGTAAACTCCGTCTCCGTTTTTGTAAAAACGGTAGTAGCCCGCCTTCCTGCCGTCCGCATAAATTGCCGTGTATTCATCTATAAAGCGTTCTGCCTTTTTTCGAACCCACGTAAGCACGGCATCATAATCAATTCCGTCAACGTCCTCGTAATCGTCGATAAGCTGCTTGCACAGCTGATATATCCGCGCTGAGTCGCCGGCGGTTGCCTTACAGTAGGTCAGCTTCATCTTCGTATCATTATCCCCTTCATCATCTCGGAGGCGTTGTGGAAATTGTATACGATCTCCTTCTCCTCCTCGGTGCATCCGATGAGAAGCTTTATCTCGGAATCGCGCTTCCACAGATCGACCGTACAAATTAAAGCGTCGCATCTGCCGCCATCGACAGAGCCGCGCCAGACGTCGATTCCCGCACCGTCCATAGAGGCGGTGTCTGCTATGTAACCGTAATCAACGTCGTATTTTATGCTCGGGAATTTCGGATGCACACTTCCCTTCGGTCTGTCGATTACGATCTTACCCGATGAAACGAGCGTGTCTATTGCTTGCCAAAAATCGTTGTTGTATTTCATGTTACCACCATTTCCCTTTCAATTATTTTCTATCTTTCGTCCTTAACAAAATGCTTCACTGTATCCGTTGGATTTCTCAGCTCCGTTCTGAAAAATTCGGGATACATCATAATATCCTCGTCGAGCGTGACCCACCGAAGATGCTCACGGCTGTTATCTTCCGTGAAGCTCTCGCAGATCGGCGTAAAATCGCTCGGCACTTTCATATAGAAGTAAAAGGAGATCTCATAGATCAGTTTTCCGAGATTGGAGGGAGAGTCGCCGTAAAAGTAGTTTTCGTGAACGAAACCAAGGCGGTCTACTTCCATCTTAACGCCTGTTTCTTCAAACACTTCACGCACAATGGCTTCTTCTGCGGTTTCTCCGAATTTTATTCTACCGCCTACGGTGTAGAGATAGTTGGCTCTTTCATTGCCTACCATCAGAATCTTTCCGTCTTTCATAATAATTGCGCCTACACGGATATTCAAAATGCCGTTATCGCAGGGTACGCACATGTCTTTGCTCATTGTTCTTTCACCATTCCTTTCAGCACCTTCCCCGCCTCCTCATACAGCCTTGGCGAAGTCTGCGGATATACTCCTTAAGCCTTTCTGCATCTGAAAAAGACAAAATCAGGGCGGTGAAGCGTTCCGCCGAATTCCTTTGGATACGCTTCTCTCATTTCATCGGAAACGTTTGACTCCCGACATTCTTCGATCAAAAAGCCGGCATTCACTATAGCATTGACAATGGTTGAAAAGGTCCTATGATACAGCTCGTAATCTTCAACTACCCATTTAACCGTTCTTTTGCCCTCAACCATATAATTATTGATGTTAGCATGCAATCTAACGCCATTCTCGGTGCGTGTATATCTGTCGTACTTTCCGTCCCACGCGGTAGCCATCGGGTGCGACATGCTGAAGAGGAAGCAGGCACCGTCCTTCAGAAGGCTGTAAACGTCCTTCATCAGCTTGTTAAGATCCTCAGCATAGTCGAAGACAAGCGAGCTTGTGATCAGATCGAAGCATTCATCAAGATCTGTTATGTCCTCCAATGCCATCTGCCTGTATGTTATATTGTCAGCAAAAAAATGTGTCCTTGCAAATTCAAGCATCTTCTCGGAAATATCGATTCCCAATACAGATTCCGCACCCATATCGTGATACTGCTTTGCGTGCTGTCCCATTCCGCATCCTATATCGAGAACCTTTTTCCCTCGAACGTCGGGAAGCATCGAAAGCAGGATCGGTGTTTCGATGCAATCGTTAAAGTTGACCTCATTCCTTCGCTTTTCCTTGAAATTTTCAAAAAAAGCCTTGTTGTCATATATATTTTGTTTGGACATTTTAATACCTCATGAAAAATCAATTATTCTCTATGATTGTAAAAGTGACTCCAGCAGCCCCTCGCACCCTTCATAAATATCGCGGTAAACAATATCGAACCTGTCCGAATACCAAGGGTCGGCAACGTCACCCGGACGGGAGGTATAGTCCATAAGCTTGCGTATTTTGCCGTCGGGATCGCCGCCTAAAATTACGTGCATATTGCGGATATTTGCGCTGTCCATGCCGACAAAAAGATCGTATTTTGCGTAGTCGGACTTTTGAAGGCGAATTGCACGCTTGCCGTCGCATCTGATTCCGTGCCTTGCAAGCTCCGCACGTGCGGGCGGATACACGGGATTTCCACACTCACCGCGTATCTCCTCCGAGCTTGTTGCGGATGATGCAACGTAAAATTCATTCTCCATTCCCTTTTTCTTTATCATATCCTTAAAAATAAATTCTGCCATCGGGCTTCTGCAGATGTTTCCGTGGCAAACGAACATAATTCTTTTCATCACACTTCTCCTTTTTATTTATTCAAAAAGCTTAACGTCCCCGACCGTAATGATCCTTCCGTTATCAACTATGATCGCACCCTTCATAAGTGAGGTTGCGTAAACCGGGCGTTCTCTTTCTGCAACCACACGCGCGATTGATTCATTCTGCTCTGCCCTTCCCTCATAATGCGCCTCAAGGTAGAAGCCGTCAATATACGAAAGCCCGTCATAATATGCAAATTCGGGATAATCGTGATCGGGCGAGATGTGATATTCCGAAAGCTGTATGAGTGCACCCGCGCTGTAGCCCATAGCGACCTTTTCGTGCCTTCTGATCACGTCGGTTATTCCGAGCGTGTTCATCCTTTCAAGCATTCTGTCGGGAAGTCCGCCCGTAAAGAAAAGAACGTCGGCATTCCGTATTTTTTCTGCCGCAGATTCCTTCGTATCCGTGAAGTAATTTATAAACGTTATGCTCTCCTCACCTATCCCGTATGCGGAAAAAGCAGAGCAGATACCGCCGTAAACGCTTCCGCCGTCCTTGCCGTAAAGTGCGTCCCAATCGTCCGCGTTCCTCACACGGCTGTCGCGAAAGGAAAGCGCAATGACGGCAACTCTGTAATGAGGCTTTACGTAGCTTTTAAGAGTACCGTGAAGCCAGGGAGCGTCAAAGCGGTAGCCCTCAAGAAATATATTGACCATTTTATACGCTCCTCTGTCTTTTCAGCGTTCTTAGATACGCCTTCTGATCGGACGTTATTCTGTAGCTTTCGGTCGCCTTCCCTATCGCCTTATTGTGCACCCAATCGGATAGCCGTCCCTTTTCGATATACTTAACGGCTTCGTCCCAATTTTTTGCAAGAGCTGTTGCAAAATACCATGCGATCATCATGTTAACGTAGTATTCATCGCTCCTTATGTCAGCGACCGCGTCGGCGTATTCGGTCTTAAAGGCGTCACCGAGAAAATGTACCATCAGCATTTCGATTCCAAAGCGGATCGTATAAGAATGCTCCGAGCTTATCCAGCGCCTTATATCATAGATAAGCTCGGATTTATGCGACGCAAATATTCTCGGACGCATCGAGTCGCAGGTCGACCAGTTGTCAACGTACGGTAAAAAGAGGTCAAGCTCTTTTATACATTCACCGTAGTCGCCTATCTTCTCAATAAGAAACGCATGCAGATTGTTCTCTTCAAAATATACGTGAGGCAGATCACGCATAAACTCCGAAGCCTGCGCATCCTTATAAATCCGATTTGCGTACGCGCGGAGGGCGGGTATTCGTATACCGATAATGCTTTCCTTTTTTACAGCAGGAATAAGCATTGCCGAGAAGTCACGGTATTTCTCTTCACCGAGCAAAATAAGCTCTTCTCTTATCTCTCTGCAGGTATTGGTTTCCATATCCGCCTCCGCACACTGTAATACATATATTATATCACAAAGAACGCGCCATGTCAATAAATAAGGTATGTTTTTTACCGTAACAAGGAATATCCCTCAAACGTCCGCGCCCTTCGTAAAGGTGCCGCTTCCGGCGTTTGTAAGGAAGAGAGCACGTGCACGGTCGTACATACCGATGACATTATCACTTTTTCTGTAACACGGTACAAGATCGCAGACGAGCTTACCGCTTTTGTCATAATACTTAAATGCACTTATCTTGCGCTCACCGCCAAATCTCGGAGTGCCTTTATAATTCTGTGCGAAAAGATAAAGATTATCGGTCATAGTGTATGCAGCCTGCGTTATGCCCGCCGTGGTACTTGTAATACCTGTGGTGTCGTTACGGAATATAAACACGCCTTTTGCCAATTCAGCATAAAACTCGTTTTTTCCGTTTTTTACGTTGCTTGCAATTCCCTTTTCCTGATATGCCGTTCCGTTACTACCGTAGAAAAAAGCGGCATCTGCGGCAGTATAAGGACAAGAAAGCATACAACGAAGTGCACCGCTTGAATTAGCCGCACCGAATGGATAGGCTGTCGTTGTCGAGCCGTTCAGCCACAGGTCAAGGTATATTGTCGCCGCGGTATCGTATGCAAAGCCGAGATCGATATAAGCACCGACGTTCGCAGCCGCTGCTACCCATTCGACCTCGCGGTAAAGCGAGGATTGCCACAAGACGGAGCTGTTACGTCGTATCTCGGTTACGTTACCTTCGGGCAAGGTAATTCCTCTTACACCGGAAAACAGCATTACGCAACCACCACCCTTTTCGTTACGGTGCTTCCGTCCTCAAGTGTAAAGGTCCAGGATTCGGCTGCCAGATCGAAGGTTGACATATCAATCACAATATCACCCGTTCCACCGTTAACGCTCGTTACGGGATATGGAGGAGGGTTTGACGCGCTGTACTGCTTTACGTTATCAACGCTGCCAAGCCCCACCTCACCCTTGGTGTAGCTCGGCTTTTTTTCCTGCTTTGCCCAATTGGGAACGGTGGGATCGCTCTCCGACGTCAGATATTCTGCCGCAAGCTTTTCGGCAAACTCCTCTTCCGTTCCCGTGTAGCCACCGTCCCTTGCGTATTCGTATGCGGATTTTCCGGCAGAGACTGAGTTTTCCGCCATATACTCGGAAACCGCGTCGGCAATTCTCTCGTCGGACACGCAATCCTCTGCAAGCTCGTCCATAAGTGCCTGCATTTCGGCAAGAATTGCCCTGTTGTCCTCCTCGACCTGCTGTGCGTACTGCGCAAAGACGTCGGGAGTGGTCGCGCGAGGCTCAACGCCTGTGTCGCTTGCACCGGGTGCGACCTCAATGCTTATATAGGTTGAGGTCTTGACCGATTCCCCAAAAACTCCGTACGCACCGACGCGAAAGCTTCCCTCATTTCGGTATATTTCATACGGCAGCATGCACTTATCCTCTCTGAGAATGACCTTAACACAGCGAAGCTTATCGCCGTCGTCTACTCGCGTAAACACCGCCATCTTAATATAATCCTGCCACTCGTCAGAGAAGGAAAACGCAAGCTCCACCTCCTCCCGACCGCCGGATGCGATAACGGGCAACTTCCTTATTGCGAGATGCTGATCCGTAACCTTAAGCTCTACTCTTGTTTTCATTTTTCGTACCTCTTTTCTTCGTAAAAATTTGTTTTTTCATTTTTTGTATTTTTTCCTTTCGTTTTTTTCGCCGTGTAGGGAAAGCACTTTCGCAAACGGCACGTTGCGTCAGTGCTCCATCCATGGTGTGCCTATATTATATCACAAAAAATTTTGGCACACAGTATCACACAGTATCAACCTCATATCGCATATTAACTTTACTTGATTTTTTCGTAAAATTACGATTTCTATTGACAAAGGCTTACTTTTTATGATATAATTATTGTATCGGATCAAATGATCCCAACACCGTAAAATAACAGGAGGCTTTTATGAAAAAGATACTTAAGCTTATAGGAAAAATTCTTCTCATCGTACTTATTGCAGTTGTCGGTATCGTTCTTCTCGTATGGGGCGGTCTTAACATTGCAAAATTCTTCCTCTACTTGGATTATTACTCTGCAAAATCCGACGTTTGCACAAATCCCGGTCTTAACGACGGATTTGTATGTCAGGGCATCGCAGTTTCCGAAAAGGACGAAAAAATAATCGTTTCCGGTTATATGAAGGACAAAAGCGAGAGCCGTCTTTACGTTACCGACCTTAAGAGCAACTCCCACTACGTAAAGCTCCGCAGAAACGGTGAGGTCTTCACAGGTCATGCGGGTGGTGTTGCTATCACCGGTGACACTATCTACATAGCAAGCGGAAAGAAAATATACACTGTCTCCCTTCCCTCCGTTCTTAATGCCAAGGACGGCGATATAATAGATATCGGTGACGGAACGAAGGTCAACAACTCTGCTTCGTTCGTTTACACAGACGAGAATTATCTTTACGTGGGCGAATTTCACGACGGAGGCGCATACGTTACCGACCATCCCTACGAGACCGCAGAGGGTATGCACTACGCCATCATCTCAAAATACCCGATAAACGATCTTTCAAAGCCCGAAAAGATCTATTCGGTAAGGAACAAGGTTCAGGGTGCTTGCTTTACTCCCGACGGTAAGGTAGTATTTTCAACGTCCTACGGTCTTGCCGATTCCGTATACTACGTTTACAATGAGGCGGATGCTGTAGATTCTGGGCTTACGCTTGACGGTGCGCCCGTATACCTCCTTGACAAATGCGTAAAGGAAATAAAGGGTCCTGCGATGAGCGAGGATCTCGACTGGTATAACGGCAAGGTCATAACCCTTTCCGAATCCGCGTCAAACAAATATATATTCGGCAAATTCTTCTTTGCAACCAAGATAATTGCCCTTGATCTTGACAAATAATCGGGACGGTACTCAAAATGACTAAAAGAAAACCATTATACAAAAGCTTCCGCGAAAGCTTCAATAAGGATTTCTGCTCTGCGGTAACGAACGTTGTTTCCGCGCCCGTAACAGTTCTTGAGTTGAAAGAAGCGAATGATACCCTGCTCCTTTCATCAGACAGCGCACCGCAGAACGTTATTCTTCTTATTGACGCAAATCTCAACGTTTTCACAAAGTACGGAAAGCCTGTCTCCGATCTTTATTCGGTTCTGTCACTTTGTAAAAGAACTCTGCCGATATTCTATATCACCACAGAGAAGGCGGCGGACAATCTTTCCGATTTTCTCTACGAAAACCGAATTGCGGACGCTATGCTCTGTGCCCTTTACGAAAACAGAGACGTGCTTCGATATGCCTACGAAAAAATGCCGTCTCTCCGTTGCATGGTGGATGCAAGAGGTGCTTCCCTTCCGGAGGATATTTCCGATCTTCCGTCAATTCTCGTGTCCTGCAACGCAACGAGCGTTATTCTGGACGCCGACGTATGCGACAGGCTGTCCGTACACAGATTGCAGAAAAGATTTATCCACGTTATTTGCGATGACGCAACGGGCGAACTTGAAGCGGTAACAAAGGGCGTTAACGGCATCTTAACAAGCGATCCCGCAGGCTACTATTCACTTTATGAAAAATTCCCAAAGAACAGCTTTCTGAAGATCCACAAGCTCTATGCTCACAAGGGCTTTCAAAACAACGGTACGTATTCCGAAAACACGATATCCGGTGTTTATGCGGCGGGAGAATATCACTTCGACGGTGCGGAGATAGACGTTAAGCTGACGGGTGATTCGGTTCCCGTGGTGATGCACAATCTCAACACGAAGGGGCTTTTCGACTGTGAGGAGGTGATAACCGAGGAGACCGAGTTTGACAAGATGAAGAATCTTCGCAGGATAGGATTCCCGAACGAGGGAATTGATCTTTTCTCCGATCTTATGTTCAAAATGAAGGAGATGCCAGAAACGCCGGTCGTAATCGAATTCAAGCCGAGCGCGAAATACTACCGCGTTGAGGAAATGATAGAGCTTGCGAAGCCGATCCTTTCGGACGAGCGTGCGCAGAAGAACTGCGTTGCGATAATGGGCTCTCAGCTTTGCGGACTTGATTACGTGCACAAGGAGCTTCCCTTCCTTCCTCTCGGGCATTGTGAGGGGGGACGGCAGATACTGCCACCACCGACGTCAAGGAGCGATGCTGAGGAGCGTCTTTACCGCATCTCTTCAATAACGAAGGGGACGGCAAGCGCATACAATCCCGAGGACGTGAACATCAACCGCCTCTTTAACGAATACGCGAAGATGCGCGGTCTTTGTGTTTTCCCCTGGTCGCGAAGCTGGACTCTTGCACCCAGCCTTTGGGAAAACAACGGCCCCATGTGCGACAACACTTTTCTTTCGGGCTATGACGGTTGGACGACCGACCACGGTGAGATGTATCTTGATTATCCGATAATGCTGAAAAGCTCGGAGAATTACAACGCAGAATACAAAGCGGGGGAAGCATTCAAGGTCGAATGCTTTGCCATCCACAGAGACGGATCGGAAGAAAAATGCCTCTGCGGTATATTCGATCCTTCGGGAAGCATTAAAGAAACAGCTGATGGGATGTATTACTGTGAAGCGGCGGGTGTATACAAGGTGCTTCTCGTAAAGGAGCTATCCCTTCATTTCGGAGACTGCTACCGCATTTTCTCTGAGCCCGTACTGATAGCCGTTAAATAATACAATATGAGCTCCAAAGGCACCGATCCGGGATGAAATCGGTGCCTTTGCTTTTTTTCTTTCAGTCCGTTCTTGCGCGCCCCATCCGGGCTGCCGCTTGCGGCAGCCTCGCGGTCGTTCCGACCGCGACCTCC
>JBGVEZ010000183.1:0-3400 GCA_045120555.1 Eubacteriales bacterium
ACGTAGCCTATACTTACGTTGAAATAAGTCATTTGTTTATCCGTAAATATTGGTTCAGATACAACCGTAACACGGCTGTAAGCTTGTGCTTGCTGATATATTATTTTCTGGTTCTCATTGCGATATACGTTATCGTAAGATTTCATACGGATCTTACGTGGAATCCCTCGTACTTTTATTTTCCATTATTTTTGATGCCGCCAATGATCGTCGTAGTTTTATTAGCTTTAATTTTTATCGGTATCATAGGATGAGGACCGTTTTCCAATTATATAAACAACAAAGGAAATTATAAAAAATGAAAACAGAAAAATCCTGCGGTGCTGTTGTCTTTACAAAGGACGACGGAGCGATTAGATACGTGATAATCGAATCCAAGGAGGGCTTTTTCGGATTTCCAAAAGGTCACATCGAAGGAAACGAAACCGAGGAAGAAACCGCTCTTCGTGAGATCTACGAGGAGACAGGTCTTAATGTTGATCTGATCGACGGCTTCCGCACAGAGGATTCTCATCCGTTCACAAAAAACGGTGAAACGAGGATAAAGCACGTCGTATACTTTTTAGCGGAATATTCAGATCAGTCACCGAAAGCACAGGAATCCGAGCTTAACAGCATTCATCTTATGGACTATAACACCGCAGTGTCCGCATTTCAATTTGAAAGCTCGAAAAGAATATTGTCCAAGGCCAATGAATACTTGACACACCAAATATAATAACCAAGGAGCCCCCATGGGAATCAAAAGAAAAACTTGCAATTACAGCGGCCATCTGATCGAATACACGATAGAGGATTACACAACCGCCGACGGGAAGGAAATGTACCGAGTCGTTATCTTAAGCGGGAAGGCGTACGTGCTGTATATGGTAAATCCCGACACTCTTGACGGGAAATATGACGTTCTGTATGCGGGCGGTGTTTGGGAAAATGAACGCAGGCTTCTCATTGACGTGACAGACGACGGACTTTCCGCCAAGGAGTTTTTGGCTGCGCTTGATGAAGGGATAGAATACAATGGTTATAATTGAAGACTAAACCGCAACTTTATCCGTTATGCAACGTACCCAAAAGGCTCCGGATCTATTTGATTGATTATTTCATACATACGACTTATGTAAAATTATAATAACTGTGAGGAACATGACTATGACAAACGAAAAATTCAAATTACAAATCGAAAACGGTATCATAACCGGTCTTTTTGCCGACGGAGAGAGCCAGACTATGGTTCAGCCGACGGGCTTCACCGGCACTGTCGGCTACACGCTTATTAGCGATGACATCAGAAATCAGGAAAAGAAAACAAACGATATACTCTTTTACGACAGAGTAAACAGCTACGACAAGGTAGAGGATATTTCGGGAAGAACCGTTTGCACCGACAGCAAAAACGGCATAACCACTGTTTACGAGCTTGACGGAGACTGCCTTAATATAATGTCCGAATCAGACAATCCGGAAATATCTCAGTATGCTCTCAATTTCGATCTTAACTTCCTTAACATCGAAACAGGATCATATAAGACCGCACTCCTTGCGACCTCGCCCTACACGTCATCAAACAAGGAGCAGCTTTACTACATACTTCCCCGCCCCGACGGACGCTTTATGGCGATAGTATCAAGAAAAAGATGTGACGGCTGGAGACTATTTTACGGCGACAACCAGAGAATAACAAGGCTTGAGATCATATCGTCGTTCGACAGAGTGTTCGGCGCAAGCGGTGACAAGAGAATATCCGTCAGCATATTCTTTGCAAACAGCATTGACGAGGTATTCGAAAAAATCTCGTGTATGCTCGGACTCCCGTTGCTGAAGACGGTGATAAGCGGCGGATTCGACTCAAAGGCTCAGGTCAAGCTTTTTGGCGATGCCGATGAGATACGTCTCCTCTCGCCCGAGGGTATGACAGAGGTAATTGAAATCACAGGCAACGAGATCGTGATCAATATGAGCGAATACGGTTACTATACCGCAACGCCCTACGTAAACGGCAAAAAGGGACTTGAGGCGGTGCTTTGGAACGGTGTTGATGCGGACAAGCTCTTTGACAAGTGTACCGACGCAATTAAAAAGCCCTACCACAACGATGAGAATCTTTGCGAGGGCGGAATGTTTCTGTGGTCAATGCTGTGCAACATGAGAAACGGCGGACATCTCAGACACGACAAGGTTGCACGTGAGGAGCTTGACATAATCATGTGCAAAGGAGACAAAATAGTTCCGCGACGCACAATCATTCCGTACAAGACCGAGGAATACGCTGCCTACCACATCTGCGATTCGGGAAGAATACAGGAGCAGTTTGTCGGTGTATCCATCCTGCTTGAGGCGTACCGTCTGTACAAGGAGGATGAGTATCTTGACTTTGCAACAAAGGCTATGGACGAGGTGCTTACCAACTACTACAAGGACGGTATGATATTCAACGGAAAGGGCGAGGATTATACTACAGTTGTAACTCCCATGATACCCGTAGTCGATCTTGCAAACGAGCTTTACGATAAGGACCGTGAAAAGTCCGAATTCTACAAGAAAACCGCCATTGAGATGGCAGAGCATCTGCTGAAGAGAGGAATTAACTTCCCCACCGAAAGCTGCACATCTGTGTTTGAGGACGGCTCCATCTCGTGCACAGCACTTTCTATGGTATATCTGTGTGCCAATCTCTGTTACGACGAAAGATATCTGAGCTTTGCAAAGGAGGTTCTTGACCTTCACAAGGCGTGGACCATCTTCACTCCCGATGCAAGAATGTATGGCTCGTCGTTCAGATGGTGGGAAACCATCTGGGAGGGTGACGGCGAGGGTCAGGCTATCTGCGCAGGTCACGCATGGACTATCTGGAAGGCGGAGGCGCTGTTTTGGTACGGTATTATGACAGGAAACAAGAAGGCTCTTCTCGCTTCATGGAACGGCTTTGTATCAAACTTCGCAAAGGCAACGAAGGAAGGAAAAATGTTCAGCTGCTACGAGCCCGACTTCATCAGAGGCGGCGGCAGACCGAATCTCAAGCCTAAGCTCCTTCATCTTCAGGATGGAGTCAAGATAGACAGCTTCTCGCTTGCTCACGATTATCCGAAGCACGGTGACAACTCGCTTTCACGCTACGCATGGGTAAGATACACCTACACGTGGGGCAAAATAAGAGAAAAAACCAAAGAGCTGTTCTGAAAAAGCTTATAACTCCATATTCAGAAAAAACACGGCTGTCCTACTGAATCAGTAAGACAGCCCCATTTTTTATTCAAGCTTAAGCGTCAAGAAAAAATGTCAAGATTCACTCTTTCATTAACAAAAAAATATTACAATCAGAGTGCCGAATATTGACAAAACGGCGAAAATATGCTATAATAAATACGTATAAGTAAAACGGGAGGTTTCAAATGAGCATAAA
>JBGVEZ010000184.1:0-13362 GCA_045120555.1 Eubacteriales bacterium
GAGGTGAGGTTGGGGTTGCTTCCGCTTGCATCGTTTGTACCGAGGTTGATGATGATAACGTCGGGCTGAAGTGCGAAATCGTATTCAACGCCGGGGTTATTATACTCGTCAAGTCTCGGATAGATAGCAGGAAGGAGCTTATCCGTGTCGCCGCCTGTGTTACGAACGATACCGCGTCCGGAGATAGCGGTTACCATATAGCCTGCGCCGAACGCGTTTGCGATCTGCTCGGAGTAGGTCTTTGTGGAGTCCTCGGTTGCTGTGCTCCAGGTTGTATTAGAGCCTGCAACTGTTGCGTAGCCTACCGTGATGGAGTCACCGATAAATTCGATGAGTCTTTCGGGAGCTGTTGTGGGAGCGAGCTTTTCGCCGTCTGTGAGAACAAGGTTCTTAACGCCTGCAGAGGAGGAACGAGCGTTCGTTCTCTTAACTACCTTTACGGTATGTTCAACGTTGGGATCGAGATCCTTTGCGAGAACGATATCCTGAGACTTGTTGAGAAGAGCAACGTCGGGCTGCTCAACACCGTCGATATATATCTTGATATACGCGGTATTTCCGCCGCCGGGAGCGCTGGAAACGATGGTAGCCTTAACGCCCGTGCCCTTGAATCTGAATTCAAAGCCGGAGGAGGACCAGTTAAAGAAGTAAGTGCCGTTGTCATTGTAGGTTCTTCCGAAGAAGCGTACCTGTGTTGCAAGATCATATGTGAGCTTGTCGGGGTTAGAGGTTGTGATTGTTGCTGTATACACGTCGTATGCCTTTCCGTCGTTGGATGCGACCTTTACGTAGAAGGTAGAGGTTTCCGCATAAAGCTTAACGGGGTTAGAAACCGCGTTCTTAAGATCCTTATCCGAATAAACGGTGACTGTATTGAACTTTTCTGTCTTGATCTTGAATTCGTATGTATCGGTTGTAACGGTATCCTTGATGGTCTTGTTTGTCTTATCAACGGTACCTGTAGAGGGAACGCCGTCGAGAACTGTGCCGACAACGTCGCTCTTCTGTGTCATTTCGTAGTCCATGAACCACCATTCGCTCTTTTCAAGACCTACTACGACGGGCTTTTGAGGAACGCCTGCGCCGTCAACAAAGTAGTTGCCGGAGAGATCGAAGGGAGTTGTAGTCTTATTCATGGAAAGAGCCGTGGGAACGTTTACGAAGCGGTTGCGCTCTACAACGAACTTTTCACCGAGAGGAAGCGTACCCGTTGCGCCGTGGATAGCGATGAAGTTTGCGGAAACGGTGCCCTCCTGCATGAATACGTTATCGGTGATGTTGAAGAAAACGTTTTCGGTGTATACCTGAGGAACGATGATATTGTTATTCGATGCCGCGCCGCAATCATTGTTGATGAAGTAGTTGTTCTTTATTGTAACGGTAACCTTTTCTCTCTGTCCGATATCCTTATTGAAGGCGTACTGAGCAGTTTCGGAAAGGTTGCAGTTGAGGATCTTGTTGATCTTCTGTCTGAACATCGAGTCGGTAATGCTGATATTGACCGCTGTCTTTGTCTTTGACGTGTCGCTTATCGAGATGAATCTGAACATCTCACCTGTGGAATTTTCGTCAAAGTAGATGCCCTTTGCGTTGAAGTTCTCAACGGTAAGGTTGAAGCCGGGAGTGCCGACCTGCTTTTCAAAGCGGATGTTTTCCGCGTTAATGTTTCTCTTATAGAGGTTAGTTGCTTTGTCGGGATAGTACGACAGGCAGTAGAACGGGCCGTTACCGCTATTCTGAGTGTAATCAGCTACGAGAATATTCTTGTAGTTGATTGTAATGTAGCCCTCTTCACCGAAGTTCGAGCGGAACATACCGCCTGCCTTTATTGCAATACCGTCAACGGTAATGTTGTGGCAATCGTAAACTTCCTTGGAGTTGGCGTTGATACCCATATGCCAGCTTGTTCCGAGAACAGCCTCGCCCTCGCCTCTTTCGGGGTTACGGGTCCACTTGTCTGTGGGCTTTGCACCGGGAACGTTGGGGTTGATGCCTGCCTTAGGACCGAGAATGGTTACGTCCTTCTTGATCGTAACGCCTTCGGTGTAGGTACCTGCCGCAAGAAGAACGGTACCGCCTGCGGGAACAGCATTAAGTGCCGCAGAAAGCGTTTTGAAGCCTGTCTGGCCTACGATAACGCCGTAGGTTGTCTTACCGACGGTGATCTCTGCTGCACTTCCGTCAGCGGCGGAAAGAGCAAGGTCAACGACGACGGTGTTAGCCGGTACTGTCTCAGCAGCAGATGCTGTGAAGGTCAGACCTGTCAATGCGGGCATGATCATGAATGCCGCAAGAGCAAAAGCTAAAAATCTTTTTTTCATGTCTTTGTTTCCTTTCTTTGTGGCATTTTGCCACTTGATGATTATATTATACCATTTTTAAATCCGTTTGTCAACCAAAATATTGAAAATATATAAAAGGAATATTTTCAAAGCTTAAAAATCTTCGTATCAAATGCCGAAAGACGGGCGGTATCACACCTCTCACCGCTTACCATGTCGATGCATTCCTGTCCGAGCGGTATGCTTTTTGCTTCTCCCGAATAGTTCTCAACGAAGAGGTAGCTTCCCTTCTCCCCGTGACGGAGATGTGCGGACGTATGGTAGGGCATTTTCGTATCCACGGCACGCTCAACGGGCAGAGAGTCGATTAGCTTGCCGAGATATTTGTCCTTAAAGCTGCCAACGTCCCTGAACGCCTGATAGTAAGCCCTTCCCTTGCCGTAGCTGTTAACGGTGAGCGCAGGCATACCCGAATAGAATTCGCTTGCGTAGGTGGCGATGACCTCTGCCCCCTCTGCGTGAATAAGCTCGCAAAGCTCCTTACCTTCAAAGCCTTCTCCCTCGCTGTCCTTGACAGAAACTCTCTCCGCGGGCCAGAGTGCGTCTATCTCCTCGTTCCATATGCCGAACACCTCGGAAAGTCTTCCGCCGGGGAATCCGCCGAGATAGCAAAGGTCGGTCTCGTTCACCATGCCGAGCATATAGGTTGCGTAAAGCGTTCCGCCGCCATCAACGAAGGAGGAAAGATTTTCAATCGTTTCTCCGTCTGCAAGATAAAGCATCGGCGCGATAACAAGCTCGTATTTTGAAAGATCGGCATGTGGACTTACTACGTCAACCGAAACCGTTCTCTCCCACAGAACACGGTAATAGTCTATAATCGTCTGGTGATATTTCTTGTCCTTCTTGTACGTAAACTGTGCATCGTCGAGTGCCCAGCGGTTTTCCCAATCGTAGATTATCGCCACCTTGGCATTCGGCATCGAGCCGCAGACCTCGTCTATCGCTTTAAGCGTTGCTCCGATATCGGATACCGCCCGAAAAACGCGTGTCTGATCGTTGCCGACGTGATCGACCACCGCGCCGTGGAATTTTTCCGAGCTGCCGCGACTCTTTCGGAATTGGAAATACTGAACGGTATCCGAGCCGTGTGCCACCGACTGCAATGCTGCAGTCCTGTCCATACCCGGACGCTTCAGCTTATTTATATCCTTCCAGTTGGTTGCGCCGGGGCAATTCTCCATAAGCATGAACGGTCTTTGCTTGAGTGAGCGGAAGAAATCGTTCCAGAAGGCGTTATGATAGGGCACCGAGCTGTCGGGAGAATGCCAATCGGGGTAGGTATCCCAGGACGCAACGTCTATATACGGAGCGAAGTCGTTGTAGTTTATGTAGTAGAACGCGGGCATCATGTTGGTCGTTATCGGAATGTCGGGGCAGACAGCACGGACCGTCTCCGCCTCCGCACGCATAAAGTCAGCATGACGGAGCGAAACGAAGCGTCTCCAGTCGAGAGTAAGGGCGTGTATGCTGTTTTCACCGAGGACGTGCGGCGGCTCTACCTGCTCAAAAGAATCGTAGTGGTGGCTCCAGAAGGTGGACCAATACGCAAGATTCAGCTTTTCGATATCGTTATCGTATTTTTCGCGGAGATAGTCACGGAACGCTTCCACGCAAAGCGGACAGTAGCATTCGCCGCCATATTCGTTTGAAAGATGCCATGCGATGACTGCAGGATGCTTTCCGTATCTTTCGGCAAGCTTTGTGTTGATTATTCTAACCTTCTCACGGTAGACGGGAGAGGTGTAGCAATGATTGTGGCGGCCTCGAAAATGATCGCGGTCGAGATTCTTGTTCACGCGGAGCACCTCGGGATATTTATCAGCCATCCAATGCGGACGCGCACCCGATGGAGTTGCAAGCACAACTCTGCCGCCGTTTGCGTAGATCTTGTCGATTATCTCATCAAGGAAGGAGAAATCGAATTCGCCCTCCCTCGGCTCAAGCACAGCCCACGAAAAGATACCGACGGTAAGCTCGTTGATATTTGCCTTCGTCATTAGCTCCATGTCCTTGTCCCATATCGACTTATCGTGCAGCCATTGCTCGGGGTTGTAGTCTCCGCCGTGTATTATGTGCGGAAAGCGGGGATTTATATATTTATTTTTCATTTTCGTTACCTCCTTTTCGGATCAACTGTATTATATCATTTTTCGCCCGGTTTGTCAACAGCCGGAGGAAAAATCCGGGTAGATTTTTATTGCGTTTAAAGAAGATTTATCCGATCATATTGAAATATTTATATCTATATTGATATAATTAAATTACCAATAAATATATAAAGGAGTGTGATTGTATGAAGCAATTGCGAATAGTATCCCTCATCGTTTTAGTCATAGCCGCCTTGATAAGCCTTGACCTGCTCATCAACGTCATCGGAAGCCTCATTCCCGCACTCAACGACGGTATAGGCTTGCACACCGTTACCTTCCTCGGCTCACTCATCTTCAGCGATTCCCATGGATGGAGTCAAGCAGCGTTTTACAATGCCTTTGTAACAAGCTCTCTCGTCACATTCGTTATTTTCGTGGAGAATGTCGCTGTGACGATCATCGACATTATTCTTGATGCTAAAAAGAAATAAACAGGCGCGAATTTTCTTAAGAATATTAAAAGCGGAGGCAACTGCTTCCGCTTTATTTTTTTCACTTATTTGTTAAATCAAAAAAACGATTTTTCAAAAAAGGGTTTACATTCGGCTGTGTTTGTGGTATAATATTGTCAGAAAAAAGCATCGGAGGATAAATTATGATAATTACGGTTGACTGCGGAACGACAAATATGCGATGCCGCCTTTACGAGGACAAAACGCTCCTTTACGAGGTAAAGCGCAAGGCAGGTGTAAGAAACACTGCGTTTGACGGCACCGCCGACTTTCTTCGCATCTCTCTTAAGGAATGTATCGAGGATATACTCGAAAAGAATTCACTTAAGGAAAGCGATATAGAAATAATTCTCGCCTCGGGAACACTTGCGTCCGACGTCGGAATATACCGTGGAACTACGCACGCAATTTGTCCTGCGGGAGTTGACGACAGCCTTCGTCAGTCGAGGCTTGTTACGATGGAGGACATAACAGGCATACCGATATTCTTCATTCCGGGAGTGAAGACGCTTCCCTCCCCCGATGAAACGGACGAGGCAAAGCGGATAGAGATCGCAGATTCGATGAGCGGAGAGGAATGCGAGATATACGGCATAATCGAGGCACAAGGAATCAACGATGAATTCATTGCCGTTCTTCCCGGCTCTTATCTGAAGAGCATGGAGGTAAGTGCTGAAGGAAAAATAGAAAGCATCAAAACGGGAATGTGCGGTGAGATCATCGCGGCGGTATCACAGCACACGATCTTAAAAAAGTCTATCCCCGAGCCTGTAATAAAAGAGGTAAATCCCGAAAAGCTCATTTTCGGATTTGAATACTGCAAGACGCACGGGGTTTCCCCATCGCTCATCAAAACAAGAAACGCCATGCTTCATCTCGGCATGAGTCAAAACGACGCCGCAAACTTCTTTGTGGGTGCGATCCTTTATAACGACGTTCTCATGACCTCAGAGCTTTGTAAGGACGGAAAGAAGGTCATAATAGGCGGTTCGGATCCGCTGAAGACCGTGTTTGAGGTACTGCTTTCGCACGTCGGAGTTACGAATATCATAAAGCTTGACGACGAAGTTGCCCGCCTTGCTCCGAATCTCGGCGCGATGAGGGTATATGAAAGATATCTTGAGCTGAACAAATAAAAAGGGGCTGTTCCGATGCGAAAATGCAATCGGGACAGCCTTGCTTTATGTATTAAAGATTATTGTTTACGTAATCGCAGAATTTTGCGAAATGCGCTCTGCCTTCCTCGGTGCACTTGTAAACGCCCGCGTCGCGGAGGACGTTAACGAACGTGTTTCCAACCTCAGCAAAAACGATCTCTTCAACGTTTTCCTTCGTGAAGGTATACTTATCCTTGAAGGAATCAAACCACACTGCGTGCTTTTCGAGAGTTTCGTTTTCGTAGAGGCTCTTGCCTTCAAGCACGTATTCGCAAAGAAGCTTCATCTCGGATTTGAGTCTTGCGGGGAGGACTGCAAGTCCCATAACCTCGATAAGACCGATATTTTCCTTCTTGATGTTGTGCTTATCCGCATGAGGATGGAAGATACCCATCGGATGCTCCTCGCTCGTTATATTGCAACGGAGAACGAGGTCAAGCTCTATGTCGTTGCCTCTTCTTCTCGCAATGGGAGTTATCGTATTATGCGGCTCGCCGTCCGAATACGAGATGATCGATACCTCCTCGTCGCTGTAGCCTCTCCATAGTCCGAGTATTCTGTCGGAAAGCTCAACGAGGTTATCTTTGTTTTCGGGAGACGCAGTCAGACGGATGACCGAAAGAGGCCATTTAACTATGCCTGCCTTGATATTCTCAAAGCCCTTAAACTTTATCTCTCTCTCAACAGACGCTCTTTCCATAGGGAAGGTATAGCAGCCTCCCTGCATATGGTCGTGGCTGAGGATAGAGCCGCCGACTATCGGGAGGTCAGCGTTTGAGCCGAGAAAATAGTGCGGAAGATACGTAACGAAGTCGATAAGCTTTACAAAGGTGCTTCTGTCCACCTTCATCGGCTTATGCTCCTTTGAAAGCGCGATGCAATGCTCGTTATAATAGGAATAGGGCGAATACTGTAAGAACCAATCCTCGCCTGCCATTGTCATGGGGATAAGGCGGAGGTTCTGACGTGCAGGATGGTCGATACGTCCGCTGTAGCCCTCGTTTTCGGGACAGAGCATGCACTTCGGATATCCGGATTTCGGCATAAGTCTTGCCGCGGCGATCGCTCTCGGGTCCTTTTCGGGCTTGGAGAGGTTTATCGAGAGGTCCATCATTCCGAATTCGCTGTCAACCTCCCAGCGGATGTCCTTCTTTATTCTGTAGCCGCGAACGTAGTCGCAATCGGTTGAAAGCTTATAGAAATAGTCGGTCGCCTGCTTCGGGGATTCCTTATAAAGCTCGGCAAATCTTGCTCTCACCTCACGGGGTGCGGGACAAAGCTCACCCATAATTTTAGTGTCGAAAAGGTCCTTTTCGTCATTATTCGTTCCGTCGATAATTCCGTTTGCGGATGCATATTCGATGATTCCGCGAAGGATCTCCTCAAGCGGCATTTTTTCAGCCTTATCACATGACTCGGTATAAGTGGAAAGACCGAGATGCGGAAGAATACGGTTTAGTGCCCACGTGCGGTCACACTCTTCAATAAGGGAATGCTCTACCGCGTAATCGATCAATGCGTCCAAAAGCTTACAGATTTCCATGAAGTCACCTCTGTTCAAAGAAATAATTATTATCTATATTTTAGCATATTTCTTACTTATTTGCAATAAGTAACATATTCAATAATCATATTTGACATACAAAAAGTTATGAAAGTCACATAATTCTATTAAATTTGTATAGGATAAACAATTGACAAAACGCTATGTTTTATGGTATAATAAATATGTATAGTTATTTCTATGAAAAGATGAGGTCAAAGGCTTGATAACGAAAAAAATAAAAAAGCTTATTCTGATCCCCGTAATTTTTGCATCACTGATATTACTTTTTTCCGTAAGTGCTTCTGCTGCGGAGGGATTCTATGCCGAGAACATAGAGCTTTCGGCATCTTCACCAAAAAACATTGAATACCACGTCACTGCAAATGCCGCGTCGACCACGTGGGCTATGAATTTCTCCGTCGAATACGACGACGATATATTCAAGCTTACCGGAGTTGAGGCTGACAGCAGATTCTCGCTTGCGTATACCGAGAGCAACGGCAAATGTACCCTCCTCCTTTACGCAAAGACGGCGCAGAACGTTACCGTTTCCAAGGGGACGTCGGTCGTAACTCTTAAGTTTACCGTATCGGAGAACACACAGCCCGGTATGTACTCGATAACCTTCAAGCCCGCATCCTCCTCTATGGTAACCTACAGCGGTGCAATAAAGGATATGTACGTTGACGGCGGTACGCTGTTCTACGGAAATAAGGTCACGTACATAAATAACGGAAAGGTCATCTCGTCCGAGTTCTCTGCGGCGGGAGATATCATACATCCCTCGGACGCCGAAAGCTCAAATCCCAACGAGCTCTTTATCGGCTGGTATTCTCCGAAGGATAAAAGTCACGAAAAAATATTCACCTCCCCCGGTGAAAGCTTCGTGCTCGGAAACTATGACGTAACGTTAGAAGCGATATATCTTGAGATAAAGACGCTCCGCGGCGCATCCGTTTACTTTCCGAACGAAAACAACGACGTGCGTCTGAGATACATCTCTGCAGTCAACAAAAAACAGTATAATTTCATTCTTAACGAAATATGCGGCGGAGAAAGCTCGTCGATAATTCTCGGAACGCTCATCTGCCCCACCTTCTATGCACAGGGTAACGCCGGTGAAAGCGACAACGGCGGTATGGATTTCGACGCTCTCAGCAGTGACCGAAACGCCGTTCAGACCTCCGTTCCGATGGCTCCGGGCGGTTGGCTTGACTCTTACACGGTGAGCACGATAGGTGGAAGCTCAGACTATTATTACTACGAGGGCATCCTCAGCAATATTCTCAGGGAAACCGTGTCCGAGGACGGAAGAGTTATAAACTGCGATACGGAATTCTCCGCAATTGCATATATCACGATAACCTATCCGAGCGGAAAGTCGGTGAATCACTTTGCGCGTTACTCTCCCGAGGATCACAGCAGATCTGTAAGATATGTTGTCGAGGCTGCGATCAACGACACGAGCAGAAAAGAAACCGACTACTACCGCTTCAAGATCGACGGTGTCTACCGTCCGTATTCGCCCACACAGATGGCTGCGCTTTACAGGATAAAAGCGGGAATGTAATCCGAAATCAAAGGTACCTTGTCCATAAGCAGGGTGCCTTTTCTTTGGTTATGCTACCGAAATTTCATCAAAGCCCTTGACAACAACAAAAAAAAGTTATATAATATTATTAATATAATGCCGGATTGCGGCTGTGAACGGACCGACAAGGATCCGTTCAGGAAAGGATAACTACTATGGCAAATACAAAATGGGTTGCAGCGTGGGGCTGTGCCGAAACGTACACCACACAGAACGTTTCCAATATCATCGAGGATACTACGTTCAGATACGTGGTCTATTCCCCTCTCGCAGGAAGTAAAATAAGACTTTATTTTTCTAACAGGCTCGGTCACAAGACCGCAAAGATCGACAAGGTAAGTGTTGCCCCCTACGTAGGCGGCGGTAAGGTTGACGTTGAAAAAGCGGTTTCGGTAACGTTTGGCGGTAAGCGCGAATGCGTTATGCAGGCAGGACAAAGCCTTGTCAGTGACGAGGTGGAATTCGGAACGGATTGCGGCAAGTATTTTGCGATAAGTATCTACATAAAGGACCAGACCGAGCTTTGGTGCGGCCATTGGAACGGCGGTCATTTCATAAAGAAGTTCTACGGTGTAGGAGACTACGCTGACGAGACGGAGATCGACGTTAACGCAATAGGCGAGGGCGGTCCCTACGTATTCCTTTATCAGGCGGACGTTCTCACAAGCGAGGATTCATCGGCCATAGTTGCTTTCGGTGACTCGATAACCGCTCAGCCCTGGCCGGACTGGCTTGCTCACAGAATAGTTGAATCGGGTATTACAAACAGATCGGTAATAAGAAGAGGCATCGGCGGCAACAGAATACTCAGAGAATACAAGTGCCGCATGAAGCGTCATTACGGTGAGATCGGCGTTGAACGCTTTGACAGAGACGTTAATATTGCGGGTGCGGACAGAGTTTTCCTTCTCCACGGTATAAACGATATTATCCATCCGAATCCCGACAGCCCCTATTGCCCGATGGAGCACTTCCCTTCGTTTGAGGATATGGTAGGCGGCTACACTTATTACATCAATGCCGCTCACAGGCTCGGAATGAAGATATACATTGCAACGCTTCTTCCCATGCACAGAAAGGCGGCAGATCCCGCAAGAACCGAGGATATGCGCTGCAGGATCAACGAATGGCTCAGAGAAAACAAGGACATTGACGGTCTTATCGACTTTGAGGCGGCAGTATGGAGTGAAGAAAACCACAAGGTATTCGAGCCCGTATGCGACAGCGGTGACCATCTCCATCCCAGCGTTGAGGGTGCAAGAAGAATGGCTTATTGCATTCCCGAGGAATTTTACAAAAACTGATATTTTCAAAGCATTTGAAAACAACCAATTATTTATAAAAAGCAGAGGGCAATACTGTCCTCTGCATACTTAATTCGAGAAATCAAGTTAAAGGATATAAAATGAACGGACACAGCACAAAAATTGCAGTTATAGGCGCAGGACACGCAGGTGTTGAGGCGGCTCTCGCTTCCGCGCGACTTGGAATCGACACGGTTTTATTCACGCTCTCTCTTGATGCTATTGCCAATATGCCCTGCAATCCCTCTATCGGAGGAACGGCAAAGGGACACATCGTATTTGAGATTGACGCACTCGGCGGCGAAATGGGACGCGCGGCGGACATTGTAACCATACAGAGCAGGACTCTTAATATGGGAAAGGGCGCGGCTGTACACTCAAAGCGCGTTCAGGCGGACAGAAACCTCTACCGCACTGTAATGAAGCATACAATTGAAAAATGTGAAAATCTGCGTCTCGTTCAGGCAGAGATAGTTGATATAAAAACCGAAGAGGTTGACGGCAGGAAAAGAGTTCGTTCGGTAATAACCTCTCTCGGTGAAGAATGGGAGTGCGATGCCGCGATTTTAGCAACGGGAACCTATCTTGAGGGCGCGATCTTCATTGGTGACTACGTAAAGGAGAGCGGACCCGACGGTATGCTTCCCGCAAAGGGACTTTCAGCCGCGCTTATGCGTGAGGGGCTGCGTCTTATGCGCTTCAAAACGGGAACTCCTGCGCGCGTGAACCGTCGCTCTATTAATTTTTCAGTTCTTGAGGAGCAGGCGGGTGAGGAATACATTACTCCCTACTCGGTCCTCACCGACGAAGGAGAGCTTAACTCGCGCGAGCAGATCTCCTGCCACATCGTTTACACAAACGCAGACACACACAAAATAATAAAAGACAACATAAAAAAAAGTGCTCTCTTCTCCGGAAACATCACGGGCACCGGTCCGCGCTACTGCCCGTCGATAGAGGACAAGATAGTCCGATTCGCAGACAAGGAGCGTCATCAGCTGTTCGTGGAGCCGGTCGGAAAGGACACGGAGGAGATGTACATTCAAGGCTTTTCCACCTCTCTTCCCGCGTCCGTTCAGCACGAAATGCTTCATTCGCTGAAGGGCTTTGAAAATGCGGAGATAATGCGCTACGCATACGCTATTGAATACGATTGTGCAGACCCCACACAGCTGAAGCACACGCTTGAATTCCGTGACATTGACGGGCTTTACGGTGCAGGTCAGTTCAACGGCACGAGCGGCTACGAGGAGGCGGCGGCACAGGGACTTATTGCGGGAATTAATGCCGCACTAAAGCAAAAGGGTGAGGAGGAGATCGTTCTTCTCCGCTCGGACGGCTACATCGGCACGCTTATTGACGACCTTGTCAGCAAGGGAACGAAGGAGCCGTACAGGATGATGACCTCCCGTTCAGAATTCCGTCTTCTGCTCCGTCAGGACAACGCAGACGTGCGTCTCACCCCGATCGGATACCGTTGCGGACTCATAAGCGAGGAAAGGTATCAAAAATTCCTGGAAAAGCAGAGGCTTATTGAAGCGGAAAAGGAAAGGCTTCAGACCACCGCGCTTTCGGGCAAGGAGGTAAACGAATTCCTTGCGTCTCTCGGAGAGGTTCCGCTCTCCCATCAGAACAAGCTTGCGGATCTTCTTCGCCGTCCGATGCTCGACTACGATATAATTGCGCCGATAGACAAGGACCGTCCCGAGCTTCCTCATACGATTAAAGTCACGGCGGCAAACGATATAAAATACGACGGATACATAAAAAAGCAGCTTGCGGACGTTAAGCGTCTGAAAAAGACGGAGGACATGCGTCTGCCCGATGGCATTGATTACAGCTCAATCACGGGGCTTCGGCTTGAAGCACGTCAAAAGCTTGAAAGGGTACGTCCTGCAAGCATTGGCGAGGCATCGAGGATAAGTGGAGTAAGCCCTGCGGACATTTCCGTCCTTCTCATTTATCTCAAGCTGAAAAACGGAGAAAATAATGGATAAAACTGAATTTTTTGAATACTGCGAAAGGGTACTTGCGGCAAACGGGCTATCCGAATACGGCAGGGGAAACGCTCTCGAGCTTTACTACCTTCTTGCGGAGGAGCTTGTAGAGGTGAACCGCCACATGAACCTTACCGCGATCACCGACATGAAGGGGATAATCGTACGCCACATTGCGGACAGCCTCTTTCTGCTTAAATTTGCGGATGGAGCAAGAACGGTTGCCGACGTCGGATGCGGTGCGGGCTTTCCCTCTCTTCCGTGTGCAATTGCGGCAAGTGTTGTCGCCCCTTCAATGAAGTTCTACGGCTTTGACAGTACGAAGAAGCGGATAGATTACGTAAACGCCACGGCAAAGAAGCTCGGGCTTACGAATATCACCGCCATATGCGGTCGCGCCGAGAATTTCGGTAAGCGTGCGGATTTCCGTGAGCGGTTTGACGTTTGCTCCGCCCGCGCGGTTTCCGAGATGTACGTTCTCTCCGAGCTTTGCTTACCTCTTGTGAATGTTGGCGGCAGGATGATCGCGCTGAAGGGTGCAAAGGCCGGCGAAGAGCTTTCACGCGCGGCGTCGCACATTCCGAATATCGGAGGAAAGGTCAAAGATTTTATCGAATACAGCATCACCGACGGTGGAGAAATCGACGAATACCGTGCGGCGATAATCTGTGACAAGGTAAAGGCAACGCCCGACCTTTTTCCGAGGGCTTATGCAAAGATAATTAAAAGTGTACAATAATTGTCAATCGCAAGCTATTACACTGAATGATTTAAGAATGTGATCAACATTTCGCGCCCGCCGCCTACGCACTATGTGCGT
>JBGVEZ010000185.1:0-4843 GCA_045120555.1 Eubacteriales bacterium
TGCCCGCACCGACACCGTTGAACTGTCCCTCTGCAAGACGCGATTTCAGCGCTTCGTAGCTGAATAGACCCCGGCGGGTATCCTCCAAAAACTGCGGTGTGCCGCCGAGCAGGAGCGCCAGTCCTTCGGCTTTCCCCTGCAACGTATCATTGAACATCGACAGGATTTTTTCATAGTTGTTTTCACGGGAAATGCGGTTGGTGATCTTATACAGATTGACGCACTCGTCGATAAATACAACAAATCCGCCGTAGCCTATTTTACGCAGAATCGAAGCCCAGAGCTTTATAAAATCGTACCAATTATCGTCGTTGATTATGACTGATACGTTAACTCCGAGAGCCGCTCTCGCCTCAGTCTTCGTTGAATATTCTCCTCGAAGCCATCTTATCGCCGCCGTCGTTTTCTCGTCGTCTCCCGAAACGTATGCCCTATAATAAAGCTTTACGACTGTAGCAAAATCAAATCCGCCGACCATGTATTCAACCTCTGAAAGATCAGCAAGAATTGCCGCGGTCATTTCCGCTTCAAACGCGGGCGTATCGGGGATCATTCCCTTTGATACGAGTCCGAGCTTTATATCGCTTATCCACTTTGCAATGATCTTTGGCATCGCGCCGCCGTCGGGAGACATTTTCGAGGACATATTCTTCATAAGCTCGCGGTAGGTGGCAACGCCGCTTCCGTTTGTGCCGTACAATCTTCTTTCAGGAGTGAGATCGGTATCCGCACAAACAAATCCGCGTTCGTTTGCGTAATTTCTGATAAGCTGGATAAGGAAGGATTTTCCGCTTCCGTATCTGCCTATTATAAACCTCATTCCAGAGCCTCCGTCCTTTACGTTTTCAAGATCGTTAAGGACCGCGTTTATCTCGTCGTCTCTTCCGATGGCAATATATGCCGCACCGTTTCTCGGAACAACTCCCGCTGCTACCGATGCCAGGACAGACGTCAATATTCTTTTTGGAATCACTCTTCCGGTTTTATTGTTCATATCATCAAATACCTTTCAGTTCTTTAATTTCACATTTGGGAATCAGCCCTCGACACCGTCGAAAAGCTGCATGTAATCGGAGATTATTTCATATCCATCTTCCGCTTCCTCTATAAGCGTATCACCTATAACGTCAAAAGCCGCCTCGTTTATGCGGTCAACGATAAGACTTATCGGTATACCTATGCGATCGGATTCACGCAGCATAACGGCATAGTCCTTCAAATACAACGCAAGAAGAAATTCCTTCATATCCGGTATCATAGAAGCTATTTCCGAAAGCTCGTCGCCAAATGCCCCGCTTGGCTGCTCTTCCGTCGGAAAAGCGGGCTCAATATAATCTTTGGGTCCAAATTTATCATCATTTGCCTTAATCGATTCCGCGTTCTGATCGCCGTTTTTATCGATTGAAGGAGCATATTCGTCCATCCCCTCAAGCAGACGCTCGGTCACAGACCACGATCTTGCTTCTATCTTCCTTGCATTGTCAAGAGAAAACTCTGTCTGCTCGCGCTCATACAGCCTTTCGTACTCGGGCTCAGGCTTTTTCTTTTCGGGCTTATATTGCTTTACCTTCGGCAGTGACGCATCAAGATACTCGTCCACCGCATCACGGAAATACGCTTCAAGTGAGAAGACACGAAGCTTCGCTTTTATTCCCGAGTGCACACGCAGTCGGTTTTCACATTGCTTGATGATCCCTGTTATAGTATTACGCAGAATGTACGATCGGTTAACCGAGCAAAAGTCTACTCTTAAAACGTAGGTGTATTTCGGGAGAACGAAGATAAAATTAGAATACGAAAAGCGTGTGATCGTCGTCCTTTCGCGGAAGCTTCCGGAAAAAGGATGATCATATTTTTCGGCCAACGCCTTATCGGAGCAGTATTTTATTGCACCGTAAATATATGCTTTAGCATTGCTTACGGTTATTTTCGAGGAAAATTTACTTTGATCGTAATCGTATTCGGAGCAAAGCTCGCAAAGGAGCATCATAGTGCTTGCCGGATGCTCTACATCAAAGAAAAACTCGCGAAATCTTGCCCCCTTCGCCGCGCTGCATATCGCTTTCTCGGAAATCTCATCGGGTATCCCGATATTGTTGATAAGCGAATAATCACATATGATCTCAGGAAGTCTTGTCGCCACCTCGGGAACGTACAATGCAGAGCCCTTATCCGAATACACCTCAAACAGGCGCCACATCAGTATAACCGTTTCATTCACGTCACGATCGTCGCAGTTGATATGCTCGGACAGATAGAGCGAAATATAAGACCAATTCGTCACAAGCGGCACTCCGCGAACAAATGAATCGCGCCACCAGAGATAATACTCACACGCCTGCGGATTCAAATTATAGTACACGGGCAGTGGGGCGTAAAAATCAACAAAAGGTGTCTCCCGCCCCTGCCTCTCACGAAGCTCCTTCGTCTTTTTTTCAAAGTCCGACGCACTTTTCGCACTTGACTTAGAAAGAGCAACGTTCATTATAAACATCTTTGACCTTGGCACGTATTCGAGGGCCGTCTTTTCTTTAGCCTGTGAGGAAATCGGTGCGGCAGTATATGCGTCTGCACGCTTATACGGCACAAATTTATCGTCGATTCCTCTAAGCGGCACATCCCTCTCGGGCGTGCGGCCTTCGTCTGGCTTTTCAACCGCTTTTCTTGCTTTATCAGCGTCGACATATGCGGTAAGATCCCAGAATTTATCGTCACGTACGTCGTTCAATCAACGTCACACTCCTTCCGCAGAGACAGATTCTTATTATTTTATTTTACCATATTTAAAGCGATTTGTCAACAGTTTTAGATAGAAATCTTCCAAAACAAGAAATTTTAATCAAACTTTTCAGTATATTAACTTTTATAGTTGTTTTAGGTTATAAATATATGATATAATAATTAGGTATAACATTACGGAGGCATTCGATACGATGAAAATCATCCGTTTTTCCGAAAACGATAAGCTTGTGCTGAAAAAGACTCACCCATGCGGCTCTGACACATTTACGGCATTAAGAGTCGGAAGTGACGTACGAATAGTATGTGACGGCTGCGGGAAGGAAATGACACTCGACCGCATAAAGCTCGAAAAAGCCATACGGAAGGTTATTTCGTGCAATAAGGCAGAACAGTAACGGCAAAGCATAGAAATATTGAAATTATAACGGAAGGACCCAACCATGAATCAGAACATTAACAAAAAACAGGAAGTAAACGTTGATCTTATCCCCGACACCGAGATCGCAGATACACGCGCAGGACGCCTTACAAGGCTTTGGAATCGCATAAAGCAAAGCGATTACTATTATCTCGTATACGCATTCGTCATTCCCTTCGCGCTTATGTATCTTATCTATCTCGCAATGGGCGTACATCCGTTTGGCGACGGAAGTGTGCTCGTGCTTGACCTTAACGGTCAGTATGTTTCTTTCTATGAAGCATTACGTGAATTTGTGTACGGTGACGCTTCTCTTCTCTACTCCTTCAGCCGAGCACTCGGCGGAGAGTATATGGGTATCGTAGCATATTACGTCGCAAGCCCGCTTTCCTACATCGTTGCGCTGTTTCCGAAGGACAGAATACTTGAAGCGTTACTACTCCTCTTCCTGATAAAGACCGGTCTGTGCGGCGCAAGCATGGGCTTCTATCTCCATAAGGTTTCAAAGAAAATAAATAAAACCTCTGTCGTTGTTTTCTCGATAATGTATGCGCTCTGCTCTTACGCCGTTGTCCATCAGAACAACAACATGTGGATAGACTCCCTTATCTGGCTCCCGCTCCTTACCTACGGTATCGAGCAGCTCATCAAGAACGGTAAGTACAAGCTTTACGTTGTATCGCTTGCAATGTCCCTTATAAGCAATTACTATATCGGATATATGATGTGCATCTATACTGCAGCATACTTTATGTATTACTATTTTGCTCACAACGAAAACTGCAGAAATAACCCCAGAGAAGAAAAGGCTCATTTTTCAAAGTCCTTTATCAGAATAGCAATTTTCTCGATACTTGGCATCGGTATTTCAATGGTTATCGTTGCGGGGGCTTATTATTCCCTCACCTTCGGTAAGGATACCTTTTCAAATCCCAATTACTCACTGAGTCAGCAGTTTGACATCCTCGACCTTTTATCTAAATTCTATCCCTGCTCCTACGATACCGTGCGCCCCGAGGGCTGGCCCTTCGTTTACTGCGGCCTTCTCACGGTAATACTCGTTCCCTGCTACTTCCTCTCGAAAAAGTTCTCGCTCAGAGAAAGAACCGCATCCGGAATCTTCATCGGCTTTTTCCTCCTCAGCTTTATCGCAAGCACGATAGATATCATGTGGCACGGCTTCCAGAGACCTAACTGGCTCAACTACCGTTATTCATTTATGCTCTGCTTCTTCCTTCTCTTGCTCGCATACAGAGCGTTCGGTGATCTTCGCCGTGTCAGCAAAAAGTCTATATTCATGTCCGGCGCACTTTGGGCTCTGATACTCATCCTTCTGCAGGCACTTGAATACGAAAACATCCACGATATTGAAACCGTCTGGTTCTCGCTTCTTTGTATCGGCGCGTACGTTGCAACACTCATTATCGGTAAAAAGAGCTATTACAAAAACACAGTCTCCCTCGTTTTGGCGGTTATCGTTTGCCTTGAAGTATTCTGCTCCGGTCTTATGAACTGCGTCGACTTCGGTGAAGACGTTATATACACAAAATATTCAAGCTACAACAACTATATGGATGAGGTCACTCCGATAGTTGAGCTTGTGAAGGAGAAGGATCCATCCTTCTACCGCTGGGAAAAGACGACCATGCGTAAGACCAATGATAACCTTGCGCTCGGTATACG
>JBGVEZ010000186.1:0-10104 GCA_045120555.1 Eubacteriales bacterium
GTCCTATCTTTATATAACCAAGACCGACGTCAAACAGGGTCTGCAATTTTTTCTTTATTTTCGGCACTCCGTCAAAGAACGCTATTCCCTCTTCGACCGTCATATCAAGCACCTCGAAAATATTTTTGCCCTTGTACTTGACCTCAAGCGTTTCCTTGTTATAACGCTTACCCTTACACATATCACAGGTAACGTAAACGTCTGAAAGAAAATGCATTTCTATTTTCTTGACACCGTCGCCCTCACAGTTTTCGCATCTGCCCCCCTTAACGTTAAATGAGAAACGCCCCGGGCCGTATCCTCTCGCTTTTGCATCCTTCGTTTGTGCAAAAAGGTTTCTGATATCCGAGAAAACACCCGTGTATGTTGCGGGGTTGGATCGCGGTGTGCGACCGATCGGGCTCTGGTCGATGGCTATTACCTTATCTGCGTTTTCGATACCTTCTATCTCACTGCATTTACCACGGTGAGCATACGCTCCGTTCAACTCAGAGGCAAGTGCAGGATACAAAATTCCGTTTACAAGCGACGATTTACCCGAGCCGGATACACCGCTTACACAAACGAAGCATCCAAGCGGAAAGCTGACGTCGATGTTTTTCAGATTATTCTGAGCAGCTCCCTTGACGGTAATATACTTACCGTTACCTTTTCTACGGAATTCCGGAACCTCTATTTTCTTTTTACCGGACAAATAATCACCGGTAAGAGTATTTGATTCCATCAGCTCTGCGGGAGTGCCTGTAAAAACAACCTCTCCGCCGTGGATACCGGCACCGGGTCCGATATCGACAACGTAATCTGCAGATTCAATCGTTTCTTCATCATGCTCAACCACGATAACCGAATTGCCGAGATCGCGAAGCTGCTTTAACGTTTTAATAAGCTTTGAATTATCGGACTGATGGAGTCCGATGCTGGGCTCGTCGAGAATGTAAAGTACACCGACAAGCGCTGACCCGATCTGCGTTGCAAGACGAATTCTTTGCGCTTCACCACCCGAAAGAGTCCCTGACTTACGTTTCAGCGTGAGATATTCGAGTCCAACGCTTTTAAGGAAGCTCAGACGCGCTTTTATCTCCTTGACGATATCTGCTGCAACGAGTGCCATACCGCCTTCAAACGTAAGTTCTGAAACAAATTCCAAGGCATCGCTTACCGACATAGCACAAAACTCGTCTATGTTCTTTCCGCCAACGGTAACCGAAAGAATCGTGGGATTCAATCTTGCACCGTTACATTTCGGGCAATCAATTTCTTCGATAAATTCCTCATAATATTCATTTCCTCCCATCTGCATTCGACGTTCGATCATACCGAGGATGCCCTCAAAGGTTGCCTTTGTATCGTGAGCTTCGCCACCGAAATAACGTGTCAAATAATACACCTTATCGCCTGTGCCGTTGATCAGTACGTTATATGCTTCCTTAGAAAACTTCTCAATCGGCGTATCAAGATCAAATCCGACGTATTCGCCTACAGCGCGGAAAAGAGGCCCGTTCCAGCTTTCTTCCTCGAGGCTCTTAAAGCCGTTTACAGCGATCGCACCCTCGCTAAGAGAAAGCTTTTTATTCGGTATTATACGGTCAATCGAGAGCTTTCTCGTAACACCAAGACCGTTGCAATATTCGCAAGCGCCTTGCGGATTGTTAAACGAAAACATTCTCGGCTCAAGATCTCCGAAGGATATTCCGTGTTCTTCACACGCAAATGAACAGGAGAATTCAAGTATTTGGTTTTCACCGCTTCTGGGCATAGTCACAACGATAACGTGTCCGTCAGAAATGGATATTGCAGTTTCAACGCTGTCGGCAATTCTCGAGCGGAGGTCATCCTTCATAACAAGTCGGTCAACGACTATTTCAATGTAATGGCGTTTATTTTTATCCAGATCAATCTTTTCGCTCAAATCGTATAAAATACCGTCAACTCGCACTCTGGTAAATCCGCTTTTACGTGCATCCTCAAACACCTTTTCGTGCATGCCCTTTTTATCACGGACAACGGGAGCAACTACGATAAAGCGCTCGCCGTTCGGAAGCTGCATTATTCTGTTTATAATATCATCAACAGTTTGCTTTGTAATAGCCTTTCCGCATATCGGACAGTGCGGTGTGCCCGTTCTCGCGTAAAGGAGTCTGAGATAATCGTATATCTCTGTAACCGTTCCAACCGTTGAACGAGGATTTTTTGACGTTGTTTTTTGATCTATAGAAATAGCGGGAGATAATCCCTCTATCATATCGACGTCCGCCTTATCGAGCTGTCCTATAAACATTCTCGCGTAAGATGACAGCGATTCAACAAAACGTCTGTGTCCCTCAGCATACAGCGTATCAAACGCAAGAGAGGATTTGCCCGATCCTGATAATCCCGAAAGCACAACAAGCTTATCTCTCGGAATTGTAACGTCTATATTTTTCAAGTTGTTCGATCTCGCGCCCTTAATTACGATTTCCTTCGCCAAATTATCACCTCCAAAATTATTCTTCTCTTAATTTCTTTATTACGTCACGTAAATGCGCAGCCTTCTCGAATTCCAGCTTCTGTGCTGCGGCACGCATTTCCGTTGTAAGCTCTGCGATCTTCTTTTCCTTTTCGCTTTTTGTAAGCTTTTTAGCTTTTGATTTTTTTTTTTTTCCTTTGTATCGGAAAGACCGACGTCGATAACGTCACGAATATCCTTCTTTATCGTTTTGGGAACGATTCCGTTTGCAACGTTATATTCATTTTGAACGGTTCGTCTTCGTTCGGTCTCCTTTATAGCCTTATGCATGGAATCGGTAACTTGGTCAGCATACATAATTACCGTACCGTTAGCATTTCTCGCGGCACGGCCAACCGTCTGTATCAGCGAGCTTTCGGAGCGTAGAAAGCCTTCTTTGTCGGCGTCAAGTATTGCAACAAGTGAAACCTCGGGAATATCAAGTCCCTCTCTTAAGAGATTGATTCCTATAAGAACGTCGAAAACGCCAAGACGAAGATCACGTATTATCTCCATTCGTTCAACCGTATCGATATTATGATGAATGTATTTTACTTTAACTCCAAGCTTTTCGTAATATTCCGTCAGGTCCTCAGCCATCTTCTTTGTGAGCGTGGTAATTAGAACTCGCTCACCCTTTTCCGCACGCTTTCGTATTTCACCGTAAAGATCGTCGATCTGTCCCTTTACCGGCCGTACGTCGATCATAGGATCAAGCAGACCCGTAGGTCTTATCAGCTGCTCGGCTGTTGCAGACGAATTGGCTTTTTCATACGGACCGGGAGTTGCGCTGACAAAGATCGCCTGCCCGATCTTTTCCTCGAATTCCTCAAAGCGGAGAGGACGGTTATCGTACGAGGACGGCAATCTGAATCCATAATCAATAAGGTTCTTTTTTCTCGCTGTATCACCGCCGCTCATTCCCTTGACCTGCGGAAGAGTCACGTGTGATTCATCAACAAACAGCACGAAATCCTCGGGCATATAATCGAGCAAGGTATACGGAGTAGATCCGGGCTCGCGTCCGGAAAGAATTCTTGAATAATTCTCTACAC
Organism: Eubacteriales bacterium; assembly: GCA_045120555.1. Taxonomy (GTDB): domain Bacteria; phylum Bacillota; class Clostridia; order Oscillospirales; family CAG-272; genus SIG640. Next base: position 3,541 of record JBGVEZ010000186.1, read on the forward strand.
CTGAGCAGAATCCTACCTCACGAAGCATCTCAATATCATATTTGACGCGTTCCTCTATTCTCTGTGCCTCTATGAGTAGATCCTGCGATTTAAACCAATCTCTGCGCTCTATCATTTCATTATAGATCTGCTCGATTGCCGCCTCACGCTTTTCATCAGACACAGCGTAGTGTGTTGCAGGATATATTGCCGTATAGCTCAGATTTCGGATGGTATCGCCGGTTACGGTATTTATCTCGGATACTCTGTCGATCTCATCGCCGAAAAATTCAACGCGTATTGCTTTGTCACTTACGTTTGCGGGGATTATTTCCACGTTGTCTCCTCTTACTCGGAAGGAATCTCGTTCGAGAACCATATCGTTTCGGGTGTAGCTTATAGACACAAGATGCTCAATAAGATCCTCTCGACTCATTTCCATTCCGGGACGGAGGGCGAGTACCAGATTACTGTATTCATTCGGGTCACCCAAGCTATAAATGCAGGATACACTTGCGACGATTATAACGTCTCTTCGCTCGAGTATCGAGCTTGTTGCGCTATGACGAAGCTTGTCTATCTCATCGTTGATGAGTGCATCCTTTTCGATGTAAACGTCCTTACCTGGGATGTATGCTTCCGGCTGATAATAATCATAATATGAAACGAAATATTCGACCGCATTATTGGGAAAAAACTCTCGAAATTCAGAGCAAAGCTGTGCGGCAAGCGTTTTATTATGAGCCAAAACCAAAGTCGGTCTGTTCAGCCTGGCAATAACGTTAGCCATTGTAAAAGTCTTTCCGGAGCCTGTTACACCGAGAAGCGTCTGGTATCTTAGACCGTTATTTACGCCATCAACAAGATCCTCGATCGCTTTTGGCTGATCCCCCGTAGGCTTGAATGTGCTTTCAAGAATAAATTTGTCCATATTATACTCACATCCTTTTTCAGAATCAAGCGGGACTCTGCATATAGAATGCACAGCCCCGCAGTAAAATCAGAATTCGAGAGCCTTATCAAGGTAAGCGCGAAGTTCGCTGATAGGAAGTCTTACCTGTTCCATGCTGTCTCTGTCACGAACGGTTACGCAACCGTCGTTCTCGGATTCAAAGTCATAGGTTATACAGAACGGAGTACCGATCTCATCCTGACGGCGGTATCTCTTACCTATAGAACCTGTCTCATCAAATTCAACGTTGTAATATTTAGCAAGCATATCATATACTTCGCCTGCTTTCTCGGAAAGCTTCTTGGAAAGCGGAAGTACTGCTGCCTTTACCGGTGCAAGAGCCGGGTGGAAATGAAGAACTACTCTTGTATCGCCCTTAGCCTCGTCAACGATCTCTTCATCGTATGCGTCAACGAGGAATGCAAGAGCTACTCTGTCTGCACCGAGAGAGGGCTCAACAACGTAGGGGATATACTTTTCGTTTGTTTCAGCGTCGAAGAACTCCATAGATTCTCCGGAATGCTCTGCATGCTGAGTGAGGTCGTAGTCTGTTCTGTCAGCAACTCCCCAAAGCTCGCCCCATCCAAACGGGAAGAGGAATTCGAAGTCAGTGGTTGCCTTGGAATAGAAGCAAAGCTCCTCAGGGCTGTGGTCACGAAGTCTGAGATTTTCCTTTTTCATGCCGAGGCTGTAAAGGAACTGCTCACAGTAGTTCTTCCAGTAGTTAAACCATTCAAGGTCTGTACCGGGCTTGCAGAAAAATTCAAGCTCCATCTGCTCAAATTCTCTTGTTCTGAAGGTGAAGTTACCGGGAGTAATCTCGTTTCTGAAGGATTTACCAATCTGACAAACGCCGAAGGGCATCTTCTTACGTGTTGTTCTTGCAACATTCTTGAAGTTTACGAATATACCCTGAGCTGTCTCGGGACGGAGGTAAAGCTCGGATGTGGAATTTTCGGTAACGCCCTGATACGTTTTGAACATGAGGTTAAACTTTCTGATCTCTGTAAAGTCAGCCGCACCACAATCGGGACACTTAATTCCCTCCTTCGCGATATAAGCAGCCATCTCCTCATTTGTCCAACCTGCGGGATTTACGTCAAGATTATTTTCAGCAACGTAATCCTCTATAAGCTTATCCGCTCTGTGACGAGCCTTACAAGACTTACAGTCCATAAGAGGATCGGAGAATCCACCAACGTGACCGGAAGCTACCCATGTTTCGGGGTTCATAATAATAGCGCAATCAAGACCGACGTTGTACTTATTCTCCTGTACAAACTTCTTCCACCATGCCTTCTTTACGTTGTTCTTGAATTCAACGCCGAGAGGACCGTAGTCCCATGAGTTAGCAAGGCCACCGTAGATCTCGGAGCCGGGGAAAATAAATCCTCTGTTTTTACAAAGTGCGACAATTTTATCCATTGTTTTTGCCCTATTGTCCATAATTATTCAAATCCTTTCAAAGTAGGTAATTAATAACTTTTTAGTTATACAATTTTTTATATTGTACAAAAACATTCAAGGTACGATCCATATCTATCTCGTACGTACGCTTTCCATCAAGAGTAACGTATTTCCCTTTGATATCAAGCTGTTGCTTTCCGTACTGTCCGTATCCGTACCAAATATCACGATTATCTGTTATATCGCTTACAAGCATATCGGTTACACAGTACTGACGGATACCTGTGAATTTGTTTCCTGCGTTTGCATAACCCGCAGGCTGTGTCAGCCTTGAGATAAACGCACGAACCATAACAAGTCCCGCTCTTTCTACAGAGAAGCTTGAAGCATCGTAATTGTCATAGATCAGGTACTGTACCGCCTCTTCCCCGTTAAGTGTATTCAAGCCTTCCGCGAATTCTATGTCAATGCCGTTTTCAGGGTCCTCAAGCTGCATCGGAACTGAAACCATAAGGTCAAGCCCGCCAATGGAATCTATAACGTCATCAACGTATTCCGCATGCAATATCAAGTGGCGGTCCGGACGGATTCCGGTTACTGAATGCACCACGTCGATAAGAGCATCGATTCCATGGTAGTAATAAATATCTCTGAACAGAATTCTTTCGTCACCGTAAGAAATGACAGCGTCTCTCGGGAAATAGGTGAACGTAAATTGCTTACGCTCCTTATCCATTCTGACCAGAACAGTTACGTCATTATGTATCGTTCTGTAGTTATTCTCCTTCAATCCGCCGATAATATTGATCTTATCGGACGTACTGTCCACAGATCCGCTCTCGGGAATTTCGGGGAGCTTAATATCGCTTTGATCTACGGAAGAGATATCATCCGGAACCTTATCTGCAGGCAGGGAGCCGAGCTTTTCGCGAATATATTTATAATCATAGTCGCCGTAAAATGAAGGGCGGTAATCGGTTATAACCGCAAGAAAATACAGCGATTCCCCTCCGGATCCCAATGATACGGCAGCCTGATTATTTCCATTTTGACCGGGTGTGTTAAAATCAAGATTGTCAAGAGTAAATGCTCCGCCTATGCACTTCATAACGATATCAACAACGATCAGTGCAACAACGCCGAATACCGCAAATGATATTATAAACGAAACAAAGAAATTTTTAACCTTTGAAAACAATTAAGCACATCCTTTCTCAAGTAATAGATATATAATATTATACTACATTTATAAGCTTTTTTCAAGTACTCTGAGTATATTTTTTTATCTTAATTGTTAATTTTCATAAACAATACAAGAATAACTGCCGCAAATACGAGATCTGCGGCAGTTATAAAATTAAATTCTATCAGCTGTTATGGTTTTTATCGTAGAGTCTGTAAAAAACCTTAACGATCTCAACAACGGGAATTACAATAAATCCGAGAGCAATAGCAACCGCATACTCAGCGAGACCGATGTTGATCATTCCAAAAGTCTTTGCAATAGGCTCAACAAGAACTACAACGGTCGTAAGAAGGAGTGAAAGTGCACCTGCACCCCAAAGCCATTTATTCTGACCCTTGATTGTAAAGATAGAACCATGGAGAGAGCGCATATTGAAGGAATGGAATACCTCACACATAGAGAGCGTAAGGAACGCCATAGTCGTACCGTGTACGCTGATTTCACCATTTGCTTCGAGTGCGAAGAGAGATTCCCACGTTCCGTTTCCAAAGTAGAAGTGACCAACAAGGAAGGATACGAGGGTAATAACAGTAACAAGCACGCCCTGGTATGCAACGGCAAGACCGAGTCCGCCTGCAAAAATGCCTTCCTTCTTATCTCTGGGCTTTCTGCTCATAACGTCGGATTCGGGCTTTTCCATTCCGAGAGCAAGCGCAGGGAAGCAGTCCGTGATAAGATTGATCCAAAGAAGCTGAACGGGCTGGAAAATTGTAAAGCCGATAATCGTTGCGAAGAAGATAGTAAGAACCTCGGAAAGGTTGGATGCAAGAAGGAACTGAATAGCCTTACGAATATTATCGTAAATGCGTCTTCCCTCTCCTACTGCGGAAACGATCGTTGCAAAGTTATCGTCCGCAAGGATCATATCGGCAACGTTCTTTGTGACGTCAGTACCGGTAATACCCATACCGACACCGATATCCGCATTCTTGATGGAGGGAGCGTCGTTTACGCCGTCACCGGTCATCGCAGTAACCTTACCCTTCTTCTGCCAAGCGTTTACGATTCTTGTCTTATGCTCGGGCTGTACACGAGCATATACGGAATAATTTTCAACAGCGACGTCAAAGTCGTCGTCAGAGATCTTGTCGAGCTCAGCGCCTGTAATTGCCTGATCGGAATTTTCGATAATTCCGAGCTGAAGCGCGATTGCAACTGCGGTGTCCTTATGGTCACCCGTGATCATGATAGGACGGATACCTGCGCTTCTACACTCGTCGATAGCGGGCTTTACCTCGGGACGGACGGGGTCGATCATACCTACAAGTCCAACGAAGCAGAGATCAAACTCAACAGCTTCTGAGGTATATCCTGCAGGCTCTGCGTCAAGCTCCTTGTATGCTGCGGCAAGAACGCGAAGCGCCTTGTCTGCCATAACTTTATTGTTAGCCAGAATGTCAGCACGAGCCTCATCAACAAGCGGCTTGACACCGTCGGCGGTAAGGATTTTGGTACAACGCATGAGGATTTCATCAGGTGCGCCCTTGGTGTACTGCATAAACTTTCCGCCAACACTGTGGACGGTTGTCATCATTTTTCTTGAGGAATCAAACGGAACCTCACCTACACGGGGCTCTGCTTTCTTAAGAGCAGGCTTGAGATAGCCGTTCTTGGTTGCATAGTTAACAAGAGCACACTCAGTGGGCTCGCCTACTGCGTCACCGCTCTCATCGGGCTCTGCGTCGCTGCAAAGGCTCATTGCTGTAGCGAGGAGCTGACGACTGAAGGTATAGTCCTCAACAACGGTCATCTTATTCTGTGTAAGAGTACCCGTCTTATCCGAGCAGATGATCTGCGTGCATCCGAGAGTTTCAACTGCGGTAAGCTTACGGATGATCGCACTTCTCCTCGACATATTGGTTACACCGATCGAAAGAACGATGGTAACAACAGTTGCAAGACCCTCGGGAATTGCGGCAACTGCAAGAGAAATAGAAAGTATGAATGAGGAAAGCACGGAATCGAGTCCGAAGCCGTGGCGAATAAGCTGAACGCCAAAGATAACTACGCACACTACGATTACAAGGTAGGTAAGGATCTTTGAAAGACCCGCGAGCTTGATCTGAAGAGGAGTTTTACCCTCACCGGCGTTAGAAAGAGCGTCTGCAATTTTACCCATTTCTGTATCCATACCCGTACCCGTAACGACCGCTTTGCCGCGTCCGTAAACGACTGTACTGCCCATGAATACCATGTTCTTTCTGTCACCGAGGGATACATCTCCCTCACCTGAGAGAGCCTCCGCCTGCTTTGTAACGGGAACCGATTCACCCGTAAGTGCCGCCTCCTCGATCTTCATGGAGGCGCATTCGATTATGCGTGCATCTGCAGGAACTGCATCACCTGCTTCAAGAACGATAACGTCACCTACAACGAGGTCCTCACTCCTTACAGTGAACTGCTTACCGTCGCGAATGACCTTACTTGTTGCGGCAGCGATCTCCTGTAATGCCTCGATTGCCTTCTCGGCCTTGCTTTCCTGGAAAACACCGAGGATGGCGTTTATAAGAACTACGGCAAGAATGATCACAACGTCGGCGGGAAATTCCCAATGACCGGATGCAACGCCGTTATAGATCTCAACGCCTGCCGAAATGGCGGCTGCGACAATGAGGATAATTGTCATCGGCTCTGCAAGCTGCTTGAAGAATCTGTGAATAAGAGATTCCTTTTTTCCTTCGGCAAGCTTGTTTTTACCGTTCTTTTCAAGTCTGCTTTGTGCCTCCTCGGACGTAAGACCGTTTTCGGTCGTGCCGAGATAATTCAATACTTCATCATTTGAAGCTTCATAAAATTTCATCAAGTTTTTTCCTTTCTGTTTGCTTGATATGTTTATTTTCGGGTAGACTTATGTAATAAAAAAGACTTTCGCGGATGAACTGCTCCGCAAAAGTCTTGCCGGCGAGATCTCTCGCAGAACGACCGAATCGAAAGATTGAGATGACGACCGTTCTCTATCACATTGGGCTACTCCCTTTTA
>JBGVEZ010000187.1:0-3085 GCA_045120555.1 Eubacteriales bacterium
CATAAGGTCATACGGTCTTATTCGTGCTACGAGAGGCTTTAGCGTAATATTGCAAACAATCAGTCCCATAATCAGAGCAAGTCCCATCACAGCGCCTGTTTTTCTCGTTTTGGGAAAGATCAGACAAATGATTGCAAGTGCTATCCAGAACCATCCATCATCCGCCAAAAATGTTATTTTCGGCATCAGAAAATCGAGAACCGGATTTGTAAGATACTCCCGTATAAAGAGCAGGATCTGAAGCTCAAGTTGATTTAAAGCATCCATGTTTTAGTCCTTTCTTCGGAGGTGCTCCGACGTCATTCTGCCGATTTAAGCGAGCCGGCCATATCGACAGAGGTAATTTTTCCACGCATAAACAGATTTACTATGATAACGAATACCACAGTAAGACCGTATGCAATAAGGTAGCTTTCAAGGTTGATCTTCGGGATGAAGGTAACAAGATCTATCTTTATCTGATCCATGCAGTAAAGATGCAGAAGATATCCTAAAGGAATTCCGAAAATCGCTCCTACTAAGGTAAGAATGTTATTTTCACGGAAAATATATTTACGCGATTCCTTCTCTGTAAAGCCAAGAACCTTAAGCGTAGCAATCTCTCGCTTTCGCTCTGTAATATTAATGTTTGTAAGGTTAAACAAAACGACAAATGCAAGCGATGACGCAAAAACAAGAACAAGAATAATTACGTAGTTCATGTTTGAAAGCATACCGGATATACGGTCTGAGGTATCCTGGCTCAGGGTAACCGTAAGCGTTTTACCGCTTTTTGTTATCAACTCCGCAACCTCATATGCGTCGGTTCCGTCCTTATGATTAAAGAGAATGGTGTTAAACACAACCTCTCCCCCTTTTTCCGCAAAGGTTTCAGCAGACGTTATCGCATAATGTCCGATATAGTTATCGAAAAAAGCGGAAACTATAAGATCGTACGAGTTATGGTCGGAATCCATGATCCTCACAACTCCGCCAATACTGACGCCAAGCATATCCGCAAGACTTTTGTCTATAGCAATAAATCCCTTCGACGGAAACAAAACGCTCTCATCCTCGTTACGAAGATTGAAGAATCCCTCAGTCCGATTATCGGCACTGACCATCACGGTTACTTCCTTGCTTACGTCACCGTTTACTATATCGGCAGAAAACTGCATTACCGGCAAATGACTGTCGATGCTTCCGACGGAGTCCGCAAAGTCCTGTGCGAATGAGCCGTCATCCGTGTATTCTTCGGTCAGCACAGCGGCTGAATCATATACCGTAATTGTGCCAAACTGATCCTCAACGATATTGCAAATAGAATCTTTAAGCCCAAATCCTGTAAGCAAAAGTGCTGTGCATCCGCATATTCCGAGAATCATCATAAGCATTCTCTTCTTGTATCTGAATATATTGCGTGCTGTTACTTTATTAAGAAAAGGCGTATTTTCCCACAATGCTCCTGTGTTTTCAAGAAGGATCCTTCCGCCGTTTGATGGTGCGGCAGGTCTCATAAGCTCAGCCGGGACTGAAGAAAACGTCTTTCGGAGCGAAAGTGCTGTCACACCGAGTGAACAAACCATAGTCGCGACGAGTGAAGCTGCAAGCATTATCGGATAAAAAATATATCCCTTGCTGTCCTTGAAATCATACATCATCGTGTAAATGATCCTTATGATCTTCGGGATAAAGTAAGTTCCGAGTGCAAATCCGACTATACATCCGCCAACAGCGGCAATTCCGGCGTACCACATATATTTGGCACGTATCTCACTCTTTTTATGACCGAGAGCCATAAGAGTACCTATAACAGTTCTCTGCTCGTCTATCATCCTCGACATTGTTGTCATACAAACCAGTGCGGCAACAGCAAAGAAGAATATGGGGAATACGCGCCCGATAGCTTCAACGATATTAACGTCGTTTTCAAAGCAGGCAAATCCCGTATTGAAGTATCTCGTGTATATCAGGCTTTCCCAATCAATATCTATTTCGAGAGCAGCATAAGCGTCATTGATTTCAAGCTCAGCATCAGAAAATTCAGTCTCCGCCTTTTTGAATGCGTCAAGTGCCTCGGAATATTTATCGTTATATTCTTTAAGCGCAGATTCATATTTTTCATAGTTCTCTGCCTCTGCGAGCTTAAGCGCTTTAAGTGTTGACAGAGAGCTGTTAATGTCATTCAATTCATACTGACACTTTTTTTTCATATAATCAAGCTCTCTTCTGAGTGCGGCATCCTTAACGCTTTTGATAAGATCTGTTATTGCATCAATAGACGTTCGAAGCTCGCCTTGTGCTACTACCAGCTTTGATATTTTTCCGTCGATATCGTCGTACGCCTCATCAAGCTGCTTCTTCTGATCATCAAGAGTAGCCTTTGCCTGTTCAAATTCGTCAAGAGCCTTCTTTTTTTCGTCCTCAAACTTCGACTTTTCGTCGTTTAACTCCTTTTCCTTTTCGGAAATTTCGTTCTTTGCGGATAAAATCTCGGCATCAATGCGCTCATTGAGGATCATAGCAATAGAGTCTTTTATTGCGTCCTCCGCTTTCTCAAGTGCAGAATCGTATTCCTCTGAATATATCGCACCGGGAAGCGCAAGGTCAACGTATATCTCATCGAAATGCTCTGTGGAAAAAGCAGACGAAGGAAGATAAACAAACGCAGAAATTCTTCCGTTACCTACGTTCGTTCCGCCTCTCTCAAAGTTGAGGTAAAGCGGTGAGGTTACCGTACCTACAACGGTATATTCTCTGCCCGAGAATTCCTCACGAACGCCTTCGTCGTTGCTGTCCGAAATGACGACCCTTGCGCCCAGCGCATCCTTACCGAAGTACTTTGCGTCAAGAACGCATTCATTTTCGCTTTGCGGCATACGGCCGTGTGTCAGCGACGTCTTATTTATAATCTCAGTGATCGAATGGAAGCGGTAAACGACCTCATCGGAATGCCCGATAGAAGCGATAGCATCCACCGAATACGCTCCCTCTGCTGCGTTTACACCGTCAAGAGCGGCAATTTTCTTTGCCTCCTCCGCGTTTGATCCAAGTGGGGTTATCACTCGGATATCGTAGAAGTTGAGGTCGGAAAGATAAATATCTC
>JBGVEZ010000188.1:0-2982 GCA_045120555.1 Eubacteriales bacterium
TGTCATCCTGAGCGAAGTCGGCGAGTGCCGGAGACTGATTTGCCTTCGGCGCTGTATCATATGGGAGCTTGCAGAAATACGGTTCTGCAAGCTCCTTTTCTTTACGTGAGGCTTGCGTGATAGCCTTCCTCCCCGAGGAAGGGGGACCGCGGAGCGGTGGAAGGAGTACCGTAGGGCGGGGGCTTGCTCCCGCCGCATACCCCACGTGTCATCCTGAGCGAAGTCGGCGAGTGCCGGAGACTGATTTGCCTTCGGCGCTGTATCATATGGGAGCTTGCAGAAATACGGTTCTGCAAGCTCCTTTTCTCTACGTGAGGCTCTCCCTTTGGGAGAGCTCCTGCGGAGCAGGTGAGAGGGGGGATGAAGAAATCATTGCTTACGATGCGGCACATTATACAGCCCTCTTCGCCTCGTTCCTCGGCATCTCTCCCAAAGGGCGAGGCACATACATACCCGGTAGGGGAGGGGCTTGCTCTGAACCCCCAAAGCTCGGCTTCGCTCGCTTCGGGTAACCCCACGTGCTCCTCCCGCCATTGGTGACCGAAAATCAACGGCTGAATTGCCGTTACCAACGCCGTTTTGCAGGGCGGCAGAACAATATTTTGTGAAACTTTTAACAATGTAAAAAAGAATGTTAAAGTTTTCACAAACCCCTTGACAAAGAGGAGAAAGTATAGTATAATAGATGTATAGTTTGCATTTGCAAAAACTTTAATATGGGGGATAAGCCTATGAACAGAAAAATTACCGTTATCGGTGCCGGAAACGTCGGCTCAACTATCGCATATACTCTTGCAATAATGGATCTCGCATCCGAAATAGTGCTTATCGACATCAACGAAAACAAGCTGGTCGGTGAGGCTATGGATATCCAGCAGAGTACGGTTTTCTATTCAACCACTCATATTGTTGCGGGTGACTATCCCGATGCAGCAGATTCCGGTATTGTAATCATAACCTCAGGTCTGCCGAGAAAGCCCGGTCAGACAAGACTCGATCTTACAAAGGCAAACGTTGACATAATGAAGAGCATCGCACCCAGAATTGCAAAGTATGCTCCCGACGCTATCTACCTCATCGTTTCCAACCCCGTTGACATTATGACTTATGTTTTTGCAAAGGTATCGGGCATCCCCGAAAACAGAGTTATCGGCTCGGGTACAACTCTTGATACCGCGCGCCTACGCTCAAAGCTTGCAAAGGACCTCGACGTTGCCGAAAAGAGCGTTCACGCATACGTTCTCGGCGAACACGGTGATACCTCGTTCATTCCGTGGTCGCTTGTAAGGATCTCCTCTCTCGGACTTGAGGAATTCAGCCGCTCGTCCGGCATGATCTCCCCCGAATCAAGGATAGATTTCCAGAAGATAGAAAAGGATATCGTTGAGACGGCGGCAAAGATCATCAGCGGTAAGGGCGCAACCTACTATGCGGTCGCCGCAGCAACCTGCCACCTCGTCAAGTGCCTCTATTCCTCCGCAGAGACGTCTGCCGTTGTATCCACCGTTCTTCACGGCGAATACGGAATCGAGGACGTCGCACTCTCGATGCACACGCTTATCGGTAACGAGGGCGTAAGAATGAGAATGTGCTGTAACCTCACCGCAGATGAATACAAGAAGCTCCGCCACAGTGCAAACACCCTCAAGAGCATCATCGCAGACCTTGATCTTACGATGCCGGAGGAGACAGAGGATAAGGAATAAGAAACTGCTGCTTCTCGGTGACAAAATTTTATAAAACGTTTCAAGTATAGGACTCTTCTATACGGAAAGAGGAAATAATGGATGGTTCTTGGATTATTTACACTCCGATTATCATTGGAATTGCGATTGTAGTATTTTATGCTCTTATACTGTATTTACAGGATAAGGAGTATAAAAAAAGCGCATATTATAATATTACTCATCTTTCATACGCATCGGTAAAAAGAGATCCCGGAAGACGCGGAGAGTATTTATCGTATCTTTCTTTAAAAAGATTTGAGCAGAACGGAGCAAAGTTCCTTTTCAATGTTTACATTCCAAAGGATAACGGAGAAACAACCGAAATAGACGTGTTGATGATATGCTCAAATGGAATTTACGTCATAGAATGTAAAAATTACAGCGGATGGATATTCGGCAGTGAGAATCAGATTAATTGGTATCAAACTCTACCCACAGGAAGAAAGAAAAGTCACAAAGAAAAGTTTTTTAATCCTATTATGCAAAATCGCAATCATATTAAGCATTTAAAAAATATGATAGGCGATCAGTTTTCTGTTTTTTCGATAGTTGCGTTTTCGGATAAATGTACTATAAAGAATTTACAAATGAACAATCGCGATACGATTGTGACAAAAATAGGTAATCTTGGAAATGCGGCGTTTTCTGTTGGTGGAACCGCGAGCGGAAGAGGATTGAACGAAGCAGAAATGACCGAGCTTTATGATCAATTGTATCCATACACGCAGGTAAGCGCTGCAGTTAAATCACAGCATATCCAAAACATAAACAACAAAGTCAACCATACATCGTCCTCAAATGTTGCCGATAGTTCTCAGATTGAAAATACAACATCGGATGAAACTCAGGACGATATAGCCACAAACGTATCGTCGCAGACTTTCGAGGAAAAACAGGTAGAAAACAACGCTACCGATGAGCAGAATTCTGAAAATGATATTTCAGCAGGAGCGTGTCAAGCACAAACGGAAGAAATTGCTGATTTGACAAATTCCGGAGCAGCTGAAAATGAAACGAATTCCGTGAAACAAGATTCGGATGAATCGGAGCAGCCGAGATGTCCGTATTGCGGCGGTAATCTGGTTTTGAGAAAGGCAACGCGCGGCGTAAATGCAGGAAAAATGTTTTACGGATGTTCAAACTATCCGAAGTGCAGATATACAAAGAATATATCTTAAGGAAGATGCAAAATAAATAGGCTGTTTTGATTCGAAGCATAATTTGTTTCTTGGCTTGAGGCAGCCCTTTTGTAAAA
>JBGVEZ010000189.1:0-16119 GCA_045120555.1 Eubacteriales bacterium
TTCCCTTATCCGCAAAAATCGATTTTCTTTCGGCAAGAGTTGTAAGCAAAGGCTGGGACCTTCCCGTAAGGCAAACCATCGGATGCGGATCAAACATCCAAACGCCCGCATTGACAGAAAGCTCCCTTGCGAGAGAGACTGTCCTTGCAATTATAGCGGAATGTCCGATATGCACGCCGTCAAAGTTACCGAGCGCAATGACCATGCGTCCCATATCCGAAAACGATCCTTCGGTAACGAGAGGCTCCTTGACAATTCCGTGCATGATCAGATATCGAGATAGTTCTTTATAAGCATAGTAAGGAGCTCGTACCTGTCAACCTTCTGAATAAGGCTTCTTGCATTCTTATAGCTTGTAATATATGCGGGGTCATCGGATATAATGTATCCCACTATCTGCTGAATGGGATCAAGTCCCTTTTCTTCAAGAGCAAGATATACCTTTGAAAGCTTATCCTTCATTTCAAGCTCTTCGCGTGTTGCTCTCCTTTTAAAAACCTGTGTAGGCTTCTTTTCTCCTATGTTCATACTTAAACCGTACCTTTCCTGAGATCACGGGTGATCTCATTATCTTGCCTTTTACGCAAAGTAGGATCGAGATAAAATCCTATCAGTATATATTATAATACAAATTCTCAAAAATTGCAATAGCAAAAAGCAATTTTTTCGGAATTTTCGATTTTTTTAAAAATCTGTTAAAAAATCCGCACAATTTCTCTGCACTCCTTGCAATTTTATCTGCTATATGGTATAATTTATACAGATAGAATTTAATATGATTTAACGATTAAACAGGATGAATAATATGACGCCAATTACATTACGCGAAAGATATACAAAGGTAAAAAGAGATCTTTTTGACAAGGCTCTTTCCCGCCTTAACGAGGAGCAGCGTTACGCCGTATATACGGTAAACGGTCCTCTGCTCGTGCTTGCGGGCGCGGGAAGCGGAAAGACGACTGTGCTTGTCAAGAGAATAGAATACATAATCAGATACGGAAATGCATACGCCACCGATTACGTTCCGAAATTCGCAACAGAGGAAACTGTTTCAAGATACGAGAATATTCTGAAAAACGGCAGCCCTGAGGAGATAGAATCGGTGCTTTCCGAATTTGCATACGACGCCTGCCAGCCGTGGAGGGTGCTTGCAATAACGTTTACGAACAAAGCGGCAAATGAAATGCGCGAGCGTCTTACCAAAACTCTCGGCGACGAGGAAGCCGCAGGGCAGATATGGGCGGGAACCTTTCACAAGGTCTGCCTCCGTATACTCAGAAGACACGCCGAGCACGTCGGACTTTCATCAAATTGCACGATATACGATCCCGATGACCAAAAAAAGGCGGTCAAAGCGGTTCTTGAAAAGCTGAACCTTGACGATAAGCAGTATCCTCCGAAAACGCTTGTCGGCTACATCAGCCGCATGAAGGAGAAGCTCCTCACCCCTGAGGAAGTTATGGAGGAGGCCGGAACGGATTTCAAGGCAAAGACCTATGCGAAGATATATCTGAATTATCAGAACGCACTCAGTGCCTCCAACGCCCTCGATTTCGACGACATTATCATGAAAACGGTACAGCTCCTTGACACAAGCGAGGAGATCCGAGCGTATTATCAGAATCGCTTCAAGTACGTGCTTGTTGACGAATATCAGGACACAAACCTTGCGCAGTTCAGACTTACAGAGCTGCTTTCGGGCGGCTTCCGCAACCTTATGGTTGTCGGAGACGACGACCAGTCGATATACAAGTTCAGAGGTGCGACAATAGAAAACATATTAAGCTTTGACCGCTCGTATCCGGACGCTACCGTTATAAAGCTCGAGCAAAACTACCGTTCCACTCAGAACATCCTTAATGCCGCAAACGCTGTCATAAAGCAGAACAAGGGGCGTAAGGGTAAGGAGCTTTGGACAGACGCAGGCGAGGGTAAGAAAATATCGCTTATAAAGGCTACCGATCAGGACGCCGAGGCAAGATGCGTTGCGAAAATAATCTCAGATAAGGTAGCGAAGGGCGAAAATAAATTCCGCGATTTCGCAATACTTTACCGCGCTAACTCACAGTCACGAAGCTTTGAAAACATTCTCCTCCGAAGCGGAATTCCGTACAAGATCGTCGGAAACCTTCGCTTCAACGAGCGTGAGGAAATAAAGGACATGATGTCCTATTTTCAGCTTGTTGATAACCCGAAGGACAACGAAAGGCTTAAGCGCATAATCAATAAGCCTCGCCGCGCTATCGGAAACAAGACAGTAGAGCTTGTAGAGGCAATCGCCGGTGAAACGGGCGTTTCGATGTATGAGGTTATTGAGAACGGATACTGTTATCCCGTACTCTCGAAAGCAATGACGAAGCTTTCCGCATTCCGTGACATCATCGAGGATCTCAGAAAAAAGAGGGACGGAATGCCTCTTAACGAGTTCTTTGAATATGCTATAAAGAATACGGGATATATGGACGAGCTGATCTCCAGAGGCGAGGAGGGCAAGGACAAGATCGACAACCTCAAGGAGCTTGTGTCGAACGCGGTTGAATACATGAACAACACGGATGAGCCATCTCTTTCCGGATTTCTGGAGGAGTCGATGCTCGTAAACGATATAGATTCGTACAGTGAGGATAGCGATTCTGCAATCATGATGACCATCCACGCCGCAAAGGGACTTGAGTTTCCGATAGTATTCCTGCCGGGTATGGAGGAGAATCTCTTCCCCTCCGAGCGCACAATCTACGCTGACGAGCCGGAGGAAGAGCTTGAGGAGGAAAGACGCCTTGCATACGTTGCTATAACGAGAGCAAAGAAGGAGCTTTACATTATTCACACCGAATCCCGACTCTATTTCGGTCGCACGACCTGCAATAAGCTCTCCCGCTTTGCAAGGGACATTCCGCCCGAGCTTATCGAGCAAAAGAGATATCCGCAGCCGCAAAGAAGCAGCACTCCCGAGCGCAGAAACTATGTTTCGGGTGGTATTCCGGTTGAGAAGACCTCTCGTGCAAACAGCATTTCGGTAAACAATACGCCGAGACCTGCGGCAGCGCCCGCGTCCGTTCAGATCCGCGAGGGCGACAGAGTAAGGCACAGAGTCTTCGGTGAGGGAACGGTAATTTCCTCTACAAAGATGGCGAACGACTGCCTGCTTGAGATCATATTCGACACGGTAGGCACGAAGAAGCTTATGGGCAACTACGCAAAGCTCGAAAAGCTTTAAAACAGGTTAAAGGTTCTGTTTTACAGATCATTTTATAAATTATTCTTGCTTGAAAGGAACAAAACAAATGGGAAAAATTACATTTATGGGTGCGGGAAGCTCGGTGTTCACAAAAAACGTTATCGCCGATTCAATGCTCTCCGACGCGCTCTGCAGATTTGAATTCGCGCTCTACGATATAGATCCCGTGAGACTTGAGGAATCATATACAATGATCACATGTCTCAACAGATGCATTAATCAGAACAGAGCAACCATTACAAAGTATCTCGGCGTTGAGAACCGAAAGAACGCTCTCAGAGGCGCAGACTTTGTAGTAAACGCAATTCAGGTAGGTCTTTACGAGCCCTGTACGGTTACCGACTTTGAGGTTCCGAAGAAGTACGGTCTCCGTCAGACTATAGCCGACACACTTGGTATCGGCGGTATCTTCCGCGCGCTTCGTACCATCCCCGTTCTCGAGGATTTCACAAACGATATGGCAGAGGTCTGCCCTCGCGCTCTCTTCCTCAACTACACGAACCCCATGGCAATGCTCGCAGGCTACCTCCACAGATACACCGACATCAAATCCATCGGTCTTTGCCACAGCGTTCAGGTATGCTCTTCAAAGCTTCTCAAAAATCTCGGTATGTGGGATGACGTCAAAAAGCCGATCCGTGAAAAGATCGCGGGCATCAACCATATGGCATGGCTGCTTGAGATCGAGGACGCCGACGGAAACGACCTGTATCCCGAAATAAAGAGACGTGCGTTTGAGATCCTTGACAATCCGCCCGAAAAATTCAAGGACCTCGTAAGACTTGAATACATACGCAGATTCGGCTACTACTGCACCGAATCGAGCGAGCATAACGCAGAGTACAATATGTTCTTTATCAAGGACAAGTATCCCGAGCTTATCGAGCGTTACAGAATTCCGCTTGACGAATATCCGCGCCGTTGCAGAAAGCACATTGCAAAGTGGGACGAGGACAAGAAGAAGTACATTTCCGATGACGTAACGCACGAAAGGTCGCACGAATACGCATCCCGCATTATGGAATCCATCGTCACCGATACTCCGTATCAAATCGGCGGTAACGTCCTCAATAACGGCCTTATCACAAACCTCGTCAAGGACGCCTGCGTTGAGGTTCCCTGTCTTGTAAACAAGCTCGGTATTCAGCCTACGTTTGTCGGTGATCTCCCCGTACAGTGTGCAGCAATGAACATGACAAACATCAACGTTCAGCTCCTCACAATTGAGGCTGCCGTTACAAAGAAGAAGGACGCTATCTATCAGGCGGCTATGATGGATCCTCATACGGCATCCGAGCTCTCCATTGACGATATCGTCTCACTTTGTGACGATCTTATCGAGGCACATAAGGGCTGGCTCCCCGAATATCACTGATATAAGAACTTATTTTGGGGCGTCACTTATCTGTGATGCCCCCGCTTTGCAAAGAAAGGAAAACAAATATGGGAAAAATTACATTTATGGGTGCGGGTAGCACCGTATTCGCTAAAAACGTAATCGGCGACGCTATGCTCTGCGACGCGCTTTGCAGATTCGAATTCGCACTTTACGATATCGACCCCGAAAGGCTTGAGGAGTCATACATCATGATCACAAGCCTTAACAGAAACATCAACCAGAACCGCGCGACCGTTACAAAATACCTCGGCGTTGAGAACCGCAAGGACGCTCTCCGCGGTGCTGATTTCGTCGTTGACGCTATTCAGGTAGGTCTTTACGAGCCCTGCACGGTTACCGACTTTGAGGTCCCGAAGAAGTATGGTCTCCGTCAGACGATAGCCGACACGCTCGGTATCGGCGGTATCTTCCGTGCGCTTCGTACCATCCCCGTTCTCAATGACTTTGCTAACGATATGGCACAGGTATGCCCCCGTGCACTCTTCCTCAACTATACAAACCCGATGGCTATGCTCTCGGGCTATATGCAGAGATACACTGATGTAAAAACGGTAGGTCTTTGCCACAGCGTTCAGGTCTGCTCCTCCACCCTTCTTAAGGAGCTCGGAATGTACGATGACGTCAAAAAGCCCATCCGCGAAAAGATCGCGGGCATCAACCACATGGCATGGCTGCTTGAGATCGAGGACGCTGACGGAAACGACCTCTATCCTGAAATAAAGAGACGCGCCTTCGAGATACTTGACAATCCGCCCGAGGGCTTCAAGGATCTTGTAAGACTTGAATACATAAGAAGATTCGGCTATTACTGCACCGAATCGAGCGAGCACAATGCCGAATATAATATGTTCTTCATCAAGGATAAATATCCCGAGCTTATCGAACGCTACAGAATCCCGCTCGACGAATATCCGAGAAGATGCGTAAACCAGATCGCGCGCTGGAAAAACGACAGAGAAAAGTATCTCACAAACGACGTTACGCATAAGAGAACAAGAGAATACGCATCGTATATCATGGAATCGATCGTAACCGATACACCCTATCAGATCGGCGGTAACGTTCTCAATAACGGCCTTATCACAAACCTTGTCAAGGATGCATGCGTCGAGGTTCCCTGTCTTGTCAATAAGCTCGGCGTTCAGCCCACCGTTGTCGGAGATATTCCCACACAGTGTGCGGCAATGAACATGACCAACATCAACGTTCAGCTCCTTACTATCGAGGCAGCTGTAACAAAGAAGAAGGACGCTATATATCAGGCGGCTATGATGGATCCTCATACGGCATCCGAGCTCTCCATTGACGATATCGTTCGTCTCTGCGACGATCTTATCGAAGCACACAAGGGATGGCTCCCCGAATATCATTGATAAACGCTTACACAAATTAATTTAAGAAAGGAATTTTAAAAATGACAGTAAGTCCGTTAAGTATTATTTCCGGCCTCGTAATTGCGATCCTTTTCGTAATTGCGCTTGCAGTTTGCTACTACGCACAAAGATCCAGAAAAAAGGCAATGGGTATGGTCGGTGCCATCGCCGCAGTTGTCCTTGTGCTTGCATTCATCGCAGTTCCCTTCAGCTTCCACACGGTAGACACCGGTGAGATAGTTGTTGTAAAGCACCTCGGTGAAGCAAAGAGCGTGCGCTCCGCAGGTACGTATTTTGATTTTTGGCTGACAGAGACCTACAACCGTTACGACGCAAAGGTACAGAACGTTGAGATCCTCACCGCCGCTTATTCGAGCGACGCACAGACGATGGACGTTGCCATGACGCTTCAGTATCAGATCATGCCCGACAAGGTGATAGAGATCGCAAAGCAGTACGGCTCGCTTGAGGTTCTTGAAAGCAGAATTCTTTCTATCGCAACCGAAAAGACGAAGTCGGTTCTCTCCTCCTATAAGGCAATGGACATCATCTCCGACCGCGCATCCATGTCACCGAACGTTGAGGAGGTCATCAAAAACGCGATTGCAGACGAATATTACGTAACAATTTCCACCGTCGTTCTCACCAACATCGACTTCTCCGACGCATTTGAGCGTGCGGTTGAGGACAAGATGATCGCAGAGCAGAAGCAGCTCCAGGCAGAATACGAAAACAACACCAAGGTCGCAGCCGCAAAGGCAGAGGCTGAAGCCGCAATTCAGAAGGCTGAGGGTGAAGCTCAGGCTAAGCTCAAGGAGGCTCAGGCTGAGATTGAGATCGCAAAGGCAAAGGCGGAGGCAAAGCTTATCGAGGCACAGGCTGACAAGGAAGCTCAGGTCGAGATAGCAAACGCAGAGGCAGAGGCAATTCGCGTAAAGTCTGTTGAGATTGCAAGAGCGCTCGGCTTCAAGGTAAGCGAAAAGAACGTAAAGGACGCAGACGGTAAGGACGCCATCGAATACGAAATAAGCTTTGAGGGCAAGACCGCTGATGAGATAAAGCTCATCTCCGACTACTTAAAGTACGCCGAATATCTCGCTAAATGGAATGGCGAGCTTCCCGGCGTTGTTGCAGGCGAATCCGCAACGGTCGTAATTCCTACTCCCGCGGCAGAATAATCTCTAATTAATCAAAAATCCTGCAGATCACACGGTCTGCAGGATTTTTTTTACTTTATATCGCAGGAAAACAGATGAACCGTTTCCTCTCCCCACGTTTCGTCAAAGCGGACGGAAAGCGTTGAAAGCTCGCGTCCTACGTGAAGCGTAAAGCGGGAGTTGTGGTAGTTATTTGTCGAATAGATAAGCTCATCGTCAGCGTACACGGAGAACGCCTTAACAAGCGTTTTCGCAACCTTCATCGGCTTAAAATCCGCGCCCTCGTTACATTTTTGCGCCAAAACACGCATCTTCTTGTTGACAGAGACCGATTCTCTCGAGAAATCAAGATCAAAAATGATTCGCAAGGACTCAACGTATTCGGGCTTTTCAAACGAGAATGAAATAGTTTCGCCGATCGGAAGCTCAATGTAGTTCTTTGTGAAATTCTCGTCGGGGCGCTCGATTCCGTTTTGCAGGATCGACCTCTGATCATCCGTAAGGTTGACGCTTGCCTTTTTTGTAAGCTCGGGAATTTCCCTTACAGAGAACGGCAGATAGCATCCCCCCTCGCGCAAGGAATCCTGAAGCTCCTTTATATGACTTTCGTAAACTCCCCATGGAGCAATATCATATTTTACGCAAAGCGATGCCGCCGCACCCATTGCCTCACCGATAAGCGCGCAGGTTCCCATAACGCGAGCGGACGAGTTTGCCGCGTGAGTTGCGGAGATGTTTCTGCCCGCAAAGAAGAGATTTGAAAAATCGTTTGAATACAGCACTCTGTAGGGTATTCCGTAGGGTGACGGAGCGGGATAGAGAACGGACGCATGCTGATTGGGAGACGCGCGGAAGCCGCCGGGATTATGGTTGTCCATCGGCCAGCCGCCGTATGCTATGATATCCTCAAAGTGTCCGCCGTTCTCAACGTCCGATTGGGTGAGAACGTGCGCACCGATATATCTTCTGCTCTCTCGCTTGCCCGGAACAAAAGCAAGCCATTCAAGAGCCCAGGTTTCTGCGCCGTGGTCGCCCTTATTCTTTATATGATCCCAGATGCCGAGAGCCGTTTTTATCAGCTCGTGCTTTATTTCCTCCGAGTCGTGGATGCTGTCCTGCTCGCCGCCAAGCTCAAGCCACCAGAAATTCGTTCCGTCCGTCTCAACAGTATGAACACGGGTAAGCGAACGGACCTTGCTGTCCGCTTCTTTATTGTTATCCGAGCCGTAGATGACCTCTATGTTATCGCGCTTGGTAAAATCGAATTCCTCGTCGTTTTCAAAAACGTATGCCCATTCGGGTGGGATGAATTCCACAGGCTTCCCCGTGTCTCTCGCCTGCATAAGGCAGGAAAGGCCCATCGTTTTACTGTCAGCGACCTTACCGCCAATAGGCTCACCGTATTCGCTTTCAGCTTCTCTGCCTATGCGGTATTTTGCGCCTATCATCGGTGCAAGGATCGAATCGCCCGAGCAATCGGCGAAGTATTTCGCCTTTACCTTAATGAAGGTATACGTTGTGAGCTGCCATCCCGTGACCGATCTTATTCTGCCGTCCTTACAGATGGCGTCAAGGCAGGTGCAATTTAGAAAGAGTGTTATATTCTCCTCATCCATCACCTTGCCGTACATAACGCTGTCCCAGAGCGAATAGTTAAGCGTTGGATTGCGGTAGATGTTCTCCTCCTCAAGCTCTGAAAGGATTCCGGTTTCGCGGTTGTGGAGACCCTTTGCGCCTCTTATCCACATTCTTATCTCACTTGAGCAGTTGCCGCCGAGGACGGGTCTGTCCTGAATAAGAACGACCTTAACGCCTCTCCTTGCGGCAGCGATGGCGGCAATCATTCCAGTGATGCCGCCACCGATTATGCAAAGATCACAGCTGCAAAGCGTTATTTTCTGACCTTTGGTTTCTATCTTCATGATTACTTAATATCGCAGGAGAATACGTGAGCTGTCTCGGAGCCCCACGTTTCAAGGAACTTGACCGAGATGCTCGTTACCTCTCTTCCGACGGGAATTCTTACAAGAGAATTATGGCACTTGTCGGTAGAGTAAACAAGCTCTCCGTCCGCATAGACCTCAAACGCCTTGACAAGCGTTTTTGCTACCTTAAGCGGCTCAAAATCAAGTCCTTCGTTGCATTTCTGCGCAAATATTCTGAGCTTTTTCTGATTTGTGACCGATTTTCTCGAAAAATCAAGATCGAAATAAAGACGGAGTGATTCGACCGCGGTCGGCTCATCGAAGGAGTATTCGATGCTTTCTCCCTTTGCAAGCTTTACGTAGTTGACAGTACCCTCCGCATCGGGGCGTTCAATACCGTTGAAAAGAACAGCCTTCTGCTCGTCTGTAAGGTTCGTCTTTGCGGAAAGAGTAAGCGCTGGGATCTCTCTTACAGAGAACGGAATGTAGCATCCGCTGTCACGGAGGTCTGCCTTAAGCTCCTCTCTCTTCTGCTCATAAACTCCTCTCGGAGAAAGCTCGTTCTTTGTGGCGATCGCCGCAGCGGCACCAACCGCCTGACCGACAAGCGCGCAGGTTGCCATAACTCTCGTCGAGGACATAGCAGCGTGAGTTGCGGAGATGTTTCTGCCCGCCATGAAGAGATTTTTTATATTCTTGGAATAAAGCGAGCGGTACGGAATTCCGAAGGGTGAGGGAGCGGGATAGAGGAAGGAGGGCGGCATCATATCCGACTTTGATTCGAGTCCCTTCGGGTTATGGTCGTCCATCGGCCAGCCACCGAACGCAACAATATCATCAAAGTGCGCACCTGCGGCATCTACGTCGTTCTGAGTAAGAATAACGTCACCTATGTATCTTCTGCTCTCACGCTTGCCGGGAAGGAAGCCAACCCATTCGAGCTCCCAATTATCCGCGCCGTGATCACCTCTGTTCTTGATATGATCCCATATACCGAGCGCAACCTTCAGAAGCTTGTCACGAAGGATCTCTGTATCGTGGATACTATCGTAAACACCGCCAAGCTCCATCCACCAGAAGTTAACTCCGCTCGTCTTGAGCTCATGGTTTCTTGTACATTTTGTTGTACCTGCGGGAACGGGCATTCCGTCGGGACCAAGAAGCTCCGCACCCTCCTCCTTCATCGGAATGTATTCAAAATCCTCGTCCTTTTCGTAAATGTTTGCCCATTCGGGAGCGATAAACGGAACGGGATGGTCTGTCTCTCTTGCCTGCATAAGGCAGGACATACCCATGGTCTTTGCATCCGCAACCTTAGGACCGATAGTCTCGTTGAATTCGGAATTGCCTTCTCTGCCCACGCGATAAAGCGCACCGGTTATGGGAGCAAGTATGGAATCACCGGAGCAGTCCGCAAAATACTTTGCCTTTACCTTATAGAACGTGTAAGTAGTAAGCTGCCATGCAGTAACCGATTTAATAGTTCCGTTCACGGTCTCCGCATCAAGGCATGTGCAGTTCAGAAGGAGGCGTATATTCTTCTCCTTTTTTACTTTTTCATAAAGAACCGTGTCCCAAAGAGAATAGTTAAGACGGGGATTGCGATAGATATTTTCCTCTTCAAGCTCGGAAATGATACCGGTTTCACGATTGTGAAGTCCCTTTGCGCCGCGAACCCACATACGGATCTCGCTTGACGCATTACCGCCGAGGACGGGTCTGTCCTGAATGAGAACGACCTTAGTTCCCTTTCGTGCCGCCTCGATTGCCGCTGACATACCTGCAAGACCGCCGCCAACTACGCACAGATCGCAGGAATATTCAAGAATTCTCTGACCTTTTGTTTCTATAATCATATTTTTCTCCGTTTGGGCGGCTTGGATTTGCGACACACGCGTCCGCCCTAAATACATTTCTTCTCATATTAATTATACCACATTTTTCTGCGTTTGTCAACACTCCCGGTTTATTTAAAATTTAAATATATACTTACGTAATTTGATATTCAGACAAATCTATTGACAAATTTTGAATACTGTGATATAATTATATCATAAGTGAAATTAAGAACCAAAATATATCAACGGAGGACGATCATGAAACAGATAATAAAAAATTTCATTTCCGAGCGTATGTCAAAGATCGAATACAATACTCTGAAGGAATTGCCTCTGTTTGCCTTCGGACAGCCTATTTGCGGCTTTGCGTCGGCTGATGATCCGCTTTTCGACTTTTACAAGGAGCATATCGATAAGGATTTTTATATGCTCCCTACCGAATGGCTTGAAAAGAAATACGGCAGGAAATTCTCTCCGTCGGACGTTTCCGTCGTATCGTGGGTGCTACCGCAAACCGAGGACACAAAGGAAAAGTGCCGTTCTCTTTCGGATTGCCCCGCATACGAGTGGCAAATGGCAAGAGTTCACGGCGAGGAATGTAACCGCGCGCTTGCATCCGCACTTGAGGAGATGCTTGACTCTATGGGTATCTGCGCAATCGCACCGATGTCCTCGGATATGTTTTCGTGGGGAGAATCCGAAAAATTCGTCAAGATATCAAACTGGTCCGAGCGTCACACAGCACACATCTGCGGACTTGGAACCTTCGGAAAATGTGACGGACTTATAACCCCCGTAGGCAAGGCGGTAAGGTTCGGTTCGGTAATATTTGACCACAAGATCGAGCCGGATGCACGTCCATACACTCGATATGACGAATATTGCCTCTACGACAAGGGCTGCCGTGCATGCGTAAAAAGGTGTCCGATAGGTGCGATAGGCGACGGCGGTCACGATAAGATACTTTGCATGAAATATCACGCTGACACAATAACAAGGCTTTGTAAGGAAAGATACAACTATGAGGGCTACCGAGTTTGCGGTCTTTGCCAGACAAGTGTTCCCTGCGAGTCCGGTATTCCCGGAGGAAAGGAAGAAAATGAATAATTCAATGAGAATGATAGCTGCCATACTTCTTTTTGTGATGCTTATATCACTTGTGGCATGCACCGAAAAAGGAACAAACGATAAGATAACCTTATCACCGAACAAAACACTCCCGCCGCTTGATGAAACCGAGGAGCCCGAACAGACCGATGAAATAACCGAGCCTCCCGTGTCCGGTGAGCTTATCAGCAACGAGCTTGACGGAATGACCGAGCGTCAGAAGGTTGAATTCCTTGCGTCGGAGATAGACAAATTCACCTATACCGAAAGATATGAAAAGCTCCGTGCAAACTACAGCATCGCAGGTAATGACTACGGAACAACCGACTACAATTTCAAGTTTTCGGTCACACGGACAATAAATGAAAAGGACATCGGAAAGGATTCCTACGCACGTCACTCAGACCTTTACTCAAGGCAGGAGGGCAAATCGTATGGCGAGAATTTTCTGTTTTCCTATATACAGACAGACGGCTACAGCAACGGATATATGTACCGTTTATACGATCCGATGAAATCAAGTCCCTACAACACAGTCCGGCTGAAAAGCCCCGTAAAGCTTGACGATTACCGCGAATATATCCAACGATGCCCCGACGGCTTCCCCACCTTTGATCCCGACAAGGAATATGCGGGAGCAAACGTAAGCGTTGTACCGTTCATCACGGGAACAAAATGGGTCATAACGTATGAATTTACCGATGAGATCCCCGAAGAAATAGAAAATTACGTGTTCAATATAGCGGGCAATCGCTTTGTCCGATTCACACCTCAAAAGGTAACCGCGGAAATTACCGTCGACATCCTCACACACGCAGTCGAGGGTATGAAATGCGACGCAGTTTACAAAACGGCAAAGGACGCAGGCGAATCACTTACGCTTACCCTTTCGCTTGACAGTCAGATCTCGGCAAAGGCAAAGGGAAACGTAAATTATACACCGACAAATTTTGATTCGTACACGCAAAGCGGAGACCTGAGATATATTCAATATACGCTAAACGATATTAACAAGCTCGCCTACTGCCACGGTAACAATTCCTTCTCGCTAAATACCAGCATGAAAATGACAAAAAACGGTGTTTTCCTGAAGGAGATAAACTATTCGGACACCGTATCATACGGATTCAAGAGGGGCTATTTCGTATTTTTGTTAGACGGTGAGGTCAGATACATGGAGGGCGACTCCTATTACGAAAATACAAACAGAACGTCAAAATATAACGGAAAAACCTTTTCCGAAACAATAAACGGTAAAAAAACAACCGAGGAGGACAATTCGGAACAAAGCGCAAAGATCTACGTTACAAGCGCGTTTAATTATGTACCACTCTCCGAAAAAGACATAAAGTCGATCAAGGTAACCGAAATGTCAAACGGAGAGACGTCTGTCGAGATTGAACACTATTTCTACGACGGCCATGATTACCTGCACGCAAACCTTGGTTTCGTTCCGAAAGGGTTTGAAATTGTTAAAGAAACGTTAACTTTGAAAATTACCTTCGATGAGGGTGACAAAATCAAAAATTTTACGTATATATTATTGGGTGAATATAACAGAGACGGAGCAGTGATCAAATTTACCCAGAACACCTTCGTTTCCGACATAAAAGAAGCGGATCTCTCAAAGATACCCGTGTTCACCCACGATTCCGAGCTGTAATTCTCGGAAATAACAAAAAAGAAAGGAAACGTTAATTATGAAAAATTTTATGAGAGCAACGTCAGCTTTTCTGCTTTTCGCAATACTCGCATCAATGCTTGCAGCGTGTAACGGAGACCCGCTGAAAAGTCTTACCGACCGCGAAAAAGCAGAGCTTATTATGGAAAAAACTAATGCCGCATACTCCGACAAGCTTGTACAAACGTCAGAATTTTCACAAGTTGTGGAGGGTACTATAAACGCCGTTGAAACTAAAACGGAAATCAGCGGAAGTGCAAAGCGTACCGTTCTTGACGCGACCAAGGACACAATGAGTACCTTGAACGTTCAAAATTTGAAGATCTCCGCAATGACCGGCGGGGTGGGCGTAACAAAAAAATACGTAAGCACAAGTGGCTACGCCGACGGATATATGTTTACCGGATATGACAGCGAAAATGCCGATGAAACAGATATATTCCTCAAAAGCAAGCTCGACAGCAAGGACTACTTTCCTTATCTCAAGAAAACAGAGCAGGAGATCGGCGACCTCGATTATACTTCCTTATGTGAAACAGTAAGCGTGAAGCTATCCGATGACAAGAAATCATACGTATTAAGATTTGAGCAATCCGCAGGCGAAGAAAACACCGAAATCGAAGATATGATAAACGTTTTCACAAAATCCTTCGGGGTAAGATTCAAGCTTGTAAGCTTCGAGCTTGAATGTATTGCCGACAGCGAAACCTGCGTTATATATGAATCCGATGCTAAAATAGTAGCCGAAAGCGATAAATTCGGTGAGGACGTCCTGAGGTTTACTTATATAATAAAATCCTCCTCATCTCTCCCAAACGGGGCCGACGCCGTTAAGCCCGAAAGCCTTGACAGCTACACCGAAACCGGAGATCTCAGGTTCTGCGGAATCCTCTCCGCTCATATTAATAATATTATATCGTCAAATAACATTCAATTCCATTTTTACACAAGTCAAAAGATCACCTCTTATTCAGAGACAGTATCCCAGTATTCAGAAGCCGACACCGTAAACTGCGGAATCAAGAATGACACCTATGTCCAATATATAACGGCAGGCTCCTTCCCCAACAACTATATAATCACCTTCAACGGTACAGAGCAAACTGTCTCACAGAGAAATAACGTTGTGAATAATCCTATGACCGAGCTTGGCGCAAGAATGTACCTCTCTTCAATACTCGGAAATCTGCCGGTTTCGCCCGAGGAATTCACCTCGGTAAACAACAAAGGAAAGGTTGATGGGGGAATACTTGTGGAATTCGACCTCATAATAACCGATTTAAGCAAGCAAATATTCGCAAGATTCGGATATGCCTCCGAAATAAAGAACGCAAGCCTGAAGCTATCGGCAACCTTTGATGAGGAAATGAACGTTCTAAGCGCAAAAACCGAGCTTTTCGGTCAGGTAGACGTCAACGGAAAAACTCACACAATAAGAGTGGAAAACAAAATATACAGCTTTTCCGAAGCAGACCTTTCTCAGGTCCGAGTTCCCCGCCCGAAGAAAAATTGAATCACGTATCACAAAGAAAATTCCACTACACAGAGGAATACAAACTATGAAAAAATCGACACGCACAGTAGCCCTTATGCTTTTATTTGCAATGCTCTTCTCTTCCCTTACAGCATGTAACGGAGGCGGAAGCACCGATACCGTCACCGACGGTGTGAGCGACACAACTAACGCAAGCGGCACAAGCGAAAGCACAACGTCCGATCCCGAGCAATCCGCCCAGCTTGAGCTGATAAGACAGATCGAGGAAAAATCCGATGAATACTATTCTGACGGATATCGTCAGGAATCCACCATTTATCAAAAGATAGAAGGAAAGCTAAGCGGATTTTTCTCAACCACCGAATATACCGCAAGCATTCTACATGCCATCGCCGACAAAGATAAAGACACGGTAAGAAGCCTTGAGGTTCAGAACGTTGAATCGGCAACAATGTCAGATGGAAAAGTCACCACGAAATATTACACCACTACGAAAGCTTATTCCAACGGATATATGTATTACGGCTACAAGAGCGACGAAAAAAATACGTTTTTGAAAAGTCCCGTTGAGCCTGACGATTACAATACCTATTATCCCGAATACGAAAGCGGCATCGAGGAGCCAAACTACCTTGAGGTCTGTGAAAAAGCAAATGTAACGCTTTCCGATGACAAGAAAACATACACGGTAACATTTTCGCAAACCAATAAAACCGAAAGCGAAGCGATAAACGAATTTGTTAATAAGCTCACCGAAGCCTTCGGAGCGGAATTCGATCTTGTCAGATTTACTTATGAGATCACAGCGGATGCCAAAACACTCATTATGACGTCGCTGAAGACCGAAATCAAAACAATATATATCAACGGTGACGACGAGCTGATTCACACCTATAGTCTCAACGG
>JBGVEZ010000190.1:0-2773 GCA_045120555.1 Eubacteriales bacterium
AGATTTATACGCGGTATGGTAACTCGCTTCCGCGATCACAAGGCGATCTACGCTTGGGATCTTGGCAATGAGTGCAACTGCCTTGGTAAGACGGCATCCCGGGATGTTGAGATAAATTGGTCACTTATGGTGTCCAACGCGATAAAGGCGGCGGATAACACTCGCCCCGTTGTATCGGGTATGCATTTCCTCTCCGCGGGCGATGACGGAAATAAATGGACGATAGCAGGTCAGGCTGAGGCATGCGATATCCTTACGACCCATCCTTATCCCTATTGGGGTGAATTCACTAACATAGACAAGATCGGCTCTTATCGCACCGCAATTCAGGCAACCTGCGAAAATAAGCTCTATATTAATATAGGCAAAAAGCCTTGTCTTGCCGAGGAGATCGGCACTATGGGCCCGATGCTTTGCGATGAAGCTCGTGCGGCAGACTTTATGCGCCTCAACCTCCTTTCCAACTACGTCAACGGCGCGGCAGGAGTTATGTGGTGGTGCGCAAACGAGCAGACCAACCTTATGACAGATCCCTATACAAGACAGATGGTCGAGCTTGAGCTTGGTATGCGCCGCGAGGACGGCTCACCGAAGCCCGTGCTTGCCGAGGTCGGCAAGATTTCCAAGGTTATCAAGTCCTTTGGCGGTCCGCTTCCTTCGGCAAAAGAGGATGCAATATGCATACTCACCCACGATCAGAAGCAGTGGGGTGTAGCGTATATGACCTACGGACTTGCAAAGAAGGCGGGAATGAATATCGGCTACGCTTCGTGCGACGCTAAACTTCCCGATTCTGACGTCTATCTTATGCCGTCTGTAAACGGTTGTTACGTTATGCCGCGCGAGAATTATCTCGAGCTTATCCGACGTGTAGAGGAGGGAGCAACTCTTTATATCTCAAATGATGACGGCATACTTGCTCAGTTTGAGCAGCTTACGGGATTGAGAGTGACCGATGCTTGTGTTGAAAACGAGAGCGGTGCGCTTAACCTTAACGATAGTAGCTTCGCTTACGAACGCACTCGCCGCTACGAAACGGTGTCCGTCGGCGCAAAGGTTCTCGCCACCGATAACAGAGGCTTGCCCATCATCTCCGAATACAAAAAAGGTAAGGGCAAGGTTATTTACGTCAACTTCCCGCTTGAAGCAAACCTTATCACGCGCAGTGATGCCTTCTCATCAAACGAGCATCTCATTTATCGCGCCCTCTTCCGTGACGTTATAGCTTCACACGCAGTTCGTTCGGATTCCACGATCGGCATCACCATTCACGAGGAGAGTGAGGGTGATATGACCGTCGCGGCTGTAAACTATACCTACGAAGCCGTCGCACCCGATTTCAAGATTGCCGACGGCTACAAGATTGGAGATGTGCTTTACGGCAACGTCGATTCTGTCGGCGCATTCGATGCGGTTATATTTAAGCTTAACAAAGAATAACAGCTTAAATTGAGTGTCAAAAAACAAAGCAAAACGGCTTCCACGCAAAAGCAGGGAAGCCGTTTTAGTTATGAGAATAATACAAATGAGTAATTTTTTATTTATAGCTTTGCTTATTTTGAGTTATAAACTGTGATCTCTTATAAATCGCTTCGCATCCTCTAAGAGCTTAATTTCTGACTCGGTAAATTGGGGGAAGTCGCCCAGATTCAGCAAGTATCGTGGATCAAGATTTAATATTTGGCATATCCTTCTTAATTGTTCAATATTAGGCTCTTGGACGGCACGTTCTATTTTAGAATAGTTTGACTGGTTCATAGGAATAAGCTCAGCCATTTCTCTCTGTGAGATATCTTTATCTTCTCTTGCGTTACGTATCTTTTCACCCAAATTCATCCGTCAGCACTCCTTTTTTGATAATTATAACATTTTTAACTAGAACTATTGACTTATAGTTTAAAATGCGATACAATATGTATTACGAGTTAATTTTTAACTTAAAATCTTAAATCTAAACTTTGAAGGAGAAAGTGAAATGGACGAGAAAAAAATTAAAGAATAAATACAGCTTAAAGACTTGATTGAGCAGCAAGATGAGCTGAAAAAAGTCAAAAATCTGACAAAAAAAGAATATGTTGATAGTAAGGTTAAAATGCCGTCGCCTAGAGCAGAAAAAAATAATGAGCTTGCGGCAGCACGACGTAGTTTGGAGGAAGGATTGGCTGCAATGAAGAAAAGCATTATTCTTTCTATTGCGCTAGCTGTTGTTGCTGTTATAGGTATACTCCTGTGTGCATCTATGGGCATAGAAGGATTTGGAGCGGTTTTGGGGCTTGTTGGTTTCATTGCAGGTGTTCTTGCGTTTGTATATTTCAGGGGATTTTTGAGTATCAAGGATGCTTATAACTCTGGAAAAGAATCGTATGCTAAAAAAGAAGCAGAATGCAATGCGGCACGAGCATATAATGAAACAGAATTTCCAAAGCTAATTAAAAAATATAACAGTGACTGCAT
This sequence comes from Eubacteriales bacterium, assembly GCA_045120555.1. Taxonomy (GTDB): domain Bacteria; phylum Bacillota; class Clostridia; order Oscillospirales; family CAG-272; genus SIG640. The sequence continues at coordinate 2,455 of JBGVEZ010000190.1, forward strand.
TGCGGCAGAAGAGGAATTTGCAGCAATGAAGGAAAAAGCAACAAATGCATTAAAAGAAATAGAAAATAAGATTGATAATATTGATATAGAGTACCCGACGAATGCGTACTCCCTACTTGATAGGGTTATACCCATTTTAGAGGATGAACGAGCAGACAACATAGAGGATGCGATACATATTGCACGTGAAGAGAGAAAAGCATACATAGCGCAGGTTGAAGCCTCGAATGAAGCATACAAGAAAATGATGTCAGAATATGCAGAGATGCATAGAAGGTCTGCGGAAGAAGAAGCGAGAGCAAAAGAAGAGCGCTCGGCT
>JBGVEZ010000191.1:0-7060 GCA_045120555.1 Eubacteriales bacterium
AAATCAAAATCCTTGTATTTCATATATACATCATACAATTCTTGTTTTATGATTTCCATTTACAATCACCACCAATAAAAACATCATTATGAGAAGCAGCTTAATGTCGCTCTCTTTTTTTATTATTCAAACATTTCGCACAGCTTCCAGATAGAGCTGTCAGAACCATCCGGCCATTTTTGGTTGTTCGTCCTTCGGATAACGCCGCCAAGCTCATCTGCCCCCGACTCCCAATACGAGCCGTAATAATCGTACGGCAGCTTTTCACTCCGATCGAGGAGGTTACCCATGACAGACGGGATTGCAACGTCAACGATATAGAGATAAAGTCCCATATCCTTCAGCTGGCGTGTGTGACCGTATTCATGACGTACAGTATCCTTGCTCGTTATGTTGTCACCGAGGAAAATAACGCCGAAGGAAGCTCCGTTATAGCCCATCGGCAGCTTTATCACAAGCACCTGCTTATAAACGGATAGATACGTCGCGTCAATGACCTTCTGCTCATCTTCGTTGAGCAGGTCAAGATTTCTGATGTCCTCACGGAGAGCCTCGATATCAAAGCCGACCGAAAGCGACGGCATCAGCGCAAGCTCGGAAAAAGAAAGGCGCGCGTATACCTTTTCTTTGCTCTTCTCTGCCCGCGCCACAGTAACGAGCCTCATCATTTCGACATCATCCGGCGCACGAAGGGCGTGTCTAATCACAGCCTCAGCGTTACGTGCGGAATTGTTCGCGAATAAGAGCGAGCCACATATTACGACACACAAAAGCAACGCCGACGTAATAAAAACAAGCGCGGTGCGGAGGGAAGATTCGGTTCGGATAATCTTATTCATAACACACCTCCGTCGGTTATTTGATTTAATTATAACACATACTCGTTATTTTGTCAATACCCTTTCAAAAAATAAAAGCCTCCGCATATAACGAAGGCCTTTATACGATATCAGCAATTAACGCACTCGGGCTCTTTTACGCACGCCCTTGCGGTATACGAGGTCACGCCGAGGATAGTTTCTCCGTCAATCTGAAGCGGCGCGGGGCTGTCATACTCAACGGTTATCTCCTTACCCGTAAGAATTTCAACGTTCTTTGTATACTTTACGTGCTCGCCCTTGAACAGTGACGGGAATATCATCAGCGTCTTTAATTTGCTTGAGCCATGGAAGATCAACGTCGCCAGCGTATCCTTGTTTTCCGTTCTTGTCTGGCATGGCGTCGGGAACATACCTCCACCGTAGTATCTTCCGAACATTGTGGGAGCGATCCATACCTTTTTATAATTACGCACAACGCCGTCAACGGTCACCTTCGCGTTTTTGGGCTTGTAATGGAAAAGAAGACCCTTTATTGCGATCGCTGTGTAATTTATCGGCTTATCAGATTCAGCGCGCATTCTGTCGCCTACCTCACAGCAGTAGCCGTCGATGCCGTATCCGACACCGTTTACAAATTTGTATTCGTTTCCGTTAACGGTAACCGAGGGAAGCGCATCTATGTATTGCTTTATTGAAAACGGCTTGTCCCCACGTGCTTTACCGACGTCTCTTGCGAAGTCGTTTCCGCTACCTACGGGATAATACAGAATATCATTATTGATCTTCATTCCGGCTATCGAGTTGACGAAGCGGTTAAGAGTGCCGTCACCACCACAGAGGATCACGTAATCACCGTCGGAAAGCGAGGCAAGCTTTTCCTTATACAGTTCAGAATCAGTAATATCACAAAAATCTATCGGATCTGTTATAAATTCCTTAAGCGCGGAAGAAACGTCATCCGAACGTCCGTTGCCGGCAAGAGGGTTAAATAAAACGTATGCTGTAACCATTTGATGTCCACTCTTTCTTGATTTTTTTCATTTTATTATAACCCACTTATTACAACTGAACTTCAACTGAAAATCAACAATTGTTGAGAAATGACGTCTTATGTCGAATAGATTGCGGCATGCCGTTATATTTTGAGAGTCACCGTAAATCGGCATCCGACAGGCTCGGTATTTTCAACTGATATCTCACCTTCCTCGGACGCAAGTATCTGCTTTACAAGCGCAAGACCGAGTCCGTTGCCCTCGCTCTTATGAGACGTATCCTCCTGATAGAACTTATCGAATATATGCTTCTGCGCCTCCTCGCCGACGCCCGGTCCCTCGTCCTCTATAACGAACACCGCTTTATCTCCGTCAGAGTCAAGCGTGATCCTGACAGATCCACCCTCGGGATCGAATTTAACGGCATTTGAAATAAGATTCGTCCACACGTGGCGCATCAGCTGCTCGTTACCGCGGTAGATGACCGACTGCATATCAACGTCAAATTCGATCTCCTTCGGTGCCCACAGTGGCTCAAGCTCAAGGATCGCCTGACGTATCTGCTCGTCAAGGCGATAGCTAACCTTGCCCTGAGGAATCGACTGGTTTTCAATCTTTGAGAGAAGCAAAATATTCCCCGCAAGAGAGGAAAGACGCGAGGTGTTGAACACGATCTTATCAACGTAGCTCTTCTGCTCCTCGTTAAGATTTTCGCAGTCCTGAAGCAGCATCGCATAGCCCTCAATGGCGTTTATCGGTGTCTTGAATTCGTGCGAAACGTTTGAAACGAAATTGGTCTGAAGGATCTCCGTAGCGCGAAGCTCACGCGTCATAAGGTTGAAGCCCTTATAAAGCTCCTTCATTTCCCTTACCGTCGATTTTTTTTAAACGCTTACCTCAAATTCACCCCCCCAAACCTGCCTTACAGCCTCGCTCAGCTTATCTATAGGATCAAAAAACATTCTTGAAAGAATTGCCGTAACGAGGACACCGACCAGAATGGAAATCAGCAAAAGGTCGATAATAACCGGTATTTCGCGGTTTCGGAACAGAACGTACCGAAGCAGAGCGTCAATACCGAGCGAAAGCAGAATACAAAGCGCAAGGACGATGATTACGGAGAAAGTAAGCTTAAACTGCAGGCTGATCGTTTTTTTATGCTTTTCGACAGTTGCAATTATCTTTTTCTTTTTCATAGCAGTATCCTTAAAGCTTTACGACCTTATATCCGACGCCACGCATCGTTACTATCTTAAAGTCCTTGCTGTCACGGAATCTTTCACGAAGGCGTCCTATATGTACGTCGACCGTGTGAGTGTCGCTTTCCGACGAATATCCCCAGATCTCGTCCATAAACTGATATCGAGTGAATATCTTACCGGGAAATGACGCCATCTTATAAAGGAGCATAAACTCCTTCTGCGGAAGCACGAACGTCTCGTCCTCAGTCGTGACTGTGAGCGAATCGCATTCGAGCACCGTATTCCCGATGACAAGCCTTCTGTCATTTATCATTTGAGCACGACGAAGCAGAGCACCTATACGCAGGACCATTTCGTTTACGTTGATAGGCTTTACCATATAATCGTCTGTACCGGAAAGAAAGCCCATGCGCATATCGTCAAACGCGTCCTTTGCGGTTATCATCATAACGGGCGTGATGTTTCCCGCATCGCGCAGGCTGCGAACGAATTCATAGCCGTCCATGACGGGCATCATAATATCTGAAATTATCATATCATAGTAATCGGTGTCCATTGCGTCAAGCGCTTCCCTTCCGTTGGAAACACCCTTTACGGTATAGCCGTGTTTTATGAGGACGTGCGAAAACAGCAAGCGAAGCTCCCTGTCGTCCTCGGCAATAAGAATCTTAAGCATAATTGCCCCTCCTTCCTTTTTACAAGTATATTTTAGCATAAATTCCTTAAACATTCAAGTATATTTTTCTGAACACATATTCAATAATCGTTGAAAAATAAAAATTTTATAAATTTTTTCATTTTTTGTGGACAAATCCGAATTTTTTACGTATATATATTAGAGCAAACAAGCTCAGGAATAAAAGAAAAGAGACAGCCAATAAAAGCGTAAAGCGGCACGAAAAGAATACACAGAGGAGAGACTGAAATGACTGAAAAGCAAAGAATAATTGAATTTATCGAGGGTAGAAAAAACGGCAGAGAGTTCATATACGAGCTCCTTACGGACGACGGGCTCCTTGATTGGATACAAACGAACATGCCGCTTAAAAGATGCTCACAAAAGAAGCCGTCCTATCTTAACGGACAAAATCACTTTGAGTGCGTCGACTCGGTGCCGTTCGATATACGCATCGAGCTTGAAAATAAGATCGGGATATCGGATACTCCGTCCCTCGGTGAGATAATAGACGTTCATGTCCTGCTCCACTGTTGCTTTACCGAGAATTTCCCGTCGGAGGAAATACACGTAAACACCTCGCTTGAGGATACCTTCGACTTTATTCTCGCAAACACACCCGCGTGTATCGGAGGAAACGGAGTTGACGTGATCCTTGAGGAGATATACGACAGCACAGCAGGATGCGAAACGAAATCCGAACGCATACGCAGCTTTCGCAGCATCTGCAGAGATAAATTCCATATCGAGGGCAGAAGATATCCGCGTTGGGTGCAGTGTGCGCAATGGCCTCTCGATTCAAACGGTGAGCCGATGATCTTTTTGCGTCAGAGGACGAACAGCGATGAAGAATGTGATTTTGTGAATTATTACTTTCTTGACAGCGTAAGTAACACGGAAGTTGTTGTAAACCAATCTATATAATCGCAAGGGGGTTATAGCCCCCTTTTTATACTTTCGGGCAAAATATATTGACTTTTGTCCGAAAATATGATATAATGTTAGATGGATAAGTGTACCCTTCGGCTACACGAGTAAAAATCAAGGGAGATCGGATAATATGAAATTTATTTCTTGGAACGTAAACGGATTTCGCTCCTGCCTCGGCAAGGGATTTGAGGAATTCTTTATAAATGAAAACGCGGACTTCTTCTGCATACAGGAAACGAAGATGCAAAAAGGACAGGCGGAATTTTCTCCCGACGGTTATTTTCAGTACTGGAACAGCGCAGAAAAGAAGGGCTATTCGGGAACGGCAATATTTACAAAGCACGAGCCGCTTTCGGTAAAATACGGGATCGGAATTCCCGAGCACGACACCGAGGGGCGCGCAATAACTCTCGAATACGAAGACTTCTACCTTCTGAACGTATACACTCCCAACGCGCAGCGCGAGCTTGCAAGGCTTGATTACCGTATGGCGTGGGAGGACGCTCTTCGCGGCTATATCACGTCGCTTGATAAGAAAAAGCCGGTCATATACTGCGGCGACCTCAACGTCGCACATAATGAGATCGACCTTAAGAATCCGAAGACAAATCACACGAGCGCGGGCTTTTCTGACGAGGAGCGCGCAAAATTTTCCGAGCTTCTTTCCGTCGGCTTTAAGGACACCTTCCGTACCCTCTACCCCGATAAGATCGAATATTCGTGGTGGAGCTATATGTACAAGGCGCGTGAAAAGAACGTGGGGTGGCGTATCGACTATTTCGTCGTATCTGACCGACTCTTTGAACGCGTAAGCGACAGCCGCATACTTACAAGCGTTATAGGCAGCGACCACTGCCCCGTAGAGCTTCTGATAGATTAATTTAACGAAAGGATAATCAATATGAAAAAGCACTATTCGTTAACAGCATCTCTTTTAGCTGCAGTCATACTTTTGTCAACGCTTCTTACCGTCGCTCTCCAAAGCTATATGCCCTATAAAAGCACGTCCGATGTAACCGTCATCGATTGTAAGGATCTCCCCGATCATCATACACGCCTTTTCGGCTATCTCGAGAACAGTATCATTAATACGGATAAGCGTTCACATTCTGCGGGCGACCGCTTCGAGGACGTTCAAAAGAACATCTATAATGAGCTTAAGACAAGGCTTTCTGCGGTTGCATCCGGAAAGCTTGCCTCAACTGATTTCGAGATCACAAACGGACTTGAAGAGCTTTCCTGGACGGCAGAAGAGCTTGAATGTACCATCATCGAGAACGGACAGATCACCGCAAAGGCTGAGGCTGAGGTAGACGAGGAATTTAACGACGAGGTAAACGTATACGCACTTATGTACGCAATCATTGAGGACTTCCCCTACGAGCTTTACTGGTTTGACAAGCTGTCGGGGATAAGCTTCTATTATACTCTCTCCGCTTCCGGTTCAAAAATAAGGATCGACGGTATATACCTTTCCCTCACAGTAGCATCAGAATACAGACAGTCGCAGGATAACCTCTTTATGGCAGACACCGCAAAAACAGGTGCAGTTGCCTCAGCAGTCGATAACGCGAAAAAAATAATTGATGAAAATAAGAATAAAGACGATTACGAAAAGCTCGTTGCATATTGCGACGTGATATGCTCACTTGTAAGCTACGATTCAGCCGCCGCAGGTAGCACCTCGGTCTACGGCAGTCCGTGGCAGATGATTTCCGTGTTCGATAACGATACAGCAACAAACGTTGTCTGCGAGGGCTACGCAAAGGCGTTCAAATACCTTTGCGATAACTCGGTATTTGACGAGGACGTATATTGCTATACTGTAAACGGTGTCATGAGCACGCCCGATATTACAGGCCCTCATATGTGGAATCTCATATACTGTAACGGCAGCTACTACCTTGCCGACGTAACCAACTGCGACGAAGGCACTATAGGCTATGGACGCAAGCTTTTTGCGGTCGGTGTAAAAAGATTATCGTTGAATAACAGTGCATTCAGCATAACCGTCAGCGGTGAAACGATCACGTATACCTACGATAACTCTGTTTACGACCTCATATGCGACGGATTCCCGCGCGCGTCCGATAAAGCACTTGAGCCGATCCTCAACGTCCCGGAAACGACAGTAGCTCCCGAAACTACAAGAGCTCCCGAAACTACTAAGACTCCCGAGACAACAAAGGCTCCCGAAACTACTAAGGTTCCCGAAACTACTAAGGCGCCCGTGACAACTAAGACTCCCGAGACAACAAAGGCTCCCGAAACCACTAAGGTTCCCGAAACTACTAAGATACCCGAAACTACTAAGGTTCCCGAAACCACGAAGGCTCCCGAAACCACTAAAGCTCCCGAAACTACTAAGGCGCCCGTGACAACAAAGACTCCCGAAACTACTAAAACACCGGAGACAACAAAGGCTCCCGAAACTACTAA
>JBGVEZ010000192.1:0-7873 GCA_045120555.1 Eubacteriales bacterium
GTGAATAACATTGTCATAGCCATTAAAACGGTTACTAACAATACTGTAAATTTGATTTTTTTCATAACTCTTTTCTCCTTTTTTTATCAGCCAACATTCAACCCTAATTTTAATGTAGGATTAATGCTTATCGGCATATAATTTATGTTTTTTAATTGATCAATTCTATATTTGCTGAATATTAGATCAGTTGCTTCCTCGGTAAGTACAGTATTCTTGAAAAGAACTGAGATATCCTCAGAAAATTCGTATTCAGCAATATATCCATTATGATAAAGATAGTCAAATAGAATTCTTAGTGAAGCAGTATCAGGGCACATTTTTCTCGATATCGGAAGGTGTGAATTGTTTTTATAACGAAGAATTTGAAACAGAAATGCTTGAATATCGTTTTTTACCGGAATGAACTTAGTATCATCTGGAATTCCAATATTTCTGCCAACTTTTATTTTTTTCAACATGCCATCATTGATTGCTTTTCGTATTGTTTTTTCATCAATCTCAAAAAGTTCCGCCGCTCTTTTAATTGTCATAAATATCCTTCTTCCTATCACATAATCGAAATTATGTGGTAACCCTTCGTCAAAAATAAAAGAAAAAAGGCGCAACGAGAAAAGCCAACGAAAAATTTCTTTTCTTTGGCTCTTTTTGCCGTGCTTTTTTGATTTTTTATGCGATTTTATGTAGAAATTTCGTTTTTTTACTTGACAAATTAGCGAAAGTGTGCTATAATATGATTAACACATTACCACATAATTTCGATTATGTGGTTATCTTTTTTCCCCGTTTCCACCCCTCAACACAACAACCCCAACTGCTGAATCTGCTTCTGATGTATTCTTCCGCTTTCCATGGTGTAGATCATGGTGGTGTTGATGCTGGAATGTCCGAGAATGCTTGAGAGGCGGACGATGTCCTTTTGGATCGTGTAAAAAGTGCGTGCGAAAAGGTGGCGGAGGTTATGAGGAAAGACCTTGCTTGCCGACACGCCGGCGTCTGCGCAGAGCTTCTTCATATCCGACCAGATATTTGAGCGGTCGAGCGGCTTTCCGCTCTTGGTTACGAAAACCGATCCGCTTTTTATTTTTTCGCTTTTTGCGTAGTCCTTCAGCATTTTACAGAGCTTTTTCGGGATGAAAACGATTCTTCTCTTACCCTTACAATCGATCTCCGCACGCTCTAAATTCACCGCCTCGACGGTGATAAATTTCAGCTCGGAAACACGAATTCCCGTCGCGCAGACCGTCTGCATGAGCAGGTAGAGGCGGCGGCTTTTTCTTTTTGCGGCATCGAGCAGGCGGAGGTATTCGGCTTTGGTAAGCTCCTTTTCGTCGCGTGAGAAAAGCTGTTTTTGCGTTTTGATGAATTTGACGCGGAAATCGTGGCGTTCGCAGAAGGCGAAGAATGAATTCAGCGACGAAAGCATCGAATTTGTACTTGAGGTTTGATATTTCTCCGCAAGGTGTGCCTTATATTCAACAACTATATTTTTATCGACTTCCCTGCCGCAAAGCCATTCGGAAAAAGCAAGTACGTCTCGGACGTACTTTTCGACGGTCGCGTTTGAGCGTTCCTCGGAGATGAGGTGTTTTTTGAAACCTGTGATCTGTTCTGCTGTGATGTACATAATAAAAGTCCTTTCGGTTTTGTTTTTCTTTTATTATATCACGTTTTGCGTATAAATACAGTATCACGCAGTATCACTTTTAAAAAGATTTTTTGAAAAAAATCTAAGAAAATTCAAAAAACCTCTTGACAAATGGACTTTTTTATGGTATAATATATAAGTAATCCAAAGACAGCAGGTTCCCGTAAAAGCGAAAGCCATCCTGCCGAGGAGGAAAATTAAACATTTTTGTGTTTGGTATCCTTATCTCGGAGTGTGTTTTGTTTTTCGGGATTTAAGGATATTATTTTTTTATTCACACGGGAGGTAAAATCTAATGCCGAGTAATGCTATTCTCGCACAGAAGCAGCAGGTTGTTGCTGAAGTTGCAGAGCTTCTCAAAAATTCTCAGGCCGGCGTTGTTGTTAACTATCAGGGTATCACCGTTGATGCTGACACAGCTATGCGTAAGGCTTTGAGAGAGGCCGGCGTTAAGTACATGGTTCTTAAGAATTCTCTTACAGGCCGTGCTTGCGAAACAGTTGGTCTTGGCGATATGAAGACATACCTTAACGGTATGACAGCTATCGCAATCGGCGGTGAAGATCCCATCGCTCCTGCAAAGATCCTCAAGGAATACGATCAGAAGATCGAATCCTTCAACATTCTTGCAGGTTATCTTGACGGTGCGGTTATCGACAAGGCAACCGTTATGGATCTCGCTGACACTCCTTCCAAGGAAACTCTTGTTGCAAAGTTCCTCGGAAGCATCCAGTCTCCTCTTTATGGTTTTGCCTATGCTATTCAGGGCATCATCGACAAGGAAGAGGGCGGCGCAGAAGCCGCAGCAGAGTAAGATCATATCTTACAATCACATTTATTTTAACTAATTATCTTTTTTTGGAGGTATTTTAAAATGGCTAGCGAAAAGATTACAGCTATTGTTGAAGAAATCAAAGGTTTATCCATTCTCGAGCTCAAGGAACTCGTAAAGGCAGTTGAAGAGGAATTCGGCGTATCCGCTGCTCCCGTTGCTGCTGTTGCAGTTGGCGGCGCTGCTGCTCCTGCAGTTGAAGAAAAGACTGAATTCGACGTTATCCTCAAGGGCGCAGGCTCCAGCAAGCTTGGCGTTATCAAGGTTGTTCGTGAGATCACAGGTCTCGGTCTTAAGGACGCTAAGGACCTCGTTGAGTCCGCTCCTAAGGCAATCAAGGAAGGCGTTTCCAAGGATGAAGCTGATGCAGTTGCTAAGCAGCTCGCAGACGCAGGCGCTGAGGTTGAAGTTAAGTAATTAACTCTTACACAAAATCCTGTCTGTACAAAATTGGCTGTCGCTTGTCGGCAGCCCTTTTTGTTTTTCCGAATGTTTACAGAACTTGTGTATAAATCTTAACAACAAAATGGTAAAATAAATAGAATCCCAAAGAAAGGAAACGCCGATGAAAAAGATAAGTACAGCATGCTTCACCGGACACAGACCGGGACAGCTCCCTTTTCCGACCTATCCGGGCTCGGACGGAAACCGCAAAATGGCAGATTTTCTCGATTATTATATACTGTACCTGCACAAGGCACACGGCGTTACCGATTTCATATCGGGAATGGCACTCGGAGTTGACATGCTCGCGGCAGAGCGGGTGCTTAGGCTCCGTGAATCGGGAATACCGATAAGACTTGTCTGCGCAATTCCATGCGACGGACAATCGTCGCGGTGGAGACAGGAGGACCGCGACAGATATAACAGCATTTGTGCCGCCGCAAACGAGATTATCAAGTTAGGCCACGAATACACCGATGACTGCATGCAGATACGCAACAAATTTATGATCAACAATTCTTCGCACTGCATTGCCGTTTGGAACGGAGAGATCGGAGGAACATCGTCAACCGTCAGACTTGCACGAAAGCACAAGCTTCACCTTTATATAATCGATCCCAACGATTTTTCGGTGAAAACAGAGGAAGGCGATCCGGAGATTGGATTTTTTGATATGTAAAAAGCTGCCTCGCTTATCCGGCGAGACAGTTCAATTTAATTTACACAAATTTTTAGGGGCAGAATCTTAACGTTCTGCCCCTTTCATTTCGGTTATCTTTCGATCTCTTCCATGATGGAAGCCTCGAGAACGTCACCTTCCTTGAGATCGCCGAAGCGTTCAAGACCGATACCGCACTCGTAGCCCTGCGCAACCTCACGGACGTCGTCCTTGAAGCGGCGGAGAGAGGAGATCTTGTCTTCAAATATAACTACGCCGTCACGTACAACACGGATAAGCGCGTTTCTTGTAACCTTACCGTCAGTAATGTAAGAACCTGCGATAACGCCAACGTTGGGAACACGGATGGTCTGTCTGACCTCGGCACGACCGAGAACGACCTCCTTGAACTTGGGCGCAAGCATACCCTTCATAGCAGACTCTACCTCTTCGATGCACTCGTAAATGACTCTGTAGGTACGGATCTCGACCTTCTGACGTTCAGCAGTATCAACAGCCTGCTTATCGGGACGGACGTTGAAACCGACGATGATAGCATTGGATGCAGCTGCAAACGTAACGTCACCCTCGGTGATTCCGCCTGCCGCGCCGTGAATTACCTTAACCTTGACCTCGTCGTTGGAGAGCTTTTCAAGAGACTGCTTAACCGCCTCGACCGATCCGCCAACGTCAGCCTTAACGATGATGTTGAGGTCCTTCGCACCTGCGGAGATCTGGGAGAAGAGGTCGTTGAGGTTAGCACGTGCATTGATCTTGAACTGCTCCTCCTTAGCCTTTGCTCTACGCTGCTCTGCGAGGGTTCTTGCCATCTTTTCGTCCTCAACCGCATTAAATTCGTCGCCTGCGAGCGGAACCTCTGCAAGACCTGTGATCTCAACGGGAACGCTGGGACCTGCCTTCTTGAGGATCTTACCGTTATGGTCGGTCATAGCTCTTACACGGCCAACACTCGTACCTGCGATAATGATATCGCCCGAGCGGAGTGTACCGTTCTGAACGAGGACGGTTGCAACCGGTCCTCTACCCTTATCAAGGCGCGCCTCGATAACGATACCCTTTGCATGGCGGTTGGGGTTAGCCTTAAGCTCCTTGACCTCTGCAACGAGAAGAACGTTTTCGAGAAGATCTTCTATACCCATACCCGTAAGCGCGGAAACGGGAACACAGATAACGTCACCGCCCCATTCCTCGGGAACGAGCTCGTACTGTGTAAGCTCCTGCTTGATAACGTCGGGGTTAGCAGTGGGTTTATCCATCTTGTTTATCGCAACGATAATATCAACACCCGCCTGCTTTGCGTGGTTGATAGCCTCTACCGTCTGGGGCATGATACCGTCGTCCGCAGCAACTACGAGGATCGCGATATCAGTTGCCATTGCACCTCTCGCACGCATAGCGGTGAACGCTTCGTGACCGGGAGTATCAAGGAAGGTTATCTTCTTGTCGCCTATATTTACACGGTAAGCACCGATGTGCTGTGTGATACCGCCGGCCTCGCCGCGTGTGACGTTTGTCTTTCTGATAGCGTCGAGAAGCGAGGTCTTACCGTGGTCAACGTGACCCATAACACAGACAACGGGAGCTCTTTCGGTAAGGCTCTCCTCGGAGTCCTCCTCTGTGTCGAAGAGCTTCTCCTCAATGGTAACAACAACCTCCTTTTCAACCTCTGCGCCAAGCTCGTCAGCCACAAAGAATGCGGTGTCGAAATCGACGGTCTGGTTGATGGTTGCCATAATTCCCATCATCATAAGGCGCTTTATTACCTCACCTGCGGTAACCTTGAGGCGGGAAGCAAGCTCGCCTACGGTAATCTCATCGGGAATGGTAACGTGAAGCTTCTGCTTTACCGGTTCGGGCGCGGGCTTGCGATTGTTGTTCTGCTGGTTCTTCTTGTTGTTCTTATTGTTCTGACCGTTCTTGCCGCCGAAGAAGTTCTTTCCCTGCTGGGGCATTTCGTCGGATTCCTTGCCGCTTCTTCTGCCCTCGGGATTTCTTACAGGCTCAACCTTCTTCTGCTGAACCTTCTGCTTCTTCTTGCCTGAGTCGTTTCCGACTGCATCCGGAACGAAATCGTTCAGCTTATCGTCGTACTTAGAAAGGTCAAAGGACGCGGTGCGCGTGTCGACCACTCTTACGCGTTCCTTCTCGTTCTTCGTCTCGTTCTTGGGAGCGGCGTTGTTAACGTTTGTACCAACCTTAACGGTGCTCTTCTTTTCAACGCGGGGAGCTTCAGCCTTCTTCTGCTGAGGCTGTGCTTTCTTTGTGTCGGTAACTGCCGAGCGGTCAAATCTCGACATATCATTCTTCTTTTGCTGATTATTCTTCTTGTCAGCGGGAGCAACAGGGCTCTGCGGCTCGTTTTTATGCTGTACCGGCTTTGTTTCCTTTACAGCGCCGTCACGGGCATCCTTGCTCTTCTCCTGATTTGCTTTTTGCTCTGTCTTCTGCTCAACAGGCTTCTTTTCGGGCTTTACTTCCTTTTCCGTCTTTGCAGGCTGCTCCTTTTTCTGTACGGATGCAGGATCTGCCGGAAGAGGTGCGCCGTTGATATAATCGTCGATTCCGACAATCTGATTTGTTTTTGTAATTCTGTCAAAGAAGACGTCGAACGCCTCCCCGTCAAGATATGCCTGCGCAGATACGTCATATGACGTGCCCTTCATAACAACGGCTATGTCCTTAAGCTTTATATCAAGATCCTTCGACAATGTGTTAACTTTGAATTGTTTTTTGGTATTTGCTGCCATCTAAAACACCCTTTTCTTAATTAAAATATCTATATAAAACCCAAGAGGGATAAATCAATCTGTCTCTGTATGTCTGAGAACCGCACCGGAAAGGCTTTCGTCGGTTATCGCCACCACGGCAACACTATTGCTCTTTCCCACTGAGAGTCCGAGCTGATCTGCCGAAAGAGGAACGCATACGAGCCTTGTTTTATAGGTCGCGGATTTATCTGTGATCCTTTTTTTCGTATTTTCGGAGGCATCCGATGCGAGAAGAACGAGCTTGCACTCTCCCGCGCGCAGTGCCTTGACCACAAGGTCGCTTCCGATTACCGTTTTTCCCGCCCTTCGGCAAAGTCCGACGGTTGACATCAGCTTATTATTCATCTGCCACCTCGCGCGAAAGCTCTGCGGCAACAGCGTCGTATACGGATTCATCTATCGCACACGATAACGAGTTTGCGATCCTTCCGCTCTTTCTTGCCTTTGCAAGACATTTTTCCGAGCGACAGAGGTAAGCACCTCTTCCGTTAGCCTTTCCCGTAAGGTCAAGCACGACCTCCCCGTCAGGCTTTCTGACGATGCGGATCAGCTCTTTTTTTGAAAAATGCTCTCCGCAAACCGCACACTTACGAAGCGGCTCCTTTTTTACCTTCATCTGTTGCATAACGAAGCTCCTTTCTGACCGAAAATCCGGATCATTGTTCTCAAAATACAGTTCTGTCAATTATTCTGCGTCTTCTGCGGATTTAGCTGCCTTGAGAGCTTCCTCTCTTACAGCGTCAAGCTGATCCGCAAAAGCCTTAGCCTCTTCAAAAACCTCGTAATTGTCTGTTATATCGATCTTGCATCCTGTAAGCTTTGCAGCAAGTCTTACGTTCTGACCCGCCTTACCGATTGCGAGGGAAAGCTGATCGGGAGTAACGTAAACCTTTGCGTTGTTAGGCTCAAGCATAATTACACCTTCAACAGCCGCAGGAGAAAGCGCAGCCTTAATGTACTCAGCCTTATCCTCGCTGAAGGGTATGATATCAACCTTTTCACCTGCAAGCTCGCGGACGATGCTTTCAATTCTTACCTTATTCTGACCGATACAAGCACCTATAGCATCAATACCATCGGCTCTTGAATATACGGAAACCTTGCTTCTTGAGCCGGGATCTCTTGCGATGGAAGAGAGGATAACGTCACCCGACGCGATCTCGGGAATCTCAAGCTCAAAGAGTCTGCGGAGGAAGCTTGTATGACGTCTGGAGATGGTTGCGGATGTGCCGCCGCCTCTCTTGTCGACCTCCTGAATAAATACTCTGATAACCTGGTCAAGTCTGAGCTCCTCACCGGGGATCTGCTCCTTTGCAAGAAGCACTGCCTCGTACTTACCCTCGTCAAAGCTGATAAGCACGTCGCCTGTTTCGGAGTTTATTTTTTCTATCTTTGCACTGATAATGCTCTCGCGCTTGTTTTCGAGGCGCTGGCTTGTTGCCTTCTTATGTGCCTCTCTGATTGCGGAGATGATGACCTGTCTTGCTGCTCCGGCGCTTTTA
>JBGVEZ010000193.1:0-2366 GCA_045120555.1 Eubacteriales bacterium
GTATATCGCTTGCCCTTGGCATATGCTTTTCCGAAAAGATGATTTTCCTTTATGGCAACCAGCTTCATAAGCTCCTCCGTTTCTGTATTTTGTGTGTGGGATGCTTCCGCATTTTTTGTTCTTGATTTTGTATTTTTGTAATTTACATAAAAATACCGATGGCAACGAACCATACACAGGTGACGAGGCATCGGCATTTTCAATAATTATGAGTTAACGTATACAAGAATTAGTGGGTAAGCTTTTTTCTACCCTTTGCACGTCTTCTCTTGAGTACGTTTCTGCCGTCAGCAGTCTTCATTCTCTTACGGAAACCGTGTTCCTTCTTGCGCTGACGCTTTTTAGGCTGATAAGTTCTGAGCATTTTTTCTGCACCTCCTTAAATTACGGTACTGGAAGCGTTTTGCCCACGGTCGGACATTTCTGCCCGCGAAACAACTACGCTTATTTCACACAATGACTATAATATTATACTACATTTGGGTCGATTTGTCAAGAGGTAATATACAAATTTCTTCGAAATTTTGTATCAATTTACCTCTTGTTAACCGAATAGTAATAATTCAAAAATTACTTTTTAAGAGAAATTGCCTTTTTAGCCTTTTCTACGATATTTTCGGGTGTAAGGCCGTACATTTCGAGGAGAGCGGGAACCTTACCGGAATGACCGAACTTGTCCTCAACACCAACGCGAACGACCGGAACGGGGCACTTTTCACATACGGTTTCAGCAACCGCGCCGCCAAGACCTCCGATAACGTTGTGCTCTTCCGCGGTAACGATAGCACCTGTTTCCATAGCCGCCTTGACAACGATCTCCTCGTCGAGGGGCTTTATGGTATGAATATTGATAACTCTTGCGGAAATACCCTCGCTTGCGAGCATATCCTTAGCCTTAAGAGCCATATCGACCATAATACCGGTTGCGATGATAGTAACGTCATTACCGTCAGCAAGCTGAACACCCTTACCAATCTCAAACTTGTAGTCGCCGTCAAACATAACCGGAACAGCAAGTCTTCCGAATCTGAGGTAAACGGGACCGTCGAAGTTAAGAGCCGCTTCAACTGCAAGGCGCGCCTCAGTTGCATCTGCGGGATTAATGATCGTCATGCCGGGGATGGTACGCATGGTTGCGATATCCTCAAGGCACTGGTGGGTCGCACCGTCCTCACCGACTGTAATGCCTGCGTGAGTTGCACCGATCTTAACGTTAAGGTGGGGATAACCGATAGAGTTTCTGATCTGCTCGAATGCTCTGCCTGCCGCAAACATTGCGAAGGTAGATGCGAAGGGAGTCTTACCTGCAGCCGCAAGACCTGCAGCAACAGTCATCATATTTCCTTCTGCGATACCGCAGTCAAAGAATCTTTCGGGGAATTTCTTCTTGAAGGTACCGGTCTTGGTTGCTGCTGCAAGGTCAGCGTCAAGAACTACGAAATCGTACTTTTCGCCAAGCTCTGCAAGCGCATTACCGTAAGCTTCTCTTGTTGCTATTTTATCTGCCATGATACGTTCCTCCAATCAAAGTCCGGCAACGCTTGCCTTGATTTCGGCAACTGCCTGTTCATACTGTTCTGCATTCGGAGCAGAGCCGTGCCACGATGCCTGATTTTCCATAAAGGAAACACCCTTACCCTTTACGGATACTGCAATAATCGCTGTGGGCTTACCCTTGCATTCGCGCGCAGCCTTGAATGCGGCATCGATCTGCTCAAAGTCATGAGCGTCAATAGTGATAACGTTGAAGCCGAATGCCTCGAGCTTCTTATCGTGAGGTGTGGGATTCATAACCTCAGTGATCTTACCGTCGATCTGGAGACCGTTCCAGTCAACTACAAGACAGAAGTTATCAAGCTTATAGTGAGCCGCAAACATGCAAGCCTCCCAAACCTGTCCCTCCTGCGATTCACCGTCACCGATGATAGCGTAGGTTCTGTAATCCTGATTATCTATCTTCGCCTTAAGTGCCATACCGCAAGCAGCGGAGATACCGAGACCGAGAGAGCCGGTAGTCATATCGACACCGGGAGTTCCCTTCATATCGGGGTGGCCCTGAAGGAAGGAGTCAACCTGACGGAGCTTCTTTATTTCCTCAACGGGAAAATAACCCTTATGTGCAAGAACCGAATAAAGTGCGGGAGCCGTGTGTCCCTTGGAAAGAACGAGACGATCTCTGTTCTCCATCTTGGGATTCTTGGGATCGACGTTCATATCTTCAAAGTAAAGATAAGTAAGAATGTCTGCAACGGAAAGCGATCCGCCCGGATGTCCGGACTGTGCGCAAAATACGCCTTCAAGCGCACTGAGTCGAACGTTTGCGGCAAGCTTTTTCAGTTCTGTGATTTTTGCTTGTTCCATTTGAT
>JBGVEZ010000194.1:0-7526 GCA_045120555.1 Eubacteriales bacterium
CCTTTTCTTATTCAATAATAAAATCTGCGTATTGAGGAAGATGATCGGAAAGAACGTTAGTATAGTTCTTATCAACCGTTTCATAGCGTTTTACCGAAAGTCCCGGCGTATGGAATATATGGTCAATATACATTCCCTCTCTGATTCCGCAATTGTGGTTTACAAGTGTTCCCGATGCTTCGGCAACCTCTTTAGCATCGAGGTAACCCGTTACCTCCTTATATTCATTGAATCCGTATCTGTGCATGTTGTAATCACCGGTACAGAAGAAATTTTTTATATTGTACTTTTCTTTATAGTGATCAACAACTTCAATTCCGGCATTTATTTGTGTATAAACATCCTCTTGCTTTCCGGACCAATGAGTGTTAACAACGAGATAACGTTCATTTCCTTCAACGTTTTCCAAAACAGCACTTGAAAGAACTCTCAGCTTATATTTTGTGCTGTTCATATAGGAAAATTCTTGCATATCGCTCTCAAGAAGACTGAATTTATCTTTATTGTACATTATTGAAGTCAATATTGAAAGCTCACCGTATCTGTTGCAGGTCCATCCGTAGTTAAGATCGTATCTATCTCGAAGTATGTCGAGATAATAGGGGAAGAATTCGTTCCACGGGTCATCGGTTTCTTGAACTCCGATAAAATCGGGGGCGTATACCGCGAGAACAGCAGCGTAAATTTCAGCGCGTACAGTAATGTAAGGTCTGCCGCCGCAGATCCAGCGCTGTGCAAGAATGTTTGCTGTCATGACCCTCAGATTGCTTCCGTCTGCAAAAGGCTGCTTTTCAACCTCGAGCAAGCTCCCTTTCATAGGTTCGATCTCGCCTTTAAGTAATGATTCGACAAACAGATCAATTACGTAATTTGCTGTAAAATGCCCTCCGCAGCCCAAAACGATCTTTTCATTTTTGATTGAAAGATCGTAACTCATTAGTCGTGTGAAATCTGCACTTTCACCTCTGCTTGTGCTTCCGATAAGGATCTCATAAGCTCTTTCTTCAGAATCATTGTCAGCGTATACGTTAAGTGTTATTCCGGTAACTTCAATGAGCTTTTTCTGAAGATATTCCGCAGATTGATCAAGTCCGGGTGTTTGCGACGCATAAATTATGCTGTAGTTTTCGAGTTTTATACTGGTTTTATCCATATTACCCTCCGTTTTCATGAATTCTGATACTATTATAAATCATTTTTAATAAAAAGTCAATACTTAAGCGCGAAAAGATAAACTGTCATTTTGCACAAAAGAAAAGCAGTAATTTTGTTTGATATGTCAATTGACAAGCCTTATTAAAATATGATATAATATATTAATGATGATTTTATTCCAAATCTTCAAATATGAACCTGTTAAGGAGATAAAATTATGGAAAATTCAAACGAAAACGCAAGAATACTTGAAGCTATCGATGAGATCGAAAAGGTTATTATCGGTAAACGCTCTGAGATTGTAATTTTGCTTACCGCTCTTCTATCCGGATATCACGCTCTCGTTGAGGACGTACCCGGAACGGGAAAGACTACACTTGCATCTACTCTTGCTAAGGTAACAGGTCTTGAATTCAAAAGAGCGCAGTTTACTCCGGACGTTATGGCATCCGACATCACTGGATATAATATTTACAACAGAAGAATAGAAGACTTTGAATTCAGAAGCGGCCTTGTTATGTGCAACCTCCTTCTTGCAGACGAGATCAACCGTGCTTCACCCAAGACGCAGTCTGCTCTTCTTGAAGCAATGGAAGAGGGCAACGTTACCGTTGACGGTAAGACTTATTCCATAAAGAAGCCATTTATGGTAATCGCGACACAGAACCCCTCCGGCTATGTGGGTACATATCCTCTTCCCGAAGCACAGCTTGACCGTTTTGGTGTCAGAATCAATATGGGATATCCGACAAGTGCGGAGGAGGTAGAGATTCTTAAAACAAAGCTCCACGGACAGAAGGATACTAACGTAAGAAACGTTATAAGTCTTGAGGAACTGAATGAAATGACCGATGCCGTTTCGAAGATTCTCGTTAACGACACGGTATTGCAGTATATAGTTGATCTTGTCACATCCACAAGAAAAACGCCCGATCTCGTTTTGGGAGCCAGCCCGCGTGCTTCTGTTGCTCTGATGAAGCTTTCACAGGCATATGCATTTATTAAGGGACGTGACTACGTTACTCCTGCCGACGTTGCTGCAATTGCTAAATTCACGTTATCTCATAGACTTATCATCAGCCAGGAAGCAAAATTTGGCGGAAAGACTATTGATTCGATAATTAATGAGCTTTTAAGAAAAGTCGCAGTTCCCTATCGTAATACGGCTAACTGATAATAATTATTTACAGTAAACGCTATGAAGAAAAAAGAAAAACTGTATAACGAAAATGAAATCCCCGAAGCGTCATTTCTTCTCACCAAGAACGCATATTTATATCTTGTTGCGTTTGTTGCAATTGTAATTTTTACACAGGCGTTGCGAAATCCTGTTTCGGGTGTGGTTTTTTACGCATTTCTGATTTTTTTGCCGTTAAACGTTCTTTTTGCGTTTATATGCGCAAAGGGCATACGCGTCAATCTTGAGGTAAGTGAAACGATGCTTGCAAAGAATATGCCGTTTTCGTATGAGATAAGTATCGCAAACGAATCTGTATTTCCAATAACGTTCGGAGAAGCTTATCTTTATATACCCGACAAGGAATGCGTTCGTTCCTCGGTTAAAAAGATCAATTTTTCGATGCCGCCTTCATCATCGACAAGAGTTACCAACAAGATCAGCTTCCCATTCAGAGGCACGTTTCCCATCGGAATTGAAGCAATCTACGTTCACGACTTTTTCAGAACCGTAAAATTCAGGATCGACGTAACGGAAAAAAAGGATATATTCGTATATCCTCAACGGATACGCTCCTCCGCGAGCAAGAGCATAGTAAGCTCAGATTCGAGCGGTGCTGTAAGCCGTTCTCCATTTTTACCCGAAAAGACCGAGGTTGACGACGTAAGAGAGTACCGTCCTGGTGATACTCTGAAAAGCATTCACTGGAAGCTTTCATCAAAATCCGAGAATTTTATTGTGCGTGAATATTCTCAAGGTACCGTAAAATCGAATCTTATCTTTGTCGATATGTCTGCGCGCCCGTATAGCGAGATAACCGCACCATTCGAGGACGTGGAAACGGTCAATCCGTTCGAGCTTGCAAAGGAAAAATTCGTGTATGATATGAACGATTACTGTATTGACGGTGTGGTTGAATGCGCAGTATCAGTAATTACAAAATGTCTTTCGGATGGCGAATCTTGTATTGTCGTCTGGAGTGATGCCAGATCAAAATCCGGATTCTTTTCATTCCAGATTACAAGCGACAAGGATTTTGATAAAATATTCAGGCTTTTTACCGGGGCACCCATAGCTGCTTCAGAGAAATCGCTTAAAGAAATACGTGGAAAGCTTGAGTACTGGTCTGATTGCAGAAAAATCTACATCACGTCAGCTCTTGATAATGATTCGATCGTTTCATATTCTGCGATCGGAGAGCAGGATGCTTCGACCGCCTTCGGTAACAGCGATATGATCTATTTTTCATCCGCTCCAAGAATGAAGGACCCTATTGCATGGCGTACCTACGTCGAAGAATGCGGAATGCAATTACAGAAAAAAGGAATCATTCTGAAAGAATTCGTTCCTCAGAATCAAAGATCCGTTTAATGAGGTAATATAATGAGTAATAAAGATAAAGCTCCCAAAAAACAGAATATCGATCCTCAGAATAAGCCTCTTGGATTAAATCCCTTTCTGGTAACAAGCAGATCAAGGTATTATCTCGGACTTACTGCACGTGCTCTTGTAATCGCGCTGTGCGTTTTCTCCTTACTGTATTTTATTCTTGACACGATCAATATACTTCAGTACACAAGTAACCTTTCCCTACTTCTTGTTTCGGTGATTTTTACCTTTCCGATTGTATTCTCCTTGCAGAATAAATGGATTGCTTGGATATCTGCGGGAATAGTTGCCGTAGTCATCGGATTACACGTTCGTAACTTTGATTTTATGCGCATAGTCCTTACAGGAACAAATCTTGTTGATTTTGTATTTGAACGACTTGCGGATATGGGCTTTACGTATTTTATAAACGTAAGCACGGGCTTCGGTTACATAGGTGATGTTAAAACAACGGTAATGTACGTTGTTTTTGGACTCGGTCTTCTTATTTCGGCTATTTATTCATTTTCCTTCGGTAAGAAAACGAATCTGTATGCTCCTGTCATATTTAACGTTATTTTGGTTGCACCTGCATTTGTATGCAATATTCTCAATACAAACTGGGGCACAGCATTCCTTGCGGTTTCATATTGTGCTATGGCGATGCTATATGTAAACGATAAGCTGTTTTCGGATATGTCTAATCCTAAACGTTACGACATTGAAACTATTCTTAATCCCGCTTTCGTAATTGGAGTTGATGAGCCCGAATTTATTGATAAAAAGGAAAAGAAGAAACAGCAAAAAATAAAGAAAAAGCAGAAATTCGTTGCTCTTGACGACGAGCTTGATGATCTTGTCGGCGGACCCGTTCAAAAGAAAAAGGGCAAGCTTACCAAAGCGGAAAAGGAAGAGCTACGCAACGAAAAGCGTAAAAAGCATCTTATCAAATATGCTAAATCGGCTCTCGCGGGATTCTCTGCCCTTGCAATATTTGTTGTAGGATATTTATCCATTCTCATCCCGTCCTTGCTGGTTGAAAAGAATTTTAAGAAGATAAATTTGATCGACGGCAGTATGAATGAGATTCGAGAATACATCACGGCATTACTTCTTGGCGACGATCTCACGCTTGACCTTAAGAGCTATGAGAATTTTAACGAAAATTTTGAACCCCACTCAACCGAGCTGACCCCGCGTGAATTCGAAGAGGTTCGCAGGTTTCACGTTGAGATTCAGCGAATGATGCCCGTTTACTTAAGAGGATGGATTGCAAATGAATTCAGGGATGGATCATGGTATCTGAATCCCGAATCCGAGTCCTTTGATGAATACAGAAAAAAATTCGGTGTACGCGAGGACGTACACGAAAAGCTGCTGGATCTGTTCTATAAGCATATGAATCCCGTAGCGTCTGCGAGTGTTGATAATTATCTTACTCAATATTCAACACAAATAAAATACGGATACGTTGCTATGCAGGTCAACGTTAGCAGGTACTTTAGCGGAACAACGTCGCTGTACGTTCCTTCGTTTATTCAATCAAAGTACGGTTTGAGATCATATAAAAGCGTTCACGAAAATCCCGATATGACGTACACTAACTTCTTTGACGGAATCTATTCCAGCAGGGATTCTAAATACGGTGCAAAATATGCTTTTGTCGCAAACGTTCCCTCAATGAGAGACGAAAATTACGCCGCTAACATTTCTTCACTTATCGCTGAATTCAACATTCAGAAGGATTATCTTCAGTATGAATTTACCAAAAAAGCGCACGACGTATATCTTTGTCGGATTGATGGAAGCGAAAATAACGGTTTACCTGTAAATTGCATGGCTGTTTCGGGCGTAACTCCTCTTGGATATACCTACGAGGTTTCTTCTCCCATGATGGGCAGAAAGATGATCAAGGTCTACGGTCCTTACGGTGTATACATATATCATTATGACGTAGCAAGAGGAACGTTAATGTCATCCGAGGTACAAAGCCCGGTTATCAATCCGGAGACCGGTGCGCCGTATATTTACGTTCCGCCTACACTCGAGCTTGCATTAAGGTATTATCACGTATATTCGGAAGCTGAGCAAAAAGAGGTCAGGAACCTCATGGGGCAGCTCGACAAATATTCAGAATACGTTTACAACACATACCTGCAAAAGGCAGAAAGTGCGATAATTGCTGAGTTTGCAAAGCAATTTGAAAGCGAAGTGAAAGCTTCATCCGGCAGAGACGCTTCGATGTCAGCAGAAAAATACATTGACCGACATAACCTCGTGCTTTCGATAGTAAACTATCTGAATGAAAATTACAAGTATACTTTAACCCCTGCATCGATCGGAGACGCTAATCTAACCGGCGTCGAAAACTTTTTGACAGTTGTCAAAGAAGGCTATTGCGTGCAGTTTGCATCCACTCTCGCTCTCACCTTACGAGAGCTTGGAATACCCGCACGTTACGTTGAGGGCTACGTTGCAAACGATTTCGTCAAGAACCCGTATTATAACGCAAACGTTGATCTCGAGTCAGAAACTCTTGATATGACCTTACGTTATTACACAGACGTCATGGACAGCGATGAGCACGCGTGGGTAGAAGTATGGTTTGACGGAATAGGCTGGGTACAGTATGAGGCAACTCCTCCTATGATGTCCTCGTATTATCCGGGATTTAACGCCGATGATCCGGACGATCCATACAATCCCCCCGAAACTGATACCGATACCACCGAAGAAACTACTAAGCCACTCGGTCCCGGTGATTCGGAATCTCTTCCTGATGAGTCTACGGAGACACCCACGGATACAACCACGGCTGACACAACTACATCTGACAATCCCCAGATCGGAAAAATTGCGGAAGACATAGGTAAGCTATTGGCAATAGTCCTTCCCGTCGCAGTATTTGCATTGCTTGCGTACCTTGAATTCAAGCGTATCAAGGCAGGTGACCAAAGTCGATCAAAGCTCATAAGCGACGCCAAAGCTGCCAATGATCCTGTCGATGTAAAGAGCTTGTCTAATGTTATTTCGGATAAGATATTTGAAATATATTCGATTTTCGGAATACTTCCCTATGAAGATGAGCTTCCGGATGAGTTTAAGCTCAGAATGGCAAGAGAGCTGGTTCGCTTGCACGAGCTGATGAAGCCTAAGATTGAAGCGGTTGAGGATTACGATGCGTCAAACGAAGCCGAAAACGATACGGAGAACGAAGAAAATATAATTTCTGATGAAGAAATAATGCTTTCCGACGAATATTCGATAATCTCAAAGGGTGTGGAATCGCTTGAAGCGGAAGAGTTTGGTCATGGTATGAACAAGACCGAGCTTGCTGCGGCAGCTGATCTCTATGAAGCTCTTCTCCATGTCAAATCAAAGAAGGTCGGATTCTGGAAGACCATCCTTTACCGTTACATTCTTAACAAAATTTAATATATGATCCCACTTTCCTCGGAAAGTGGGATTTTTTATGTAAAAAAATATGCAAGCTACAGATTTTGACATATTTTTTATGTCGTGGGTGATATAATATACATGAAACAAATGAAAGGATGAGAAAAAATGAATGAACTCAAAAAAACATCTCAATTTATACATTTTTACGAGGATAAAACACTTCGGATTATCATCACCGGAGAAATCGATCATCATTCCGCGAAAAAGATACGCGACGACATAGATGAATTGATTTTCGAGAACCGACCGACAAGACTTTATTTGAATTTCTCAAACGTTGAATTTATGGATAGCTCCGGACTAGGACTCATTATGGGAAGGTACAAGCTTATGAAGATATATGGCGGCAAAACGTTTATCGAGGATC
>JBGVEZ010000195.1:0-4012 GCA_045120555.1 Eubacteriales bacterium
ATCCACTATTCCACCACATCCGCATCTCAGTTCGCTCTCGCAAATAAGTATGACGATATCTTTATTGCAACGACGATTACAGAGTATTTCACCGGTGCTCCCACCGAGAAGAAGACGATAGATATCTCAAAATACGTCACCATGATGGAAGCTTACGGAAAATCGGCTTCGCATAACGATTCCTACGGTAATACGGCAACCTATGCAGACTGCAAGCTAACTACACCGATGAAGACGCTCTTCGGCTCGAATAACCGAAACCACTACGGAAAATTCGGCTACGCGCTTATCGGCGTTGACGCGGCTTATAATATGTACCGCGCTCTTCACGGCAAGGATTTTACCGTCACTCAAGCCGACAGCTCGGGAAGCCCGCTCAACGGCAAGCAAACAATATCCGTTGCGGGAGGAAAATTATCCGTAGATATTACCGATATGACTGCAGATCTCGCATTCCGCGCAACACCCGGAAGCACTGCGGGAACGCTTGTCATTAAGGTTTATGCTCACGGTAAGGATATAACCGCAGAGGTGGGTGTTGTCAATGCAAGCGGCGCAAATTACGGTTGTGTAAGCGTAAAAGCACTTAAAGCATACGATAACGTTACTGTAGAGGTTACCTATACAACCGCAAGCGGCGCAACGGGAACGGTTACCTATACTATCGTTGATAACAGTATTGACCTTCCCGATACGCTTCCCGATTCCTATACGTGGGATTTTGACGGTGACCTTTACGCACGCGATAAGGACGGTAATATAGTCAACGCCATCAATTCCAAGGCTCTCAATGGCACGTATGAAATAAAGAACGGCGTTCTGTGTCTCACAAAGGCTCAGCTTCAGATAGAAAAGATCATAGAAATGAATGAGGGCACGAATTGGAGCATTGAGATAAAGTTCGGTGATATGACGGGCGCAAGCGGATTTATCATCGGCTCGGATAAGGATAACGTGGTCGGCAATAAGGCTCTTTCCTACAGAGGCGGCAAGCTGAATGTTTCCGATTATGCGGAAGGCGCGCTCGGTAAGGGCTACTATAACTACTCTCCCGCAGGTGCGGAGATTAAGTCCGGCTCGGTAATGAAGCTCGTTAATACCTACGACGCAGCAACGAAAACGAACGTCCTCAGTATATACAGAGACGGCGAGCTCGTCGTTGCGGACGTTCAAAGCGGCGCAGGCGACTATAACGGCGGAAGCGGAATAAAGAGCATGGCAGACCATCCGCTGACATCAGATTTTGTGTTTGCATATATCGGATGCTCGAATAACACAGGCTCCTTCCTCCCCACAATGCAGATCGACTATATAAAGATCGATACGAATGTAAAATAATCGAAGTAACAGGGGGCTGCCTCAATCGCTTTTGTAATTAGGCTTTTGACGCAGCCCCACCCTTTCCCCAAAAACATCATCCCCCCTTGACATCCCCGCGCAAATATGGTATAATATAAAGGATGCAATCATTTAGAACAAGGGGAAAATATATGTCCGTAAAATTGAAAAAGGGCTTTTGGGCGAGTGCGGCTATGCTTGCGTTGCCTATCGCCTTTCAGAATCTTCTTACGTCCTGCGCATCGCTTATTGATACGGCGATGATCGTGCCGCTCGGCAACAGTGCGACGGCGGCTGTCGGTGTGGCGGGAAGATTTACATTTATGCTCAACGTTGTTGCGTTCGGTATCTGCTCGGGGGCCGCGACGCTTATTTCGCAGTTCTGGGGCGTCAACGACCGAAAGGGAATAAGGCGCACGTACGGTCTTGCGCTCGTTTTTGCTGCGATCATTGCCGTTCTGTTCAGCCTTCTCCTCGGTCTTGCGCCAAAATTTTGCGTGAGTCTTTTCGGACCCGAGGCGGACGTTGCTATTCTTGCGGAGGGCTATTTGCGAATCCTTGCATTTGCCGTTCCGTTTATAATGTTCTCGCAGGTGAGCTGTGCGGCTCTGCGTGCGACCGAAAACGTTATCGTCCCGCTGATATCATCGTTTGCGAGCGTTATCGCAAACACGTCCCTCAACTACTGCCTCATTTCCGGTCACTTCGGCTTTCCCGCCCTCGGCGTTCGCGGAGCGGCGGTCGCGACCGTTGTCGGATGCTCGGTCCAGGCGATCATCGTGCTTGTATTCCTGCTTTTCAGCAAGAACGTTGTTAAGGGAAGCGCGCGCGAGCTTTTCGGCTTTTCACGCGAGTTTGTGTCGAAGTTTATCGTCACCGCCGCACCCGTTCTTCTCAACGAATCGATGTGGGCGCTCGGAACTAACATTTACGTAATGGTGCTTTCGCGTCAAGGAACTGAAAACTATTCCGCCTACTCGATCTACGAAACTGTACAGCAGCTGGTGTTCGTGTTCTTTGTCGGAATCTGCCATGCTTCTGCGATAATGGTTGGCAAGGCTTGCGGACGCGGCGACAGGGAAGAGGCATACGAAACCGCAAAGCGATTCCTCATTATGACGCCGCTTTCGGGTGTTGTGCTCGGAGTGATACTCATCCTCGTCCGTAATCCGCTCCTGTCTCTCTTTGAGTTTGAGACGGATGGCGCACGTATAACCACATCCGCACTTTTGCTGTTTTACGGCGTGTGGATAGGCATACGAATGATCCCGTACACCTCAGTTTGCGGAATCTTCCGCGCGGGCGGCGACACAAGGATCGGATGCATCTTCGAGATCGGTGCGCTCTATCTTGTCGGCATACCGCTCGTCTGCCTTGCAGGTCTTGTACTGCACCTGCCCTTTGTTGCGATCGTAGCGACAATGTTCATAGCTGAGGATATCCCGAAGGGAACTCTTTGCGTTGTTTATTTCCTTAAAAAGAAGTGGATACGGAAGTTGACGTAAGCCAAAATAAAAAAGGACTGACACGGTGGTCGGTCCTTTTTATTACAGTGGAAAATAATCGTAGGGCGGGGGCTTGATTCCACTGCGATTGATGTTGAGGTTTTTATTGACTACAAGCCTCCCATTTTTATATATAAACATACACAATTGTGACCCCTTGATCGAAACAAAATATTACGGCATTCAAAAAGATTCGGAGGGAGCAAGCCCCCGCCCTACGAATATGAAACTGTTTTTTACGGCAAAATATCCGAAAATTGCCTTTTTATATTATCAATTGTCACCTGATCGTTATCGATCTCACCGTTGCCGAGAAGGAGAACGGTTCCGTAGATGAGGGCGCGGAAGGCGTATGAGATGCGGACGTAATCGGCGTCGGAAACGCTCTTTTCCGAGCAATATGCAGAAATCTCTCGCTTGATGCTGTCGCTTATTTTTTTGCGTTCCTCGCGCCTTTGCGAGTTCTCGCCCTGATCGTCCATCAGGATAATTGAGCGGAAATTCGGGTTTGCTATCCAGAAGCGTATATGTGCAACGCCTATTTCGATGAGGCGTCTTTTTTTATCGCTTGGGAATGCTGCGCTTATCTGATCCTGCAGCATTATCCAACGGCTGTTTATGTAATTGATTATACCGATTATGAGGTCGTCCTTGCTTTTAAAATGGCGGTAGGGAGCGGCACACGAGACCTCGCAAGCAACCGCAACACGGCGGAGCGAAAAATCGTTAAGTCCGTGCTCCTCAAGCTCGCGTATTCCAGCTATTATCAGCTTTTCCTTGAGTTGTTCGGTTTCGTTGCTTCTAACCATATCCGTCCTCCGCTTTCTTTTATTTATAATTATATCACATTTTTGTTTTTTGTCAAGTTCTTTTTTTAAAAAGCTCTTGACAAATGCACGTAAATGGTGTATAATATGAGCATAAAAGCCTATGTTAACAGTGTTAACATAAATTGGAGGAAGCCATGGTAAACGAAAAGATGCGTGCGCTCGGTGCAACGCGCTCTGTAATACGTGAGATGTTCGAATACGGAAAGAAGAGAAAAAGCGAGATCGGAGACGTGAACGTTTTCGATTTCAGCATAGGAAATCCGTCCGTTCCGTCACCGGGAGAGGTGAACGAATCGCTTATAAGGCTTTTATCGGAGACAGATCCCGTTGCATTACATG
>JBGVEZ010000196.1:0-34228 GCA_045120555.1 Eubacteriales bacterium
TTACTTCCTTCATCGGAAGCAATACGGAGTTCGCCGAGCAGTATTGTTCCTTCTCAGGAGAGCAGATCTCTGCAAAGGCACTCAAGCAGCAGATGAACAAATGGCGATACGCCCTTGAAGAACACGGCGTGTATTTCCTCAGCCACCGCAGTAACGGTGAACGGATTCTCGAAGTTAAGTTTGTTCCTCCGTTTAGTGACGCAAGTGCCGTAAGTGACGCAGAAAACGGTAGTGCCAAATCTTGCGACCCTTGCGTTCCTTGCGTCACTGACGGTTCTGTCATTCGGTAAGCCGACAGCATTTTAATGCTTGTAGCATTTGTGCAGTCGGCATTTATTGCGAGTTTCGCCTTTGTGCCACGTCGCTCGATTTCGAGCGACAGCTAAGGCATCGGGCTATGCCCATACCCCTATAAAAACAAAAAAGGAGAAGTAATTCTATGAAAAAAGAACCCAAGACCGAGATCCTCAGAACGAGAGTCTCACCCGAAGAACGAGAGCAGATCGAATACAAAGCACTCTCATCTTACCGAACCGTCAGCCGTTATCTTCGTGATACGGCGCTGGATAAACCCATCATTGTCATCAACGGCGTGGACGAGCTTGCCGACGAGCTTCGGCGTGTTGGTAACAACCTCAATCAGATCACCCGTGCCGTCAACGCCGGAATGATCTCCGCCGTAGACCTGAACGAAACAAGAGAGGAGCTGAAAAAGATATGACAATCGTTAAATTCATTACCTCGAGCTGTCCGATGAACAACATCTTTCCGTATATCACCCGTCCCGAAGCGACCGACTATGATCTGATCGACGGCATCAACTGCACACCAGAATCTGCTCTTGATGAGTTTCTGTTTGTAAAAGAACGCTTCGGCAAGACGGATGGCAGACAGTACTACCACGTAATACAGTCCTTCGCTCCCGAAGAAAACGTGACACCCGAGCTTGCCCACGAGATCGGGATGGAGCTTGCGATGTACTTCGGCGGCTATCAGGCGGTAGTGTCAACGCATATCAACGAAGCGCACATTCACAATCACATCGTTTTCAATTCGGTGAACTTTGAAAACGGAAAGAAGTTTCATCAGTCAAGAGACGATATGCTGAAGGTGAAGGAGTACTCCAACAAGCTGTGCCGTGAGCGCGGCCTCTCGGTTACCGAAGAGAAATGCACCTACGGAAGATATCCCAAATGGAAAAAGCGTCTGTGTGCATTTCTGGATTGGGCGCTTGAATGCAGTCCCACACCCGAGGCTTTCATCGAATGTATGGAGCGCCACGGATACAAGGTGAAGTGGTATTCGGATTACAAGTATATGACCTTCACCACACCCGAAGGTTACACCTGCCGCGACAACAAGCTCTTTGACGAGCGTTTTCTCAAATCCAATATCGAGCTTTACTTTGCTATGGGCGGCAGTAACGGAGCTTTGGCAAAAACGTACCGAAGCTACAAAACTCCCGAGCACGATGAGGATATGAATATGACGGTGACCTCGGGACTGATCCGAATGATCGGCGACATTTTCTCTGCCGCACCGCCGAGAGAAGCCTACACGCCAAGACAGCTCACCGAAATGGACTGGGAAGAAAAAGAGCGTCTCGAGCAGATCCTCGGACGCAAGATATCGCCCCAGGCATTCGTCTGCTACTGTACCAAAGAAGAATACGAACAGGCAAATGGCTTGGGGTACGGAATGTATATGTAATGAATGGAGGAATTGAATGAAGAAAAAAGTTATTTATGAAAATGAATGCAATCCCGTATGGAGTCGTACGGAGAAGGTTGAATTCAGAACACCCGAAGATATGACAAACGATCCTCGCTTTGCTGTAAAGAAGCTTAGCGGGATCGTTTTTTATCTGACGGAAGAAAAACTGATCCGTGAACGCATCCACGTAATCGACGGCTCGGATTACACCGTGCGAAGTGAATTCAACCGCAATACTGTCACAAGCTTTGACAGACTGATCAAACGGTTGATTGAAGCGGAGATTGCGATTCGTTACAAAAATGTTTCGTAATTTCCGGCTAAAGTCGCTGGACTTTGAACCCGATTGGGAGTATTCTGTTGGTGCGGAAACTATATACCGCACCACAACTCTCAATCGGTTTGACTTACAAGAAGGAGGTAACAAATGAAGTCAAACCAATCAAACAAAATCACGGCGCTGTACTGCCGCCTCAGTAAAGACGATCTTCTAAAAGGAGACAGCTACAGCATCCAAAACCAACGCTCAATGCTCACCGATTATGCCAATAAAAACGGATTTACAAACACGCAAGTCTTCATTGACGATGGATACTCGGGCGCGAACTATGACCGTCCCGGCTTTCAGGAAATGTTCGAGATGATGGAGCAGGGGCAGATCGCTACGCTCATTACCAAAGACCTCTCCCGCCTCGGCAGAAACTATATCGAAACGGGAATGTATATCGAGACCATCTTCCCAAGGCTCGGTGTTCGCTATATCGCCATCGCCGACGGTGTGGATACCGCCTACAACATGGGAGACGATATTATGCCGTTCAAGAATCTCTTCAACGAATATCACGTGAAGGAAACAAGTAAGAAGGTGCGGATGGCTTTTCAGGCAATGGCGCGTCGCGGAGAACGCCTTGCGACAAGAGCGCCGTACGGTTACAAGAAAGATCCAGAGAACCCCAAGAAGATCATCGTGGACGAAGCATCGGCGGCGGTAGTCAGACACATCTTCGAGCTTTGTATCGCAGGGAAAGGCCCGAGTCAGATTGCACGACAGCTTGAAAAAGAGCAAATCTATACGCCGACCATGTATGAGTATATGGAAACAGGCGTAAGGCTTACAGGCTTCAATGAAGAAATGCCATACCGATGGACACCCGATACAGTATCAAGTATTCTGGAACGTGAGGACTATATCGGCAATACTGTTAACTGCCGATATACAAGACTGTCCTACAAGGATAAACGGCGTATAGAACGTCCCGAGAATGAGCATATGCGAGTAGAGCATTCTCACGAAGCGATCATCGACGATGAAACGTGGAGGCTCGTCCAAAAGCTCCGTGCCAGCAAACGCAGGCCAAAGAAGATGGACGGAATTGACAAATACTCGGGACTGCTATTCTGTGAGGACTGCGGATCGAAGATGTACTTTGTCAGAGGACGAACGATCAAGCCCGAAGCCTTCTGCTTCGTCTGCAGTAAATATCACAAGCACAATACCGTGGAGAAATGTACGCCTCATACCATCCGTGTAGGAGTCCTTGACGAGATCGTGTTGGCAGAGCTAAACCGAGCAATCCGCTATGCGAGAACGAACAAAGAGCAGTTCGTCGAAGCCGCAATACAAAAAAGCACCGCACAGGCTCGAAAGGAGTTGGCGGCACTTCAAGGTGAGTATAACACGTTGATGAATCGCAAAAACGTATTGAGCACACTGTTCAAACGGCTCTATGAAGACAACGTCATCGGACGTATCAACGACGAGCAGTTTCGAATTCTTTCCTCCGATTACAACGAGGAACAAGCTGACATCAAGGATAAGCTTCCCGTGCTTGAACGGCAGATGGAAGCGCTGAAGGATCAGACAACCGGAGCAGAACAGTTCGTCGCCATCGCAAGAAAGTATACCCACATTACCGAGCTGACTCCGGAGATCCTAAATACGATGATTGATAAGATCATCATCGGAGAGCGGGAAAGCAAGCACGCAAAGAAAGCGGTCAAGCAAAAGATTCGCATCCTCTTCAAAGGCTTCGGCGAGCTCGATGATCTTATGTGCGTATAACGGCAAAGTCCCACAAAAAGCAATAGGAGATATGGATTTTTCCATATCTCCTATGCCCCGAACAACTACTTATGGGATAACATCCCTATTCGTAGCCGCCCGAAGGACGCCTTTTTATGAATTCAAATTACTTTGTCTTCTTGATTGTGAGAACCGCACCTGCACAAGCCGCAACGAGAGCGAGAACGATAACGCTTGTTACGTCGCCTGTGTCGGGTGTGGGAGCAGGAGCGGGAGCAACGGGAGCTACGGGCTCTGCGATAGCCTTGCCAACAAAGTTGTAATCCGTTCCGTTAACTGTTACCTTTGCAGTAGCGAATGCAGCCTTTTCAATCTCGTAGATTGCGAGAGCTACTGTGTAAGCATCAACATTCGCCTGACAACCTTCAGCTGTATTAGCATCGTTAAACCAGCCCTTAAATCTGCTTGTTGTTGTGAGACAATCCTTAGCATAAGTGGTGGACGCCGCATTGTTCAGAACGCCTGCGATACCGCCGGGGTTATGTCCTGTAACGTTCTCGAGAGCTACGGTCTTTACCTCACCGCTGTTGTAGCATGTGATAATAGCAGTTTTATCGCAGCTTGCGTACCCGAGGATACCGCCTGCATAGGGAAGCTGGAATTCCCATTTATTTTTTTCTTCATTGAATTTTCCGGGGTTTGTGCTCTCAGCAGTAATGTTACCGAGGTTTGCACAGTTTGTAATTGTAGCCTTACCTGCATATACACGTCCAACAATACCCGCTGCCTGAACCACCTTACCGCCCTTTACGAATACTTCACCGTAGTTTACGCAGTTACGCACCTGAAGGTCTGTAGACGTTGTGAAGAGACCGAAGAGACCTGCAACGTAGCAGTCCTTAGCGTCGGTAGTGTTGATAGCGGTGACCTTACCAAAATTCATTGTGTTTTCAACGATAGCATCCTGTATCCATCCTGCAATAGCGCCGGCGCGGAGACACGACTTATCACCCTTAACGGTAATGTCACCCTTGTTTACGCAGTTTACGATGTGAACAAAGCCTGCTCTTGCACTGATACCGCCGGAGTATATGTCCTTATCGTGAATGTCAGTAGCAAGGTTGTAGTCAACGTCAACCACACAGTTTGCAATGAGAATTCTGTTTGCATCCTTAACACCGGAGGTGGAATTCTGCTGAGTCCATCCAACAAGACCTGCCGCGTACGTATCACCGTTTCTGTTTCCACCGTCCATCTTACCCTCAAGAGTAAGGTTGATAATACCGGGAGTCCAATCCTTAATGGTAGTCATAAATCCGAAAAGACCACCGAATCTGTAACTAAATGTCTGATAGAAGTTTGTGATCTTTTTACCGTTTCCGTCGTAAAGACCACAGAAGGGCTTTGTGACGTCTCTGTTACCAATAGGAGCAAATTCCTTGCCGCCGAGGTCGATATCAGCAGTCTGCGTGATGTACTTGCCTTCATAGGTCGTGCCTTCGTTAACCGACTTTGCGAGGAATGCAAGGTCAGCAGCGGACTCTACGAGATAGGGGGATGCTACTGTTCCTTCCCCCTTGAGGGATTCGGAAA
The DNA here is from genome assembly GCA_045120555.1 of Eubacteriales bacterium. GTDB lineage: Bacteria > Bacillota > Clostridia > Oscillospirales > CAG-272 > SIG640. The sequence continues at coordinate 5,330 of JBGVEZ010000196.1, forward strand.
CGCTTGTGCCATCCCATGCGTCTGCACTTACGTTTGCTACGAGCATTGTAAGCATCATTGCCGCGATGAGAGCGATTGTGATGATTTTTTTCATTGTCATTATTTCCTTTCTTTATTTTAAAGGGATATTTCCCTTTATAAGGTTACCTTAATTATATCATAAAAAGTCGACATTGTCAATACTTTTACACAAAAAAAGACGCCCCGAAGGACGCCTTTTTATGAATTCAAATTACTTTGTCTTCTTGATTGTGAGAACCGCACCTGCGCAAGCCGCAACGAGAGCGAGAAGGATAACGGAAGTTACGTCGCCTGTGTTGGGAGTGGAGGGTGTGGAAGGAGCTGCTGTTGTTTCTGCGGGAGCCGCTGTTGTTTCTGCGGGAGCTGCTGTTGTTTCTGTGGGAGCTGCTGTTGTTTCGGGAGCAGCGGGAGTTGTTGTCTCGGGAGCAGTTGTCTCGGGAGCGGGAACACGGGGAGCAACAAAGTTAAATACAGTTCCGCTGACTGTTGCAGAGGTTGTCGCTGTGTATACATCCTCGATTGTCTTTATTGCCGCATTTACTACTGCCGCATCAGCATTTGCCACACATCCTTCAGCGGTATTTGCTGCATTCATCCATCCCTTGAACGACGATGTGGTTGTAAGACAATCCTTGATGTATGTTGTGTTTGCATCATTGTTCATAACGCCTACAATACCGCCGGGATTGTGGCCTGTCATATCGCCCTTTGCCTCGGTTGTGATAACGCCTGTATTATAGCAATTAACAGCAGTAGTGTTAGGATAAGGAACCCAACCGAGAATACCTCCCGCATAGGGGAGTTTGTTGTTCTGTGTACCGTCCGTTCCTTTAACGTATGTGTTTACAGATGTTACAGCACCAACATTTGCACAGTTCTTAATATCAAGTCTGCCTGCATAAGGCCAGCCCATAATACCGCCAACTGCACCGATGGTAGCGGAAAGACCGTTTACTTCACCGTAGTTAACACAGTTTTCAAAGGTGAGGACAGTAGAGGTTGTGCTGGATGCGAATAATCCGCCAACGTATATGTTCTTATTATAATCTGTGCTCGTGCCGGATACCTTTCCGTAGTTGTGGCAGTTATTGTATGTGGAATCAGCTGTCCATGCACCGAAGCCGCCTACACGGAGGTCAGTCTTAGCTGTTACCTTTACGGTAACGTCACCCTTGTTTACGCAGTTGACCATATCAACGTTCTGTGCTCTTGCACAAACAGCACCAACGTAAATAGTTCCGCTTGAAAGACCGTTATCGAGCGTCATATCAACGTCGACAACACAGTTAGCGATAATAATTCTGCCTGCATCGGTATTGGGACATCTCTCTGCCCAGCCTACAAGTGCGGCAGTATATACGCCACCGCTCTTTGTGCCTGCATCCATTTTACCCTCAAGTGTGAGATTGATAACACCGGGAGTGAAGGTAGTGTCGGTTGTAATGTATCCGAAAAGTCCACCGAAGCCATAGCTGAACGACTGATAGAAATTGGTGATCTTATAGCCGTTACCGTCGTAAAGACCGCCAAAGCCCTCTTTTCCGGAGGTTCTCTGCATAATGGGAGCAAATTCCTTATTATTAAGGTCTATATCAGCAGTCTGCTTGAAGTATTTGCCTGCATAGGTTTCGCCTGCCGCAACCTGCTCCTGAAGAGACTTGAGGTTTTCAGCACTTGCGATAACGTACGGATCGTCTGCCGTACCTGTGCCTGTGAAGGCTGTGGAGGTTGTGCCGTCCCATGCAGCCGCGCTTGTTCCTACTACGATCATAGAAAGCATCATTGCCGCGATGAGAGCGATTGTGATGATTTTTTTCATTGTCATTATTTCCTTTCTTATTTTTAGGGGATATTTCCCTTTATAAGGTTACCATAATTATAACACAAAAAATCCCCATTGTCAATACTTTTACACAAAAAAGGCGCCCGAGGGACGCCTCTTTATCAATGATTATTTCTTTTTACGTCTCACTACACGCGCTATGACGATACCTACCGAGCAGACGGCGGAGATCGAAAGCGCAACGACTGCGATAACCTTATAAGCGCCGTCGTCTACGTTATTTTCGTCTGCATCTGACGTACCACCGTTAGGAGAGTTCATAGCGTCAGAGATATTATGCGGCTTTGAAGTCTGAAGCGGGAAGGTCTCGATAGGAGCTGCGGAAAAGCTTCTTGAGGTATCGAATCCGTTGATATCGATATATGCGAAGGTTACGGAATCAGCAAGAGATTTTGCAGCAGCCGCTACAAGCTCGGGATCTGCCTTGTCAACGCATCCGGTCTTATCGTTTACTATATATGCGGAAAGATTATTCACGCAGATACAGTCTCTGCAATAGATCGTTGCTTCCCCGGGCTTATTCATAACGCTGATGATGTCGCCCGGTCGGGTATCAAGTCCGCCGATGCTCACGATCTCTCCGATATTGACACAGCGTACAATAGCGGTCTTCGGATATGATGCATATGAATATATGCCGCCGGTATACGGATAATAGCTTGAGCCGGTGGATGCGCTTGAATATATCTTACCGGTATTAACACAGTCAACAACGAGAATATCCATAGCCTTTTTATCATCGGAGTAGAATCCTCCTACGATACCGCCTGTATAGCACTTTCCTGTTGTGAGGGTACTGGAGACGTCGCCGTTATTGATGCACGTATCAAACACGAGTGTTCTTCCGCTCTTGGGCCAATAAACGCTCATACCGGATATACCGCCGACCTGAGCATTTCCGCCGGTAGCGGTTGCGGTGATGTTCCCGTTATTGACGCAATGCTTTGCAGTGGATGAGGTTATCTCACCGAACACACCCGCAACTCTTGAGGTAGCGGAGGTATTAATAGTGATATCGCCGTTGCTTATAACGTTCTGGACTGTGGAAAGGTTAGCGTAACCTATTACGCCGCCTACTCTCGGTTGATTCTTGCAGTTTGTAAGCGTAATATCGACGTCGGACGTACAGTTAATAACATATATCTCAGAAAGTCCGACGTCCGCTTCAAGACAGATTCGTCCTATGATGCCGCCGATACCGACAGATCTCGGAGCGTTGATCTTTATTTCGCCGGATACGCTAAGATTTGCAACTCCCGCGCTGTTTTTCGAGGTAGAGGAGATAAAGCCGAAAAGCCCGGTATCAACCGTGAGCGCACCGTTAATCCTAAGTCCGGTTACCTTATGGTCCTTACCGTCGTAAACGCCCGAGAACGGAACGAGCTTCTTGCTGTCCTCCGAGCAGATGCCGATGGGCGTCCATTCCTTGCTGCCGAGGTCGATGTCCGCGGTCTGGGTTATGTATTTTCCTTCGTAGGTAGTTCCCGCGTTTACCGATTTTGCAAGAAAAGCAAGATCGGCGGCAGACTCAACGAGATACGGAGAGGCTGCAGTTCCTTCTCCTTTCAGTGATTCGGATGCGGTTTTTCCGTCCCATGCGCCTGCATATGAAGCGATCGCAAAGACAGGAGTGATCATTATAACGATCAAAATCAATGTAATTAATTTCTTCATACCATTTTCCGTCCTTTATTAAGGTGTTTTTGGGAATTATGCATTACACGTACTTTAATTTATCAAGGTAGTTCTGAAGTATTATCTGCGCACTGAGAGCATCGATAACCTTCTTTCTCTTCTTTCCGAACGTACCTGCCTCACCGAGGTATCTTGCCGCCTCCATGGTGGTCATACGCTCGTCGCAAAAGTCGATCGGAAGTCCGGTCTTCTCCGCAAGCACCTCGCCGAGGTATTTGCATTTATCGGCGCGCGGTCCGTGGCTTCCGTCCATGTTGACGGGCAGACCAAGGATTATACCCGAGGCACCGATATTACTTGCGATGGAGGCGATCTTTTCCGCGCAGTCGTTAAGTCCGTTTACAGTTACCGTTTCTCGCGCAGATGCAAGAAATCTTGACACGTCACTTACCGCAACGCCCGTTCTCTTATCTCCGAAATCTATTCCGAGAAGGATTCCCCTTCCGTTTTTTATTGCATCATTCATCGTCAGAGAGCATCTCCATTTCTTCACACACTCCCATAACCCATGAGAGAATATCTCCGAACACCTCGTCCTTCTCAACGTCATTAAGTATCTCGTGACGGCTGTTCGGATAGATCTTTATTCTTGTATTCTCAACACCTGCGCCGATAAGCATCTCGCATACCTTTACAACTCCGCGTCCATAGTCGCCGCAGGGGTCCTGTCTGCCGGAAACAAGCAATATGGGAAGCGATTTGTCAATGCTCTCCGCCCATTCCTTCTTATTTACCCTTGCGGTAAGATCGAAAAGATCGTAATATCCGCTTGCCGTGAAGAGAAATCCCGAATTCGGATCTTCCTCATATTCACGTCTTACGTCGGCGTCGCTCGATATCCAGCCCTTTTTGCCATCCTCCTTGGAAAAGCCCTTATTGTAAGATCCGAATGCAAGCTTGTCGATCAGCGACGATCGATTATATGCACCAAAAAGCTTTCCGTTAAGTTTTGAAACAAGCTTTGCAAGCGTTACGGGATTACCCGGGCCTACAGTTCCCATAATAATTGCGGAATCGGTTATATCGGGATAAACGGCAACACAGTATCTTGCGATAAGTGAGCCCATACTGTGACCGAGAAGTATATGCGGTACGTGCGGATATCTTTCCTTGATAAGCTCTGAAAGAGCATTAACGTCGGATGCGAGAATGTCTGCGCCGTCCTTTTCCGCAATAAATCCAAGCTCTTCCTCATCGGTTGCGGTTTCTCCGTGACCGAGGTGATCGTTGCCGCATACGGCAAATCCGTTCGTCGCAAGAAATTCGCACAGCGAACGGTATCGCAGAAAATACTCACTCATACCGTGAACTATCTGTACTATACCGCGCACCCTTCCGTCTTCGGGCCTTGCAACGTACGCTGCTATTTCGTGAAGTCCATCAGCCGAGGGATAAAATATTCTTTCAAAAACACAGCTCATCTCATTTCTCCTTTTTTTGAGCAAAAATACGTTCCTATATTCTCACCGTCATAAAGTCTGTAAAGCACGTCGGGGTCATGACCGTTCATTATGTACATCGGTATTCCCGCTTCGGTGACTATCCTTGCCGCCTCAAGCTTTGTCGCCATACCGCCCGTACCTCTGTCTGTTCCCGAGCCGCCCGCCATGGAAAGCACCTCCTCGGTTATTTCCTCGACGGTCGGAATAAGGCGCGCGTTCGGATTCTTTCTCGGGTCGCTGTCGTAAAGTCCGTCGATATCAGAGAGATTCAGAAGTATATCCGCATCCGATACAAGTGCAACGTAAGCGGCAAGAGTATCGTTTCCGCCGAATTTTATTCCGTCTGCGGAAACGCTGTCATTCTCGTTTACTATCGGAATACAGCCCATTCCGATGAGTGTTTTAAAGGTATCCTCGCAGGCATGTCGCCTTTGCTCATCGTCAATTACGTCCTTCGTCATAAGTATCTGTGCAACCGTGTGACCGTACTCCGAGAAAAAGCGGTCGTACATACGCATAAGCTCACTCTGACCGACTGCCGCCATTGCTTGCTTTTCCATTACCGAGGCAGGGCGTCTTCCGAGCTTTGTCTTTGCAATTCCCGCGCTGACGGCGCCGGATGAAACGAGCACTATCTCGTGTCCGGAGTTTTTGAAATCCGAAAGAATTCGCACTATTCCTTCCATGCGTCGGATATTAAGACTTCCGCTTTCGTGCGTAAGGGTCGATGTACCAACCTTAACAACTATCCTTTTGCAATCTTTAAGTTTTGCCATGATAACTCTCCAAATAATAAGAAACTGTGAAAAAAAAGTTAAAAGTCACTTCTTTTTTAAAAATTCATTTGACTTTTCGGATTTTTATATTATAATATAATTAGTATACATTATTTTGAGAGATTTTTCAAGTACATTTTATGAATTTTCTTAGCTTGGAGGAATTTATCGTGAAAGAAAAAAGAATTATTACAATTGACGGCATCGATCTGTGTGTTCGTACGGACGAAAGCGACGAGATGCTCCGCGAGGTTTCGGACCGCTTGAACAGAAGCATGCGAGCTATACATACAACCGCAAAAAACTGCTCGAGAGTTGAGGCGGCCCTCATCTGTGCCCTCGATTATTGCTCGGACGCAATAAAATGCCGCAAGGAATACGAGGCTCTTTTGCGTGAGGTCAACGAGCTTCGAGCAAAGCAGAACGGAAAAGGCTGATATATGACAAAAAGAAAACTCCCCGAGCTTCTCGCACCCGCGGGGAATATGGAATGCCTCGTTGCCGCCGTTAAGGCAGGCGCTGACGCCGTTTATTTCGGTGCCGGAGCATTCAACGCACGCGCGAGAGCCGGTAACTTTGACAATGATTCACTGCGCGAAGCAGTAAGATACTGCCATTCGTACGGCAGGAAGGCGTACGTTACACTGAACACGGCAATCAAGGAGCGAGAAATGAAGGACGCCCTTGAGCTTGCCTCAGAAATATACGCGGCGGGGGCGGATGCGGTCATCTGCGCGGATTTTGGTCTTATCTCCGAGATAAGAAAGCAGCTGCCCGACCTTGAGATACACATAAGCACTCAGGCAGGCGTCCGCTCAACAGACGGCGCAAAATATTTTGCGTCCTTAGGAGCAACAAGAGTCGTGCTTGCAAGAGAGCTTACGGCAAGCGAAATGAAAAGCGTCAGTGAAAAATGCGGAATCGAGACCGAGGTCTTCGTTCACGGTGCGCTTTGCGTTTCGGTCAGCGGAAGATGTCTGTTTTCGTCGCTTGTCGGCGGAAGAAGCGGTAATCGAGGCGAATGTGCACAGCCCTGCCGTCTGCCATACAACAAAGGAAAATACCTCTTAAGCCTTAAGGATATGTCGCTTGCAGGCCACATTCGAGAGCTTTGCGAAACGGGAACGTCATCTCTGAAAATAGAAGGACGAATGAAATCGGCAAGCTACGTTTACGGCGTTGTCAGCATATACCGCCGCCTGCTTGACGAATACAGAAGCGCAACTGCCGAGGAGCACGATCTCCTATCCCGCATCTTCTCCAGAAACGGATTTACATCGGCGTACTTCACGGGCAGCATCTCGCCCGAAATGAAGGGTATGCGCCCCGAGGGGGAAAAGGGCGTTGAGATACCGCAGGCAAAGGAGCCGAAAAGAATACCCGTAAAGCTGTTTATGCGCGTGAAGAAGGATATGCCGCTGTACGTCAGCTATGAAACGAAGGACGGAAGATCCTCGTATGCGGTAGGTCAGTCTCCGTGTGAGGCTATGTCAAGACCGATGAGCCCCGATGACTATCTCCGTCCGCTGTCTGCGCTCGGGAATACACCGTTCGAGGTAACGGACGTTGAATTTGAATTTGACGCGGGACTTATGCTCCCTGTTTCCGCACTGAAATCGGCAAGACGTGAGGCGATAGAGGCTCTCTCGGCACTTTATCACCCAACAAGAGAAACGGTTAAAACCACCTACAAGGAGGAGGGCCATCCTTCCAAAAGAGCCTGCAAAACGGCAAAATTCTACAATTCAGCTTCTGTCACATCCAGCGCAAGAGAATTTTTTGACACGGTGTTCATCAACGCCTGCGAATATGACCAAAGCATCGCAAACGGTGCGTTCCTTCCCGAAACGGCATCCGAGGCAGACACAGCTTCCCTTGAAAAGTTGCTTTCTGAGCTTAAAGAGAAGGGCTGTGAACGAATAATGGTATCCGACATCGGTGAACTGTGCGCCGCTGTACGTGCGGGCTTTTCGCAAATACACACGGATATCGGATTCAACGTTTACAACTCGGAGTGCGTAAAAAAGCTTAAGGAGGCAGGTGCTACTCGCGTCCTTTCTTCTGCGGAGCTTATTCTGCCCGCGGCAAGGGCGCTCGACGCGGCAGTTACCGTCTACGGCAGAATTCCGCTTATGATACTGAAAAAGTGCATAGGGCGCGAGACCGTCGGATGTGACAAATGCAAGAGCGGAAACGGTGCCTTCACCCTTACAGACCGTAAGGGAATATCCTTCCCCGGTATACGCGACAAGGGCTTTTACGGCAAGGGACACGGAAGCATAATATTCAATTCCCTGCCCACCTACGTCGGTGACAAAAAAGGCGGCAGCCTCCCCGACGTACACTTTATTTTCACAACAGAAGGAAAGGACGAGGTATCCCGCGTCATCTGTGCGTATGAGAACGGAGAAGGGCTCGGCATACAGGTAAGACGAATATGAAAATTATAGTCAGTCCTGATTCTTTCAAAGGAACGTTGTCGGCGCGCGAGGTTGCGGACTGCATTGAACGCGGAATACTTTCGGTACTTCCGGATGCGACCGTCATAAAGCTCCCCATCGCCGACGGTGGCGAGGGCACGTGCGAGGCTCTTGGCGTACGCAAGGAATACGTAACCGTTTCGGGACCTTATTTCGAGCCAACAGACACCTACGTCGGCTTTCTCGGTGCAGGGTACGATCGCGCGGTGATCGAAATGGCTCTTTGCGCGGGACTTCCGCTGGTTGGCGACAACAAAAATCCAGAGCTCACCACGACCTTCGGTGTGGGTGAAATGATAAAGCGCGCTCTCGATATGGGCGCAAAGGAAATTCTCATCTGCCTCGGAGGAAGTGCCACGAACGATTGCGGCTGCGGTATGGCTTGCGCTCTCGGCGCGGTCTTTACCGACAAGAACGGTAAGAGCTTTATCCCGACGGGCGGAACGCTTTGCGACATCGCAAGCATAGATCTTTCGAGCATGGACACACGCCTCGGCTCGGTTAAGATAACCGCCATGTGCGACGTAAAAAATCCGCTGTACGGAGGAAGCGGTGCGGCATACGTCTACGCTCCGCAAAAGGGTGCGGACGCAGAATGCGTAAAACGCCTTGACGACGGTCTTCGCAATTTTGCAAAGGTTTGCATCTCCTCACTCGGAGCTGACGTCTCGGGAATCGATGGCGCAGGTGCGGCAGGCGGCATGGGTGCGGGTGTTATCGCTCTGCTCGGCGGAAGACTTACAAGAGGTATTTTTGCGGTTCTTGATATCTGCCGTTTCGATTCTCTTATTTGCGGATGCGACCTCGTCATCTCGGGTGAGGGCAGATTCGATTCGCAGAGCCTTTGCGGTAAGGTCATCGACGGTATCGGTGAACGGCTTGCGAACACGGATATTCCCTTCGTTGCGATATGCGGCTCTGTCGACAGAAGCATGACCGACATAGGAAGGCTTAACGCAGTTTTCTCGATACAAACAGAGCCTCTCGAATTCTCGGAGGCGGTAAAACATACGAAAGAGGGGCTTTCGTTCGTTTCACGGAATATATGCTCACTCTTATTGAAAAAATGACTTGACAACATCCACTCACTGTGGTATAATTAAAGCATAAGACATAGAAATCAAAGGAGAATCATCATGCTTGAGCTTGGTATTATAACATCACTTCACGGCGACCTTGACGAGAGATTTGCCAAAATAAAGGAAATGGGTCTGACGTCCTGTCAGCTCAACAACTACGACCCCGCAAAATTCACGAATGAAAAGGCACAGGAGGTCCTTGCCGCTTCCGAAAAATACGGCATCCGCGTTTCCGCTATCTGGTGCGGTTGGCCCGGACCGAAGTTCTGGAATTTCACCGACGGTCCGCAGACGCTCGGTCTCGTTCCCGAGGCTTTCAGATTCCAGAGAGTACAGTGCCTTGAAAAGGCGGCGGATTTTGCGTTGAAGATCGGCGTTACCGACATCGCAACACACGCAGGCTTCATTCCTGAAAACCCCTCCACAAGCGAATATCTCAGCTTCCTCTCCTGCATAAAGCACCTCGTCCGCGTTTACAAGGCAAAGGGACTTTACCTCCTCTTTGAGACAGGTCAGGAGACACCCGTAACGCTTCGCCGCCTCATCGAGGATGCAGGCTGCGAAAATCTCGGTATCAACCTCGACCCAGCAAACCTGCTTATGTACGGCAAGGGCAATCCCGTTGACGCAGTTGGTATTTTCGGTGAGTTTATAAGAAACGTTCACGGCAAGGACGGCTTCTACCCCACGAACGGACGTTCGCTCGGTAAGGAAGCGAGAATGGGTGACGGTGCAGTAAACTATCCCGCTCTCATGCGCGCTCTCAAAAATGCAGGCTACACGGGTCCCATCACCATCGAGCGTGAGATCTCCGGCGACCAGCAGATCGAGGATATCCTCTACGCAAAGGCGTTCCTCGAAAAGCTCTACGCAGAGGTATACGGTGAATAAGCCATCAAAGGACAGGCAGAAAGCACTTTTTGAAAGAACGGCGATCCCTCGTGCGGTCGCCATTCTTTCTGTTCCGACGGTGATATCACAGCTGATAACGGTTATATATAACCTTGCTGACACCTATTTTGTAGGTAAAATGAATGACCCTTACCAGCTTTCCGCGATAAACGTCTGTCTGCCGCTCATGCTTATGTTCACCGCCCTCGCAAATCTCTTCGGAATCGGCGGATCGGGTTCCCTTTCCCGCGCGCTCGGAAAAGGCGATACCGACACTGCAAAAAGGATCAGCTCATTTGCCATTTTCGGAGGAATCGCTGTTTCCCTCATATATTCTGCTGCAGTGTTCGCATTCAGCGAGCCCATTCTATACGCTATGGGCGCGGACGAATATACCTTCTCATATGCATATGACTATATGATCTACGTTATCGTGCTTGGCGGACTATTTACGACCCTCAATTCCCTTCTCGCACATCTTGTCAGAAGCGAGGGGCGTTCGCTTGCCTCGGGATTCGGTATGAGTCTGGGTGCAGTGATCAACATCATTCTCGACCCGATAATGATAAGCACTCTCGGAATGGGGATAATCGGTGCCGCCGTCGCAACTTTTATCGGAAACGCCTGCGCATGCCTGTTTTTCGTCATCTATATCATAAGATTACGTTCTAAAACCGTGATCTCGTTTATGCCTATGAAAATAAGCGTAAAAAACGCAGTTGACGTCCTTATGACAGGGCTTCCGAATTTCTTCCTCTCAATGCTCTCAAGCGTGTCCAATACCGCAACGAACAACCTCGTTGTTGCCTACGATACCGTAGCGCTCGCGGGCGTCGGTATTGCAAAAAAGATAAACCTCACGGCGTTTGCCGTCACGCAGGGTATTTCGCAGGGCGTATTACCGCTGATCGGGTATAACTATGCACAAGGAAACAAAAAACGAATGAACGGCGCTATCCTTTTTTCGGGAGCAGTGACCGTCGCAATTTCATTATCCCTCATGACCATTGCCCTTACGTCATCCGACTCGGTTGTCAATCTGTTCATAAATGACGTGGCAACAATCAGCTACGGAAGCGAATTCTTGCGTATAATCTGCCTCGCCATGCCAACCTCGGCGTTTATCTTCCTTTCGATAACCTATTTCCAAGCCACCGGACGGAAGACATTCCCGCTGATCCTGTCCTTTCTGCGCAAGGGTACGCTCGATATTCTCTTTATGCTCACTCTTAATAAATCACTCGGGCTGTACGGTGTCCTTTGGGCAACACCCGCCGCAGAGATAACCGCATCTGCAGTCACCGCGGTGATGCTGATAACAGTCCTCGTTTCAGAAAAGCGTTATTCCGCCAGCCGCGATACTTAACTGAAAACTGTTAATTTTATAAAAAATCCCATTGGCTTGATACTCATGGCGGTATCATGTCAATGGGGATTTTTGTGTTTGCGTGCAAAAAGAAAAGGTGCGTTACTCTTGCAACACACCTTTTCTGGAGCTGATAATCAGATTCGAACTGATGACCTCGTCATTACCAATGACGTGCTCTACCAACTGAGCTATATCAGCATCTTGTACCTATATATTATAACAGATTTTCGTCGTTTTGTCAAGGGGTTTTTCAAAAAAAGTTTCGAAAATGCCAAAAAGATTTTTATTTTCAGTACTTGTAAGGGCGAATCCGACGAAACGCCCCTACATACCATTCTGTTACTTCCCTATTATGCGTCCACCGCCAACTACGACCTCGGGGTTTTCTCTGTCGTAAAGCACGACCGCCTGCCCCTTTGTTATCGCTCTTTGCGGCTCCTTAAACACGACCTTTATACGTCCGCCGGTCATAGGATAGACGATCGCGGGCTGCTCCTTATGGCGGTAACGTATCTTCGCAAGCACCTTCATCGGTGCTTCAAGGCTCTCCACCGAAATAAGGTTAACGTCGTCGGCAATAAGCGTGTCGGAGAACAGCTCCTCGCTCTCACAGAGAGTGACTGTATTCTTCTTCGGGTCGATATCACACACAAAAAGCGGCGGATCAAGGACAAGACCGAGCCCTTTCCTCTGACCTATGGTGTACTTTATTATTCCCTTGTGCTTACCGAGCACCCTTCCGTCTCGGGTAACGAAGTCGCCCTCGGGATATTCCTTGCCGGTGTAACGCTTGATAAAGTCAACGTACTTACCGTCGGGGACGAAGCAGATGTCCTGACTGTCGGGCTTGTCCGCGTTAATGAAGCCCTCCTGCTGCGCTATGGTGCGAATCTGCGTTTTTGTGTATTCTCCGAGCGGAAAATAAGCGTGTGCAAGCTGATCCTGCGTAAGCGAATAGAGAACGTAGCTCTGATCCTTCGATTCGTCGAGCGCGCGGAGAAGCAGATGTCTGCCCGTATCCTCGTCATAGCCCTTTCTGACGTAGTGGCCTGTAACGACAAGCTCACATCCGAGCTTCTTTGCTTCATCAAACAAGGTTCTGAATTTTAGGTGGCGGTTACATTCGACGCAGGGGTTTGGCGTCATGCCGTTTTCGTAGGCGTTGACAAAGCCGTCCATAACGACCTTTCGGAACTTATCCGAGAAGTTGAAAACATAGTGCTTCATACCGAGCGACTCGGAGACGCGCTTTGCGTCCTCAATATCGTCGGTGGTGCAGCAGGAATGGTCTGCGGAGACGTCAACGTCGCCATCCTCGGAGAGGAGCTTCATCGTTGCGCCGATGCAGGTGTATCCGCTGTTTTTCATGATGAACGCGGCAACCGACGAATCAACGCCGCCGCTCATTGCGATAAGTGCTTTTTTGCTCATATATATTTATCCTTGTAAAATTCGAATCTGTATTGGAGGGCGATGCTCGCCCATAATATATTATACTATATTTTTTCTGATTTGTCAAGGGGTGCGGATAATGTGGGGGATGGTGGGGCACCAATGAGGGGATCCTTCGACTGCGCTGCGCTTCGCTCAGGATGACACATGGGGAGAACGCACGTAGGGGAGATCTGTGATCTCCCGCGATGAATGTCTTTCATCATTGTGACGGTCGAACGCAGTTCGCCACTACGGGGGTATGTGGGGGTGATTTGTTTCCGGTCGCCAATGAGGTTATTACAAAAAGCAAAGCCCCCTCATCAGTCACCTACGGTGACAGCTTCCTCCCGGAGGGAGCCTAACGTGTGAGAGGCATCGTTGCGATCGGGAATGATCTCCTCATCCACCGCTCACGCGGTCCCCCTTCTCCACAGGAGAAGGTTATCACGCAAGCCACACGAAAAGAGCTTGCGAAAACAAATCCCGCAAGCTCCGATATTTATTCATCCTTATCGTTTTTCTTTTCTGCTCCGCAGTTACATCCGCCCGAGCAGCTTTTTGCATACGGACATCCGATGCACTTCTGTCCGCTTTTCTTTGCCCTTATGATGTATGCGACAGCACCGCCTATTGCGAGTGCGATTATTGCAAGAACTATATAATCTGCTATTGTCATTTTGCTTGCCCGATTAAACGTTTACCGTTTCTTTTTCCTTTTTGATTTGCTTTGTTGCGTTTTCGTTCTTCAGTTCTCTTTCCTTCTTGATGATGAGGATGGCAAGTACTGCGGCAAAAGCACCGACGATAGCCCAGCCTACGATGGGCATCCAGATGGGACCGAAGCTTGCGCCCGTGAAGAGCGAGCCGAAGAAATATACGAGGAAGCCGACAGAATATCCAACACCGAACTGGAGTCCGATTCCTACGAAGAGCCACTTCTTAGACTTAATTTCGGAGTTCATCGCACCGATTGCCGCAAAGCAAGGGGGGGTGAAGAGGTTAAACATAAGATATGCGAGAGCAGCAGCCTTTGTGATTGCCATAATTCCCGCAACCTCTGCGCCCGCGCCCTCCATGAGAGCGAGCTCCTCGGTGTCGATGAGGTTCTCGAGGCCTACAAAGCAAACTGCGAGAGTACCTACAACGTTCTCCTTAGCGATGAAGCCGGTGATAGCCGCTGCCGCAAGCTGCCAAGCCACTACGCCGACGATGGGAGCGAAGAGGAATGCGAAGGGCGCGGAAATCGTTGCGAGGATCGAATCGCTTGCATTCTCAACGGGCTGGAAGTTCCATCCGAAAGTCTGCATAAGCTGAACTGCGAAGTTACAAACGAGGATGATGGTACCTGCCTTAACTATGTAGGACCAGCCTCTCTGGCACATGGAAACGCATGCCTTCCAGAAGCTCGGGCGCTTGTATTCGGGAAGCTCGATGATGAAGAAGGACTTTCTTGCCTTGTGACCTGTGAGCTTGTTTATGAGAAGCGCGCAGAGGAGGATGATAACGATACCTGCGAAGTACATGAGAGTACCGACCCACTCGGAGTTATCGAAGAACGCGCCTGCGAAGAGAGCGATTACGGGGAGCTTTGCACCGCAGGGCATGAAGGGAGCGAGCATTGCTGTTGCTCTGCGTTCACGCTCGTTGCGGATGGTACGGCAAGCCATAACGCCGGGGATGGCACAGCCTGTACCGATGATGAAGGGGATGACCGACTTACCGGAAAGTCCGACCTTCTTTAAGATGGGGTCGTGAACGACGGTTGCGCGAGCCATGTATCCGCAGTCCTCAAGGAGTGCAATGAGGAAGTACATAACCATTACAAGGGGGAGGAAGCCGACAACCGCACCGACACCGCCGATGATACCGTCAACGAGGATGGACGTGAGGAGCGGATTTGCGTTTTCCATAAGGCCTGCAACCCATTCACCAAACATATCTATAAGCGTTACAAGACCGGGAATGATCTGTTCTCCGGTTTCCTCGTTAACGTAACCGTCAGCGATCCACGGACCTACCCAAGCCTGCGACATTTGGAAGACGAGGAACATAACGACAGCGAAGAGCGGGATTCCGAGCCACTTGTTTGTGATGACGGCGTCGATTCTGTCCTGCGCGTTTTTGTTTCTTGTGAGAACCCTTCTTACTTCAACAGACTTAACAACTCCGTTTACGAACTCGAAGCGTTTTCTGTCCGCCTCGGTAACCGCCTTCTTATCGTTAAGGTCGACGTCGCCCTGAGAGTAGGGTGCCTTCTGACCGTTACCGATGACTGCAACAGCCGCCGAAACAACGTCCTTCATACCGCCACCCGTGGTGGATACGGTTTCGACTACCGGGCAACCGAGCTTTTCGGAAAGAGCCCTTGCGTCGATCTTATTGTCCTTCTTCTTGTTGACGTCGGTCTTATTAAGCGCGACTACAACGGGAATACCGAGCTCAAGCAGCTGTGTTGTGAAGAAAAGACTTCTTGAGAGATTTGTAGAATCCACTATGTTTATGATTGCGTCGGGGCTTTCGTGCTTTACGTATTCGCTTGTTACGCTCTCCTCAGACGTGAAGGGGGACATGGAGTATGCGCCGGGAAGGTCAACTGCGATAAGGGCGTCGCGACCGTCACAGAGACTCTTCTTTATGGAATATTCCTTCTTATCGACGGTTACACCTGCCCAGTTACCAACCTTTTCGTTTCTGCCGGTAAGCGCGTTGAACATCGTCGTCTTACCGCTGTTGGGGTTGCCTGCTAAAGCAATTCTCATTCTTGAAAATCTCCTTGAAAATTTATAGTATAATATAATTGACTGTGTTATGCGTCGGTTAGCCGCCGCTAACCAGCATGGTAAAAAATATCGGGGAAAAGTATCTCTCTTTTTTACTTGACGATGATCGCTTCCGCAAGCTCCTTGTCGATGCTGTATCTGCCGTCCTTTATCGAAACGACGCAGCTATTCTTGAGGTGAGATACGACGGTTATCGGCTCACCGCTATAGCATCCGAGGGAGAACAGGAAGGCGTCAAGCTCTTCATCATCCGTTTCGATGCGGTCGATGATGTATTCCTTTTCCGCTTCTGCATTTCTGAGGTTCATTTTTTAGCTCCCGATCTTTTGATAAAATAATTAGTTAGCCTTTGCTAACCGCAAATATTATACCACATTTAAGTGGTCTTGTCAAGAGAAATTTCCCCAAAAAATTCATTTTTGGTGATTTGACGAAAAAGTCCGTTAGCGAAGGCTAACCCGTAGACGAATGTTACAAACATCGCGGAATTGCGATTGTGATATTTCCAAATACCTCTTGAAAAATTCACAAATATGTGGTACAATATAATAAGTACATGAAATGAAAGGCGGTGGAAAAATGGGCATACAGGAATCGGGCGAGATGTATCTCGAAAGCATATACGTTCTTACAAAAAGTCGCGAAAGGGTACGTTCGATCGACGTTTGCGAGCATATGGGATACTCGAAGCCCAGCGTCAGCCGCGCTGTAAGCAATTTAAAGAAGGCGGGATATATAACGGTAAACGAGGAAGGACATATATCTCTTACCGAAATGGGAATGCTTCACGCGAAGAAAATATTCGAGAGGCACACTCTTCTTACCGAGCTTCTGATCCGTCTCGGCGTCGCGCCGGAAATTGCGGCGGCAGACGCTTGCAAAATAGAGCATCACATAAGCGACGAGAGCTTTGAGGCACTCAAAAAGCACGCGGAGCAGTATAAATAATAAAAGAACCTGACGGAGATTTCGTCGGGTTCTTTTTGGTACTGTGTGGTACTGCGTACCATTTTTGTTTGCGGTATAATATATATACGAGGCGGCGGTCACCAATAACGGGAGCCTTCGGCTGCGCTCAGGATGACACGGGTGATGTGGCGATCAACCGTAGGGGAGATCTGTGATCTCCCGCATTGTATGCCTTACATCATCGTGACGGGCGAACGCAGTTCGCCCCTACCGGGTGTGAGGTCGGTCGGGTGCGGGGCGGTAGCGATCCGCTTGGACGCTGAAAAGCTCGTGGTATTTTCCGTTGAGCTCCATAAGGTCGGCGTGGTTGCCGCATTCGACAACGCTGCCGTGTTCAAGAACTACGATCTTATCTGCGATTGTTGCGCTTGAAAGTCTGTGAGAAACGAAGATTGTCGTCTTACTCTTGCGCAAACGGTCAAACTGATTGAATATTTCCTGCTCGGCAAGCGGGTCGAGGGATGCCGTCGGCTCGTCGAGGATGATCACGTCAGAGTCGGCGTAGAATGCGCGAGCAATTGCAAGCTTCTGCCACTGACCGCCCGAAAGCTCGATTCCGTTCTTCTCAAATATTCGCATAAGCGGAGTATCGTATCCGTTCGGAAGGTTATTTATATATTCGTCCGCGGCACTCTGAATTGCAGCCTCACGCACGGCATCGCGATCTGCATCCTTGTGGATATCACCGAAGCGGATATTCTCCTCAACGGTAACTGCGTATTTGCCGAAATCCTGAAAGATAATACCGAACATCGAATACAATTCTCTTACGTCATACTCACGGATATCGCGTCCGTCAAGATAAACTGCACCCTCGGTAGGATCGTAAAGTCTGGTAAGTAGCTTGATAAGAGTGGTTTTTCCCGCGCCGTTGAGTCCGACGAGAACGACTGTCTCACCCGGATTTATCGTGAGATTAACGTTTTTAATAACGTCCTTATTGGTTCCGGGATAGCGGAAGGAAACGTTACGAAGCTCAATCGTATGACCAACGTTGCGCTCTACGCTTGCGGGCGGCTCTGCTACGGGAGCTATGGTCTGCTCCTCGTTCATAAACGAGATAAGGTTGTCGATAAACAGTGTTCCCTCATAGATCGTTGACGACATTGCTATAAGGTTGCCAATGCAGTTTGCAACCGAGGTGATCGCACCGGTATATAGGGTGTAGTCACCTATAAGCACGGCACCCGTGAAGACCTGCATCGCGATTATAACGTAGAAGACGAAATTCGTGATGCTCGCAACGATTCCGAGGGCGATATGCCATGCATGCTCGGAAAGTATAAGCCTGCGAAGACCGGAATAGTAATTTTTGAACACGTCGAGGTAGCGACCGATAAACGTATCGGCGATGTCGTACATACGGACCTCCTTTACGAGATCCTTATTTACGATAGTGTCCGCATAATAATTCATCTGTCGCCTTTCCTTCGAGCGGAAGCGCATATACGAAAAGGTCTTTCTGCGGTAGATAAAATTAATTATGGCGGACGGTATCGACACCGCAATTATAACAAGCGTCGCCCAGATAAGATCGGGAGCTGCGATAAGTATAGTCAGATAGCCGGCAAACTCGATCGCAGTACTGATAACCCCAAACGTCTGGTTGATTATCTGGAGCGGTCGGTTACCCGCCTCACGGTTTGCATTCTCCATTTTCTCGTAAAATTCGGGAATATCGAAGGAGGAGAGGTCAACCGTTTTTGACTTATTCATTATCTGAAGCTTTACCTGCTTTACCACCTTTTCGCCCGCAATTCGGTTGAGTGCGTTGCTGATATTGTGTACAGTTCTGTTCAGTATGCGATACGCAAACAGGAAGATCAGCAGATAGAAAATCGGAGACGTAAAAAATTCACTTTGCTGACCGGGGCCGTCAGCGAGCAGCTCTTGAAAGGAGTTAAGTATGTTACGACTGATAAGTGCGCCTATAACGGGAGCTACGCCGTTAAAAACAGCGACGAAGGTCAGCAGAAAAAGTATCCATTTTCCGGACTGCCAAACAAGCTTTACGATATATGAAAACCTCTTAAAAAAGCCGCCCAGAAGCTGTCCAAGGTATCGCGGAATGTCCTTCATCCCCTTCGGCGGCGGCACCTTTGCATGCTCGTAATGGTTTCTCATGGGTGGTCCACCCATCATGATTCATCAGCTCCTTTTTCAAAACAATAAAAATTCTATATATATTATATCACATACCGTTATATAATGTCAAGTACTAACGGTAATAATCCCTGATAATTATAAAAAAGGGCGCGAGGTTTCACTCACGCCCAAAGCATTGTTTACGAATTCTTTTTATTTATACGCCTTTATATATCCGACAACACCTATTATAGCTATAATAACGCCTGCGATGATCGCGGGAGTTATCCACCACGTTGACATATCCTCCTGAGTTTCCACCTCACCGCAATGAGAGCAAATTCTTTCGCTTACGATAGGAGGAAGGAACTTACTGCCGCTAACCTCTCTCCATTCACCAAAGCTGTGTGTAATTGCCGGAACAGTTTGTGTTTCTGTCTTTCCGCAAACTGTACAGCTTCTCTGCTGCTCACCGTCGAGAGTGCAGGACACCTTTGTAATATCCTCCCACTCGCCGTAGGTATGCTCCTGCTTTTCTGTCTGTATCCACTCGGAAATACCGCATTCGTTGCATGAGTGAACGCCAAAGCCGTAGTTTTTGCAGCTTGCTTCGGAAATCACCTCAGTATCACCGAATGAATGCTCACCGATTCCGCCGTCGGCACGGATGCAAGCGTAATCCCATTCGCACATGAACCACTTGTTGCCGTTGCTGTCGTCCCATTCGCCCGTTTCGATGGTGTTATAGTAGATGAGCCAGTTCTGATCCTTCTTACCGTTAGGCTCGGCGGGCTTCCAGTTTGTGTAATCCCATCTTTCGCCCGTTACCCATTTCCAGACACCCTCGGTCTGTGCGTCGGTAGCACCGATGTAGCAGTTCTGCGCGCCCGTTCTTACGAGGTAGGAATAGAGCGCCGCATCCTCCTCTGCGCTTGTTACGGTTGCAAGGTGACCACCAAGGCTTTCGCAGTAGGTCTTTGCGTCATCCCATGAGCGAAATTCGGTAAACACCTTATAGATGTGACCGTTATATATCATCGCTTTATTGAATATCGAATTCTTAGAAAAATTTACGACAAAGTAATTCGAGCGGATGGCGGAGATGTCCTTCGCCTCCCATTCGCACATATACACATTCTTGTTGCTTCCCGCGGTATCGTCCCAGATGCCGCTTTCTATCGAGTTGTAGCCGCTGTAGTACTTAAGGGCGTTTGCGTTTTTGCCGCCGTTCGGCTCGCCCTTTGCGAAGTTTTTATAGGTGAGAGGCTCGTCGGTGACCCATTTCCAGTTGCCCTCGCTTTCGGCATCGGTAGCACCGAGCCAGCAATGAGTTGCCTTGCTTCCGACGAAGATGCTGTAGCAGAATTCGTTCTCCTCCTTTGAGGTAATGGTAGCGAGGTGACCGCCCATGCCCTCACAGACGAGCTTTGCTTGTTGCCACGAGACCTTATTTTCAAATATCTTATAGTAGTTACCATTACCCTCGCTGAACTGGACAGCGTCAGCAAGAATATCGTTAATTACAACATGATCAGTATTGGCAAATACTCCGACGGGTAAAAGTCCGCACAGTATGACCGCGAGTAAAAAAATTGCAACTTTTTTCATAGTAATCTCCGTTCTGCCGCACGCGGCGGCACAAGTTATATTGTTTCGCAAAGACGCAATCCGACGTTTGCAGAATACGGCTTGCGTTATTTCCTGCTTTTTATCTATAATTTTCTTATGTCTGCTTTCCTATATTGTCACCGTACTGTATTTTGAAGCTGAGAACGCCATCGTAACGTATTTGCATTGATACGCCTGTACTGACGTCAACCTCGTTCTGAACCATATCCACAGCGCTTTTCACGTAGCGCATGAACACATCGTTGGACTCGGCTTTTATATCCAGCTTACACAGAACGTTTTCCTCACTCGCAAGCATCGCCTTCTTCATAAACGCCCGAAAATCCCGAAGATTTGTAAACGTGGGGGCATTTATACTCGATTTCTGTACGTTGCCGAAGTTGCCGAAGTTGCCGAGGCTGCCAAGTCTTTCTCCAAGCCCCCGTAAAACGTCTCCGAGAGGAGCGAGGGGAGCTATAAGGGTATCGTCAATAAGCTCAGATGGATCATCGCATACGGGGTACTTTTCCTTTTCCCACGTATGTGTCTTTGACAACGTATCATCGTCGTAGAAGAGCCACTTTTTTATGTATGGCAAACGCTTTTGAGTGTTACATCCGAGCATGAACGTCGGATCTATATGATAATTCTTACCGTTAACGGTAACGATACACCATTCGTGAGGAACAAGCTTACCGTTATCATTTGCATGACCGTGAACGGTACAGCATTTTACGTCAACTGTATCGAGAAGCAGCTTTACAGCCTTTGATATTCCGCTGCATTGCGCCGAGCCGAAGTGCAGAGCTGCGGCGGCGTTCTGATTGTATTCGTTGTCGATCTCATAGGTGGTGACTCCGACTACGTATTCGACAGTTGCCACGACCTTTTGCTTGTCATCCATTCCGGCGATCTTGCTTTTGAGGGCACTTATGTGACCGTCAATGCTTTTATTTGCCTTCATAATTTGAGGAGAGGAGTAGATATAGATCATATCCACAGTAACGTCCTCGAGCTGAGCCAAGGGATTTTTGTACCGATAATATTCGGATCTGTAATCGTTTGCCATATAAAACAGTTCGGGATGATCCTCAATAATTGCAAAGTACGCCTCGGAGGCTGCCGTTTGCTTTGTCCAGCCGCAATGAATACGGTCCTGTCTTACCTTTGCGCCGGCAAGTAAGGTATCATAACATTTCTGCCCGTACTTGTCAAGCGTTGAACGCCAATATTCGTTGATCATGAAAAAACCTTTCCGGGTGTCAGAGACCGACCGCGCCGGCCTCTGACAAATAAAAATTATATCTTACGACCCCATTTATCCTTAAGGTCAATATTACTGCAGGCCTTATCTATAAGCCAGAGAACGGGATCCTCTACGCCGTCCGCAACGAAATCCGTTCCGTCCTGATTGTGGCCAAGCGCGCTCGAGCAGAAGAACTGCACCGATTTAAAGCTTGTTTTTACAGTATTGATGAAGTTCGCCTCTCCGTTTTCGATAAGGAACTTTTCGCATACCGCATTCTGTGCGTCGTACTTGGATACGCCGGGATTTGCGATCATATAGTTCTTTACAGCGTTTTCACCGATAAGGTCGGAGAGTCCGGGAATATCGCCCTTTGTGAATACAACGGCAACGTCGGTGGAAAGCATCTTCTTTGCCTTTATTCCGAAGATATTCTGAAGAAGTCCTACAAGTCTGCCGACAACAGCGTCGATACGTTCGGGGCTGGCACCGTATTTGGCAACGTTTACACCGGGAGTATTTTCGAGAGTACGCTTATAGTCAACGACTGAAAGCGGGTCGACCACGAGAAGGAATGCATTTGCGTACTGGTAGCCGATCTGACCGCCGAGGGATGCGTCGTTTGAATAGATTTCTCCCGCAACGTCACAGAGTGCGACAAGGTTCTTTACCTTTCTGTCCTTGGGAGTAAGGTAGAAGCGGAAATAGGAAAGTCTTGACTCCTGAGTTTTATCGGGAGTGTACTTTCTGTCGATCATGTCCTTGCTTGCTTCATAATCCGAGTTGGTTCCGCCGTATTTACGGTATTCAAGTCCGTAGGCGGCGACGTTGTTACCTACGTTGGTTACAGCCTGAGTGATAAAGCAGGTCTTACCTGAACTTGTTCCGCCGACAATCGGGATACAAAGGTCAACGTGCTTACCGCCGTCCTCGATCTCCTCACCGCAGCTCGGGAATGGGCAGTACGCCTTGAGCTTATCTCTGCCGTTAAGGAAGGTGGTCGGAAGCTTTGCGCCGCATTCACAGGTTCTTGTCCAGATACCGTATCTGCCGGGCTTCAGCTTTGTATGTATCACTCCGCATGAAGGACACTTGTAATGAGGAAGAACGAAGTGACGCTGGCAGTTACCGCAGTTACTTGAAATTCCGTTGATGAGCGAGTAGGTGCTGTCAGCTACGAACAGGAAGCCGAATATTGCATACGCACCGAGCATTATTAACGCGAGGATAAGAATATGAAGCGCGGAAAGACCGACGCATACGAGTGTTGTGATAATAAGCGTACAGAGGAACTTGCAGAAGTAGAAGCAGAGCTTGAACATGCTTGCGATAGAATCTCCGATATCGCCCCAGTCGATGAGGTCGAAGTCAAAGCTTATGATGTCTTCAACGACCTCGGTAAAGGCATCCCAGAAATCCTCGGCGTTATCAACTACCTCTGACCATGAATCGGAAAGGTCGTCACCGAAATTTTCAAAGCTACCCTTAATGGTGTTCCAAAGATCAATATAGCCGCCCTTGAAAAAATAATTTATTTTCGCGGGCTGTCCGTTAGATTTTTTTGCCATTTCAGTGCTCCCCCTTAGTTAGTATACTTGAAGTTTTCCCGTAGTGAGACTATATAATTCTTGCAGCCGAGGTAAATTCCGTAGCCTGCACCGATTACAAGTCCGACGATGAGAGCCGCGCCTATTATGGCGAGATATGCACCGAGACAGAGTATAACGATTGCCAGATAAATGACAACCGCAATTATCATTCCAATTATTTCCCACATATAGATTGTTTACCTTTCAATTAAAGATATGGTATCTTACTTGCGTTTTATATAAGCTACTGCTCTTTCGATGAGCCAGAGAACCGGCTTATCAACGTCCTCGGGTGAGAACTTTGTGCGATTTACGCCACCGAGCGACGTACAGGTAAAGTAGCGTACGTTTTTGAAGCGGCTGTTTATCGTTTGTACGAAATTCGCTTCGCCGTACTTAACGAGGAAGTCCTCACAAAGCTTATTCTGAGCCTGCTCCTGTGAAACGCCGTTACGTGAAGCGTAGAGTGCCGCCGCAGATTTGCCTATTTCGGCGTCAAGTCCGGGTATGTCGCACTTTGTAAACACGATAGCAACGTCATTCTTTACTGCACCGCCATTTTTGCTTCCGCGGAAGTTATCGAGCATAGCGATGAATCTTGCAAGCATCTGATCCACGGCAAGATCGCTGGGCTTATATGCAACCACGTTAACGTTCTTTCTTTCAAGCTCGCGTCTGTAGTCGGTAACAGCAAGCGGATCCACAACGATGAGGAAGGAGTTCGCATAACGGAAGCCTATCTGCTTTTCTGCAAGCGAGTCCTTCTTGAAGACCTCTCCTCCGACGTCACATACGGATACAAGGCGAGGTATCTTCTCGGTCTTGGGAGTAAAGTAGAACTGATAATACTTAAGCTCCATGTCACGGGTCTTTGGAGGAAGATATCCGGAGTTCATGTCAGTGATGATCTCCTCGTAGTCATTCTTTGTAAGACCGGTGATATCAATGTTATGAGTAGCTCTGAGAACGGGATTGTTCTCTATTGAATTGAGAGCAGTCGTTACAAGACAGGTCTTGCCCGAGCCCGGACCGCCGATAACGGGAATAACGATCTCCATCTGACGTCCGCCACCCGGTGTAGGTGTGGGACAGAACTGACAATGAGAATCCAGCTTGTGTCGTCCGTTGAAGAAGGTCGTCGGAAGCTTTTGTCCGCAGTTGCAGGTACGGTAAAGAATACCGTATGCGCTGGGCACGAGACGTGTATGCTCGACCTTACATTTCGGGCATATGTAGACCGGAAGATCAGAGCGCTGCTGACAAATGGTACACACTACCGACATACGTCTTATCTGTCGGTACAAGAAGTCGAGAAATCCGACGGTAATATAGCTTATCCATACGAGTGGGGCTATACTTAAAAAGATCGCAGCGAGAAGAATACTGAGGATTATGTTGATCACTATTCTTCCTGCGGTAATGATCAGAAATACGATGAGATTCGGAATAAACGTAAAGAAGTTTGAGAATATTCTCTTCATAGCTCTCGGGTCAAACGTGCTTGCCCAAGCACCTACAAACGCTCTTCCAACCTTTCTGTATCCCTCGTCAAAAAAGAAGCTTTTCTTTGCGGGTTGTTTTTTCATACGTAATTGTTGAGCCTTTCCTGATTTGTTTTATTTGTACCGTCCCCTCCCTCTTTTTCGGAGGGGACGTATTGAATCGCGTGATCAGTTCTGATCGTCCTGTGCCGATTCAGTCTCTGTGGTCTGCTCGGGCTGTGCGGCAGTCTCATCGGGTGCTCCGCCCTTCTTCGCAGCCTTTTGCGCCGCCTTCTGAGCCTTCTTTTCGTCCGATTCATGCTTTTTCAAGAACTTTGCGATCCTTCCAAAGAAGCTTCCTTCCTTTGCCTTTGCCTGATACTCGTTAAGATATGCGGCTACAAGCTTATCGTACTGCTTTACCGACCACTTGGGGTTGGTTGACGAAACCTCGAAGAGCTTGGTAATAACAAATTTGCTGTGCTTCTTCTGGATCCTTGCAAACGCCTCGTCGATTATCTGTGTATAGATTTCCTCGGATTTCGGGGCAGAAGGAACACACAGACCTCTGTAAACGATGGTTGCGTGAAGCATCTTGATATAATCGTTGCAGGGATCGCCTGCAGGCCCGTTAAGCTCTGTGAGCGCCTCGACGTAAGCATCGGTAAACGAGTTTGTCGAATCGATACGGTAGCCGCTGAAGAACGTCTTGAAAACGGCGATGAAGTTTATGGGATCCTCAAACTTGAGGTAGATCTTCATAAGGCTTCCCATATACCATTTAATGATATACGAGGATATCTCCTTTTCCTCCGCCTCTGATCTTGAGCCGTCACAGGGAACAAGCGATTTTTTGCGTTCAGCAAAGCGAGCTACAGGGTCAATCGCTGTCTGAGCCTGCTCCGACTGCTGTGCATCCGGAGCGTTGACGGTATAGGTTCTGGTGCTTGCTACGGGAGCGGTTATCTGCGCTGTAGTATACGGACGAATGATCTCAACGTAGAATTTCATGACCTCGTATACAGGAGGCGCATCGAATGCCTCGGTACAGAGCGCGTTAAGATCATCAAAGCTCTTAAATGCGTGCTTTTCAACGTAATCTTTGATGCTTTCAGCACTCTGTGCAAAGATCAGCGCTCTCAGCTTATTTGCAAGATCATCAAGTCTCTCCTCGCAGATCTCGTCAAGAGTTCCCTTTACGGGAATGATATAGTTTCTCATGCAATCGAAGCAGTCGGTGATAACGTCTCTGCTTCTGCCGAGCTTTGTGATCATCTTGCGGCAGAATACGTTCATCTCGTCCTCGCCCTTAACGAAGCGGTTACGGAAGAAATCGTGGAACGCCTCGTTCGAGGGATTCTCTGCCATCTCAAACTTCTTGAATTTAAGGTCCTGAAGAAAACCCTGCATCGAATCGTCCTTCATAAGCTCGGTCATTACCGCCGCATAAAGCTCGCGGTTCTTGTTCTCGTGAGCAATGTATCTGGGAAGGAAGAAGTCGGGGGAATTTACCGAGCTTCTTACGCAAGCGATGATAAGAGATACCGCACCGTTACGTCCGCAGAATTCCTCCGCAATTCCGAGCACAAATTCCTTGTCGTATTCGTCAAAGAGAGTACTTCCGTCGGAGTTCTTGATCTTGGTAAGCGCGCTGTTAATTGCACTGTAGGGCCACGTGGGCTCGATCTTTTCGATAACCGAGCAAAGAAGTCTGAGCTCAGCCATTTCACTCGAATCGTACGCATCGCGGATAGCGCGGCGCACTTCCCTTGCAACGTGGAGCGCGATCTTCTTTTTGTAGGGATCGTTGTTCTTCATTCTGGGAAGAGCGTTTGCGTAGGTGTGATATACGAAAAATCTCTTCAGCTTGTCTGCGCCGGCGATGCCGTTGTAGGTCTCAAGTCCTTCGTCAACGAGGAGGTAATTTTCAAGGTATTCCCATCTCGCGAACGGAACATTATCCTTAACGCTGCGGCAATATTCAAGCGCATCTGCACCCTCTCTTACGCCGAAAGCATTGAGGTTCTCAAGGTAGAGGGTAACCATATCCGCCTTTGTAACGATGGTTGCGTTTTCGGTTATGAAATTATAGAAGAACTTAATTGAGGGCGAAAGCAGCCATCTGCCGTCACGGAACGCGTAATTGTAAATTGTATCCGCAGTATCCGGAATGCGCTCGGGATAATACTGCTCAAAAACACGGATAAGCGATTCGATAAGAGCGTAATTATCGTTAAGAGACGCGAGATCGCCCTTAAGGAGATAAGAAATATTGAGTGCTGTATCGGGATCTACTCCGCACTTATGACAGATCGCACCGACCTCCTCAACGATGGTCTTCATTACGTCGGTATCGCGGACGATGAAGTCAACGATGCTGTCAACGAAGTTGGAAACGGTGATATTTGCAGGACAGATGTCCGATTCAAAATTGAACGCATACTTGCCTTCCGCAGCCTCGTCCTGATAGATGAACTGAGGGGAGCCGGGTCTTAACGGGTGGACGTTTCTGATCTTCACATCGATCTCGGGTGCGCCGGGATTTGCCGTGGTGTTCGTATAGCCGGGTGTGAAGAAGGTGCAGAAGGTAAGCTCGTTCTGAGTTGCCTTATCGAAGCAGAGGCTGATGCCCTTGTACCAATACGGAATATTGGCGTAATCGTCATGGAAGGTTACCTGCTCGTCTGTTGTCAGGGAGTTGCGCACCGCCTGAACGAGCAGCTTCAGCTTTTCAAGCCTTGCGGGTGTGAAGAATTCACGAAGGTCGCTATCCGAGATGCCTGCGGTGCTGTCGGGGAAATTCACCTGCGGAAGGGAGGCGGGAGCTCCGATATCGCACCACTCCTCACGGGAGATGGTCTGCTTGAACATCTCGTGCGCGAAGAAGTCGACGGAAACGAAGTCCTTCGGCTCATCGAAGACGTAGCCGTGCATAACGTAGTTACCGGATCTGTCGTCCTCGTCGCTGTATACCTTTCCGACGTAGGTGGACATTGCGATGCAGTATCTGCCGCTTGAAAGCTTAAAATATGAGAATTTCTTCGGGAAGATCTCGTCGATCTCCTTCTGTGTGGGATACGGAGGATGCTCTTTAAGACGCTTGTAGCTCATCTTCTTACATATCTCTTCATCTTCAATTGCAGTTATATCCACACTTTTAGACCATGTTTCAAAATCGCCCTTCTTTGTTTTACCGCACGCGGTATAAATAATTTGGCTTGCTAACATAGAATTGATCCTTTCCTTTCTTAATTATCTTAATTATCGTTATAATGGTTGCGTGCCGCATGTCACGGCGTTCGGTCGGACGTTTTTTCGACCGCGGTGTGTTACTTTACTTTCTTTACAAATCCCTTCTCCGCAAATATCCAGAGAAGCGGATCGAGGACACGCTTTGGGGCTACGGGAGCTGTTAGTCTGCCGTTGACGGGATCGCTTCCGAGGGCGGAGACGGCGAACATCTCCTTATGCCTGAAGCACGAGAGATATGCGAGCATTTCGTCGCTGAAATACTCCTCCGCAAGCGCAGAAAGCTCACGCCTTACCTCATCCGCATCCGAGCGTACGAAGGCGCCCCTTGCTTCGTGCATTCCGTCACCTGCCGCAGATCCGTTCCGGTCGATGATACCGTGACTTATGAGCAGGTCGAGCTTTGTGAAGGTGACGGCGATCGGTATATCGATAAGCTTGCCCGGCTTTTGATTATTAAATCGGTAGATCAGGCTTACAACGCTTTCAAGCACCCTACACGCATCATCGGATTTTGGGGGCAATGCGACCTTGCCGCAAAGCCTTTGTCGGACGCTGTTTATCTGAAGCGGATCGATGAGGAACAGGATACCGCCCGCGACGGACAGGCATCTGTTCTTTATTTTTATATGCTCCTCGCTGCAAAGGTCGTTCCCTGCCGTATCGTAGAAGCTGATAACGGCTTCCCTTCGTGCTTTGCCGAAGGAGATGGGATATATGAGAGGGGAAAGCTCCCGGCATGGATTTGTTGCGTCGAGCGTTCTGTTTTCGTCAAGAGGTGAGCCGTAATCGCGATCGTATACGGCTGCGGTCTCACCAACCGCGTTTGTATCGATGCCAAAGGAGAAGGCTGCCGATTTCC